>NZ_VKJN01000004.1:0-353695 GCF_007197875.1 Brevibacillus sp. LEMMJ03 | reverse complement strand
TCCCCTCCGGTCAACAGTAATGAGTCCATGATATCATGAACTCTTTTTTTACTGTCTACCTTGAGGGGATAATACCAGACGCCATCCGTCACCAGGTTCTTTTTTCGTTGTATGCCGATCAATAGGTGGTCATGTACTGTTCGCGCTCCCAATCGTGGACGCGGGTGCGGAACATATCCCATTCGATTTCTTTCGCCTCGATGAAGTGGATCAGGGCATGCTCGCCCAGCGCTTCGCAGATGACCGGATCGGCCTTCAGGCACTCGATCGCTTCCTTCAAGGTAGCCGGCAGGCTTTCGATGCCGGCAGCTTCGCGCTCTTCCTCGGTCATCACGTAGATGTTGCGATCCACCGCTGCGGGCAGCTCCATTTTGTTCTTGATGCCGTTCAGCCCTGCTTTCAGCATGACGGCGAGGGCCAGGTACGGGTTGGCAGCCGGGTCCGGGTTGCGCACTTCGATCCGCGTGCTCAAACCGCGGGAAGCCGGGATGCGCACCAGCGGCGAACGGTTTTTCGCCGACCAGGCCACGTAGCACGGCGCTTCATAGCCGGGCACCAGACGCTTGTAGGAGTTCACCAGCGGGTTGGTGATGGCCGCAAATCCGCGGGCATGGTGCAGGATGCCGGCCAGGTAGTGTTTGGCCGTCTGGCTCAGGCCCAGCGGGTCGGATTCGTCGTAGAACGCATTTTCGCTGCCGCGGAAGAGAGATTGGTGAGCGTGCATGCCGGAACCGTTTACGCCAAACAGCGGCTTGGGCATGAACGTCGCGTGCAGACCGTGCTGACGGGCAATGGTCTTGACCACCAGTTTGAAGGTGACGATCTGGTCAGCCGCCTGCAGCGCGTCGGCGTACTTGAAGTCAATTTCGTGCTGGCCGGGCGCTACCTCATGGTGGGACGCTTCAATTTCGAAGCCCATTTTTTCCAGGGTGAGGACGATGTCGCGGCGACAGTTTTCGCCGAGGTCGAGCGGCGCGAAGTCAAAGTACCCGCCCTGGTCGTTCAGATCGAGCGTCGGCTCCCCTTTCTCGTCAATCTTGAACAGGAAGAACTCCGGTTCCGGACCGACGTTGAAAGCGGTGAAGCCCATCTCTTGCGCTTCCTTCAGCGCACGCTTCAGGATGTAGCGCGGATCCCCTTCAAACGGGGTGCCGTCCGGCATGTAGACGTCGCAGATCAGACGGGCCACTTTGCCGTGCTCGGTGCCCCACGGAAATACTACCCAGGTATCCAGGTCCGGCACCAGGTACATGTCGGATTCCTCGATGCGCACGAAGCCCTCGATGGACGAACCGTCGAACATCATTTTGTTGTCCAGCGCCTTGGGCAGTTGGGAGAGCGGAATCTCCACGTTTTTGATGACCCCCATCAGGTCGGTAAACTGCAGGCGGATGTATCTGACATCCTCCTCTTGGGCCAGACGCATAATGTCTTCCTTGGTGTACTTGCTCACGATCTCTCCTCCTATCGCTTACGTTGTCTTGTATTAGTGGAAGAAGCGGGAAAGCTCTCCACGTATCAACGCATTCTCGCCGTGGCGAGCAGCGTTGTTGAACAAAATTTGCTGCTTCAGAAGCTGATGCAGTTCCTTTTCGGACATTTCCTTCCGCTTGGCCTCGGACGTGGCGGTGATCTCCGTTTTTTCCGGGGCGGGCTGCTGAAGCTGCAGCACCTGCTTGATGCCGGCGATGTTGAGTCCTTTTTCGATCAGCGCCTTGATTTCCAGCAAGCGATCGACGTCGTTAAAGGAGAAGAGTCGCTGCTTCCCTTCCGTTCGTGCCGGCTGGATCAGTCCGTTTTGCTCGTAATAACGGATCTGCCGCGCGGTCAGATCGGTCAGCTTCATGACGATCCCGATCGGGAAGAGAGCCATGTTCCGACGAATGTCATCACTCATGACGTGTCCCTCCTCTTCTCTTCGCAAATTCCTTGGTTGTATTGTAAGGCTTTTCAAGAATCCTGTCAATGGATGTGAGAAAAGATTACACAAAATGATGCATGTACAAGCCAGCAAAAGCGAAAAGACGGGAAGCGTCTCTCGCGACGCTTCCCGCTTTTTGGGCACCCGTTTTTTGGGTAATCGGTTCGTTTACGCGGTCTACGCGGTCGGAAGT
Organism: Brevibacillus sp. LEMMJ03; assembly: GCF_007197875.1. NCBI lineage: Bacteria > Bacillati > Bacillota > Bacilli > Caryophanales > Paenibacillaceae > Brevibacillus > Brevibacillus sp. LEMMJ03. The sequence goes on along the minus strand of NZ_VKJN01000004.1, from coordinate 351,581 downwards.
TCCAGCAGCCCTTTTTCCAACAGGAGGTCCAGCGCGGTCAGAATGCCGACCTTGACGTGGGAGTAGGTCAAGCCGCCCTGCACGAAGCCCAGGTACGGCGGACGGATCGGACCGTCGGCGGAAAACTCGATGCTCGCCCCCTGGATAAACGTGCCGGCCGCCATGATGACCGGATCGGCGTAGCCGGGCATTTCACTCGGATAGGGGGTGACGTGGGAATCGACCGGCGCCGCCTTCTGGATTCCCTGGCAAAACGCGATCAGCCGCTCCGCCGAGCCGAATTCGACCGATTGGATCAGGTCGGTGCGCGGCTCGTGCCACAGCGGATTGGTCCGGAAGCCCAGCCGCTCCAACAGCGCGGAGGAGAAGATCGCCCCTTTGAGCGCTTCGCCCACCACGTGGGGAGCGAGGAAAAAGCCTTGGTACATTTCCAGCAGGGAGTACAGCGACGCCCCTCCTTCCGCGCCGATGCCGGGCGCGGCCATCCGGTAGGACGCGAGCTTTACCAGGTCCTTTCTGCCGACGATGTATCCGCCGGTCTTGACCAGGCCGCCGCCCGGGTTTTTGATCAGCGAACCGGCCATGATGTCCGCGCCCACCTGCAGCGGCTCCCGCTCCTCGGTAAATTCACCGTAGCAGTTATCCACGAAGACGATCAGTTCCGGATTCCGCTCTTTGACAAAGCGGATCATCTCTTCCAGTTTGGCGATGGTAAACGACGGGCGGTCGGCGTATCCGCGGGACCGCTGAATGCCGATCACCTTCGTCTTCGGGGTGATCGCCTCGGCCACTGCGGGGAAGTCAATCTCGCCCTCCGGCGTCAGCGGCACGTAGCGGTACCCGATGCCGTAATCCTTCAGTGAGCCCTGCCCCTCGCCGCGCACGCCCACCACTTCTTCCAGCGTGTCGTACGGCTTGCCGGTGATGTACAGCAGTTCGTCGCCGGGGCGGAGCAGGCCGAACAGGCAGATCGCGATGGCGTGCGTGCCGGAGATGATGTGCGGCCGCACCAAGGCCGCCTCCCCGCCAAACACGTCCGCGTAAATCGCTTCCAGCGTCGAGCGGCCCGCGTCGTCGTAGCCGTACCCCGTCGACGGGGCAAAGTGAAACTCGTTTACTTCATGCTTTTGAAAAGAACGGAGCACCTTCAACTGGTTGTAGTCGACCAGGGCGGCAATCTCCTGATGCCGCCCGGCAATCATCGCTTCCACTTCCTGCACGATCGGGCGCAGCCGTTCTCCATGGGTGAATAATGAAAACATCGTCGTTCCTACCAACTCTCTTCTGCAATCTCTGGTTTGTCCAGGAGGAATGGGACGACTTTCCCGTAGATGGGATGGTCCCGGTTGATGCGTACGGTAATCAGATAAGCGGCATCCGCTTCGTCAAACGCCTGCTCCATCTCGACGCCTTCGCGGTGCAGCAGCGACACGATGTCCCCGCGCTCCACCGGCACTTTCAGCGTGATCCGGTCGAAGGAAGCGTAGACGTACGATTCGATGCGCTCCAACAGCCGCTTCAGGTCGTCGTCCCGCAGCGCGGAGATGAGAATGGCATCGTCCACCGGCGGCAGGTACGTGCCCTCGCGGATCAAATCCGCCTTGTTGAACACCACGAGCTGCGGGATGTCGTCCGCCTTCAGCTCGCGCAGGATGCGCTCCACCACTTCCATGTGGATTTCCAGGTCGGGATGGTGGCTGTCCACCACGTGCAGGATCAGATCGGCTTCCTGGACGCCTTCCAGCGTGGAGCGGAAAGCCGCCACCAGTGTTGTCGGCAAATCCTGGATAAACCCGACGGTATCGGTGAGAAGCACGTCCATGCCGCTTGGCAGGGAAAGCTGCCGCGTCGTCGGGTCGAGGGTGGCAAACAGTTTGTCTTCCTGCAGGGTGTCCGCGGAGGTCAGCCGGTTTAACAGGGTGGATTTGCCGGCGTTGGTGTAGCCGACCAGCGCAATTTGATAGACGCTGTTTTTCTTGCGCCGCTCCCGGTGAAGCTGGCGGGTGCGCACGATGTCGGCCAACTGCTGTTTCAGCTCGCTGATTCGCCGCCTGATGTGACGGCGGTCGCTCTCCAGCTTGGTCTCCCCGGGCCCCCGCGTGCCGATCCCGCCGCCCAGGCGGGAGAGCTGCCTGCCCTGTCCCGCCAGGCGCGGCAGCAGGTAATTGTACTGGGCCAGTTCCACCTGGATCTTGCCCTCCCGGGACTGCGCCCGTCCGGCGAAGATGTCCAGGATCAACTGGGTGCGGTCGATCACCTTGCAGTCGAACGCCGTGTCCAGGTTGCGGGTCTGGCTGGGCGACAGCTCGTCGTTGAAGATGACCAGATCCACGTCCAGCTCCCGGGCGCGGTGGGCGATCTCCTGAATCTTGCCGCTGCCCAGATACCAGGCGGGATCGATGCGCTCGCGGTTTTGCGTGACCACGTCGAGCACTTCGACGCCGGCCGTCCGCGCCAGCTCGTGCAGCTCCTCCATCGAGAGACGTGCCCGCTCCGCATCGCGATTATCCAAAAAACAGCCGACCAGGATGGCTGTTTCGACACGTTTGATCACATCGTCCACGAATTCACGTCCTTTCCCACCCTATCATACCACAATTCGTCCGGGATGTTAGGAAGCGGACCAGACAAAATCCTCCGGCTGCAGCGTCATCACGTCATCGCGCGTCGGTTCCGGCACGGCCAAGAGCCGCACTGCCTGTTTGCGGATGGCCTGTTCAATGGCATTTCGAACGTAGCGGGCATTGCTGAAATTGATTTCAAACACGTCGTGGCGCTTGCGCATCAGATGCTGTCGCAACTTTTCCTTGGCGGAGGGGGACAGCCGGTATTCCTTTCCCTCCACCATCGACTCGGCAATGCTGATCAGTTCGTCTACCGTGTAGTCGGCAAACCGCAGTTGAATGGGAAAGCGGGAAGGCAAACCGGGATTCAGCTCCAGAAACGCGTCCATTTCATCGGTATAGCCGGCCAGAATGCAGACAAAATCGTTGCCGTGGTCCTCCAGCGCTTTTGTCAGACAATCGATCGCTTCCTTGCCAAAATCCTTTTCCCCGCCGCGCGCCAGGGAGTACGCTTCGTCGATGAACAGAATGCCGCCGAGCGCCTTTTTGATGAGGTCGCGCGTCTTTTGCGCGGTATGGCCGATAAATTCGCCGACCAGATCGGCCCGCTCCACCTCGATCAGGTGTCCCTTGCTCAAAATGCCCATTTCGCGAAAGAGTTTGCCAAACAATCGGGCGACCGTCGTCTTTCCGGTGCCCGGATTTCCTTTGAACACCATGTGGTAGACCTGCTTCTCCAGCTTCAGGTTGTGCTTTTCCCGCTCCTTGTTCAACCTGAGCAGCGCGTGGATCTCGTACATCAGCTTTTTGGCTTCACGCAAACCGATCAGCCGCTCCAGCTCGTCGAAGGCAGCGGCCACATTGCCGGGGGCGGTGGTACGTACCGTGTCGGCCAGCGTTTCCGGACGTTTGACCTTTTCCGGCCGGCGAAACACCACCTGGATGCGGTGCGGAGCCTTGTCTGCCATCGAATCAGCCGGCGGTTGATTGCCCGACGGTTTCACCAGCGATCACCTGCCTCATGGTCATACCTTAGTATACTCATGGGGCTGGCAAACCTGCCCATTTTTTTCTACAGGGCCGTGTGCCTGTTGTGGGCACCTGCCGGACCAAACCGGTCGAACAGCAACGACATGACGAGCAGACCGGCCATGCAGCCGGACAGAAACGGCACGATGCCGCCCAGCAGACGCGCCATCGGCCATGCGCCGCCAGCGCTCCATCCCCACGCGGCGGCCGCGAGCAGGCCGCAGCCTCCCACGCCCAGCCAATACAGCCATTTTGTCCGGGCCGGAAGACTTCTCCCGCCGCCACCTGCAGCCGCTCCCCGACGCGCCGCCAGCCAGAGTGTCAGCGCAATCAGCGACAAGCCGGTGAGCGTACTGCCGTGCTGCAGCATCTTGTAGACGGGAACGTCCATGCCCGTCCACGGCACCGGCGCCCGCTGTTGAAGAAGCGGAAGGCGGCTGACCATGAACGCCCCCTGATGGGTAAACGCGTCCCAGACGATATGGGTGAGGCTGCCGATCACCGCCGAATAGGAAAAGACCAGCCCATCACGCAGCGAGCCGATGCCCCAGGGCTTGGCCGCAGCGTACCCCAATCCCCGGTCAAACGGGGCGGGCAGGCAGGCGACCAGGGGGTGCTTGACGATTCGGTGAAAGAGAACGGCCAGCAGCAAAGCGACGGGCAGATCAAACACAATCATGCCAAGCAGGGAATGGCTGACTGTGCTGTACGGCCTCAGCCGGAAAAAGTATTCAAAATCGGGAGCCATGCTGCCGAAGACCAGCGCGGTAAAGGACAGCCAGCGAACGCGCCAGAAGGGCAGCACGATCGCCGGGTGGGCGAACGTGAACGGCAAGGATCTCACTCTCCATAATATATGTTATGTAAACATCTAGACTGATTTGACCAGTCTCCTGCTTTTGCTTTTTTTCCGCGTGCCGGAACCCAGGAAACCTGTCCCCGACAGTGAAAAAGCCCGGATGGCTAAGATCCCGGCTTCGTTGGTGTGACGCTATGCTTGCTGATTGTTTTCTTGGGACATGAGCGACACGGGACGCTGCGGCGTAAACGTGGAAATGGCATGCTTGTAAACAAGCTGCTGTTTTCCTTCGCTGTCGATCACGATGGTAAAGTTGTCAAACGCTTTGATGTAGCCGCGCAGTTGAAAACCGTTTACCAGGTAGATGGTGACAGCGATGTTCTCCTTCCGCAAGTGGTTCAGGAACGTATCTTGAATGTTGATCGACTGTTTCATGTTCATTACCCCCTAAAAGGACTTGTATGTTATATATTCGGCAATCGATGAAACTTTCCTGCCAATATCTGCTTGATTGTTTGCACGATCTTCGGACGCTCGGCGGGATCGGTCAGATCGAACCACTGCACCTCCGACATGCGCCGAAACCAGGACAACTGGCGCTTGGCAAAATGGCGGGTCCGCTGCTTGATGTCGTTGACCGCCTTCTCCAGCGTAATCTCTCCGTACAAATACGGAATCAGTTCCTTGTAGCCCAGCCCCTGCATCGACGTAAGCGCCGAACCGTAGCCTTGATCCAACAGACGGCGCACCTCTTCCACCAGACCGGCTTCCAGCATCTTGTCCACGCGTTGGTTGATGCGCTCGTACAGCACTTGCCGATCCATCGTCAATCCGATCATCAGCAAATCGTACGGGGAATGCTCGGCCCGATGTTGAAAATCGGACATTTTGGTGCCGGTCAATTCATAGATTTCCAAGGCGCGGATCACCCGTTTCACATCGTTGGGGTGAAGCCGTTCCGCTGTCAGCGGATCGATCGCGGCGAGCCGCCGGTGAAGCGCCTCCACTCCCTCCGTCTCGGCCAGGCGCTGCAGCCGGCTGCGCAGCTCCGGGTCCTGCTCCGCCTGGGCGAATTGAAAGCGATGGGTGACCGACTCGATGTAGAGACCGGTGCCGCCGACGATAAACGGCAGCTTCCCGCGCGCGTTGATCTCGGTAATCAGCCGGGTCGCCGCTTCCTGAAACAGCGCCACTGAGTATTCTTCATCCGGATCGATGATGTCGATCAGGTGGTGCGGCACGCGCGCCCGCTCTTCCGGCGTCGCCTTGGCCGTCCCGATATCCATGCCGCGGTAGACCTGCATGGAATCGCCGGAAATGATCTCGCCGTCAAACTGTTCGGCCAGCTCGAGGCTCAACTCCGTTTTGCCCACGGCGGTCGGGCCGACGATCACGACCAGTTTTTCTTTTGGTGGCAAAGTCACTCCCCTCCATCTGTCTCTTTATAGCTGTACACGACCTGGTGTCCGCGCGTGCGAAACGGGGTAAACCCGAACCGCTCGTACAGCCGTCCCGCCTTGCCTTCCTTCAGGACGACGCGCCGTTTGGCAACCCTGAGCGCCTCCTCCACCGCCTCCGCGTCCAGCGGAGCCATGTTGGCGTGCTCGCGGATGCCGGCAATCCCGGTGGAGTCGTGCACCGTCCGCACAAACATCGGGTCGAAGTAGACCACGTCAAACGAGCGGTCCGGCAGGCCTTTCAGGATGTCGAGATGGTGCCCGTGCCGCACTTCGATCCGGCCCATGGCCTCGCGCAGCGCCTCCGAGTCGGCCGGATAGTGACGCAACCCGTCTGCGACCAGAATCGCGATGCGCTTTTCCGACTCGATCCCGACGACCCGGCCGGTTCGGCCGACAGCGTGGGCAAAGACGATCGCGTCGGCGCCAAGGCCGAGCGTGGCGTCCAGCACGCGGTCTCCTGGGTGAATTTGGCAAGCGGCAAGCATAGTATCAGTATCACCGCGCTCCAGGCGCTTTATACGAAAGGCGGCCGTGTTCGGATGAAAAAAGAACGGGCGCTTTCCTTCCGCTTCCAGGCGGGCCCCTTTGGCGGTGACGATCAGCACTTCCGCCTCTCCGTAGCGCCGGCGCAGCTCCTCAATCGAACTGCCGCCCCGCTCGACGACCGGCAGTCCAAACTGCGCAGCCAGTTCGGTTGCGTGGCGGCGCGTCTCCTCGCTGGGTTCCAGTCCGGTGGTAATCAGCATCTACATCACCCGTTTGAACATTTTCTCCAAATCGTAGCTGGAGAAGTGGATGACGATCGGCCGCCCGTGCGGACACGTAAACGGACTGGTCGTTTCGCGGAGCTGGTTCAGCAGGCTTTCCATCTCCGCATGGGTCAGATAGCGGTTGGCCTTGATCGCCGCCTTGCAGGACATCATGATCGCGGCCTTCTCGCGCATCGCCCGTATGTCCACCTGAGCCGCCTCGCCCGTCTCCAGCACAAACTGGATCAGCTCTTCGATCACTTCCAGCTCGCTTCCCTCCGGAAACCAGTGAGGATGGGCCCGCACGATGAACGTGCGGCCGCCAAACGACTCGATGTCAAGGCCAAACGATCGCAGCAGGGGCAGCTTTTTCTCCAGCTTCACCGCTTCCTGGGCCGTGCACTCCACGGTGTGGGGGAAGAGCAGCATCTGGCTGGCGACGCTCTCCTGCTTCAGTTTTTCCATGAAGTACTCGTAGAAAATCCGCTCCTGCGCGGCGTGCTGGTCAATCAGATACATGCCGTCGTCGTTCTGCGCCACGATGTAGGTGCCGTGTACCTGCCCGACCGGAAAGAGCAGTGGCACGGCCGATGTATCGCCTCCGGGCTCTGCTGTGGCCCGTTCCGTCTCGGGAGCGTAGAGAGGCTCGGCAGCAGGCGGCTCTGTCCCCAGGCCTGCTTCCGTCACCGGCGCAGGTTCTGCCGGCGCAAGGGGCGCCGCTTGCCGATCGGCCGCCGGAGTTTCCAGCCCGCCGGCTGCCCCGGACGGCGCGTTTCCCTCTCTATGAGACGTGCCAAGGGCCTCCGAAGTTGCGGTCATTCCTCCCGCTGCCTGATTTTCCTGCAGCGAAACGGCCGCGGACCGCTCCTGCGAAAGGCCCGCGTACTCCCCGGCGGTTTCCTTTACGACGGAGACGTCAGCGGGCGCGGTCCCGCCTGGATGCGGGGATGGCTCTTGTGACGGGGCCTCCTGTCTTGCCAGCCACTCCCGCAAACGCGGACTGGCCTGAAGATCAACGGCGCGGGGGATGCCCGGGCTGCTCACCGCTCCCGGTTTGGGGAGCTGGAGGTCAAACTGCGGCTGCACCACCTGCTCCACCACTTTCGCCCTGCGCTCTGCCGCCATCGGCCGGACAATCTCCAGCCCCTGGCGCAGCGTCTCCCGGACGGAGCGTTCGATGGCGCCTACCAGCTCGTCTTCCTTGCTGAAACGAACCTCCAGCTTGGCGGGATGGACGTTGACGTCGACGAGCGACGGGTCCATCTCGATCTGCAGCGTGACGATCGGATAGCGGCCGACCGGCAGCAGCGTGTGATAGCCACGCAGGATGGCGTTGTTCAGGCCAAAATGGCGGACGTACCGGCCGTTGACCAGCGTGGACAGGTAGGAGCGGTTGGCCCGCGTCACTTCCGTTTTGGAGACGAAGCCCGACCAGCGGAAGTCCAGTGTCTCCCCGCTGATCGGCAGCAGCAGCTTGGCCACCTGCACGCCGTAAATCGCCGCCATCACGTGCAGCAGCTTGCCGTCGCCGGAGGTCTGCAGGAGCACTTTGCCGTTGTGCGTCAGGGTAAAGGCGATGGACGGATACGTCAGCGCCAGCCGGTTGACGTAGTCGGAAATATGGCCGATTTCGGTGGCGATCGACTTCATGTACTTCAGCCGGGCCGGCGTGTTGTAAAACAGGTCGCGCACGCGAATGTCCGTCCCTTTGACCGCGGCGGCGTCGGCTACCTCCGTAATGGTTCCGCCCTCAATCGTCAGGCGCGTCCCCACCTGGCTGCTGGAGGGGCTGCTCGTCAGCTCCATCCGGGAGACAGCCGCGATGCTGGGCAGGGCCTCGCCGCGAAACCCCAGGGTGCGAATCCGGAACAGGTCGCGCGTCGTGCGAATCTTGCTGGTCGCGTGCCGTTCAAAGGCCAGTTGGCAGTCTTCCCGATCCATGCCGTGGCCGTTGTCCACCACGCGGATGAGCTGCAGCCCGCCTTCTTCCACGTGCACCTCGACCGCGCTTGCCCCGGCGTCCACCGCGTTTTCCACCAGTTCTTTCACGACCGAAGCCGGCCTCTCCACCACTTCGCCGGCGGCGATCATGTTGGCGAGATGCTCGTCCAGCACTTGAATGTGTCCCATCGGTCTCCTCCTTGGATCGGCCCGTTACGTTTTTTTCAGGCGCTGTTTCCACTCATACAGCTTCAGCATGGCTTCCATCGGCGTCATCTGGTTCAAATCCAGCTCGCGCAGCTCCGTCGTCACCGCTTCTTCCTCCGGCGACAGGCGGGACGCAGGCTCCTCCTGCCCCGCGGCCGCAGGAGCCGCCCACAGCGCGTCCAAGGTCATCTGCACGTCCTGCGCCGATGCGGCGGCGGCTCCCGCCTCCAGTCCGGCGAGAATCTCCCGCGCCCGTTCAATCACCCGGCCGGGCATCTCTGCCAGTTCGGCCACGTGGATGCCGTAGCTTTTGTCCGCCCGTCCCGGCTCGATTTTGTGCAGGAACAAGAGCTTGCCGTCACGCTCTTCGCAGCGGGCGTGCACATTGACCACGCCGGGCAGCGACTCTTCCAGGCCGGTCAGCTCGTGATAGTGCGTGGAAAAGAGCGTCTTGGCCCCGATCTTTTCCCGGATGTACTCGATCACCGCCTGCGCCAGCGCCATCCCGTCGTAGGTGGACGTGCCGCGGCCGATCTCGTCCAGCAGGATCAGGCTTTGCGCCGTTGCTTTCTGCAGGGCGTGCTTGGTCTCCAGCATTTCCACCATGAAGGTGCTGTGTCCGCCGACCAGGTCGTCGGCCGCCCCGATCCGGGTAAAAATCTGGTCCACCAGCGACAATTTCGCCGCTTTCGCCGGAACAAAGCAGCCGATCTGCGCCATGATGACGATCAGCGCGATCTGGCGCATGTAGGTGCTCTTCCCGGCCATGTTCGGGCCGGTGATGAGCAGGATCTGCCGGTCCGACTGGTTCATCTCCACGTCGTTGGCGACGTACTTTTCCCGATCCAGCACCGCTTCCACGACCGGGTGGCGCCCTTCGCGGATGATGCACTCGCCGGTCGTGACAAGTTCGGGCCGCACGTAGCCGCGCTCATCGCTGACGGTGGCAAACGCCTGCAGCACGTCCACGGCGGCAATGCGTTCGGCCAGCCCCTGCAGGCGGGGAATGTGGTTGGCCACTTCGCTGCGGATCGCGGTAAACAACTGGTACTCCAGCTCCACCATCTTTTCTTCCGCTTCCAGGATGAGCGCCTCTTTTTCCTTCAGCTCCGGGGTGATGAACCGCTCGGCGTTGGCCAGCGTCTGCTTGCGCTCGTAGCGGCCGGCCGGCACGTTTGCCAGGTTGGCGCGGGACACCTCGATGTAGTAGCCGAACACCTTGTTGAAGCCTACCTTCAGCGAGCGGATGCCGGTCGCTTCCCGCTCCGCCTGTTCCAGTTGGGCAATCCAGTTCTTGCCTTCGCGGCTTGCCGTGTGCAGCTTGTCCAGGTACTCGTCGTATCCGGGCCGGATCAAACCTCCTTCGCGCACGGAAACCGGCGGGTCGTCAACCAGCGCCGACCGCAGAAAGGCGGCGATGTCGGCACACTCGTCCATCCCTTCGGCCAGCTCGGCCAGCACCGGGGAACCGGCGTTCAGCAGAAGCTGCCGCAGTTCGGGCACCGCCTCCAGCGACAGGCGAAGCTGCACCAGGTCGCGGGCGTTGGCGTTGCCGTACGAGACGCGTCCCGCCAAACGCTCCAAATCGTAGACACGATCCAGGCAGGCGCGGACGTCGGAGCGCAAGAGCATATCCCCTTTCAAATGGTCCACGGCGTCCAGCCGCGCTTCCAGTTCGCTCTTGTTCAAAAGCGGCCGCTCGATCCAGCGGCGCAGGAGGCGTCCGCCCATGGCCGTCTCCGTACGGTCCAAAAGCCACAGCAGAGAGCCTTTTTTGGTCTTGTCCCGAATGGTTTCGGTCAGCTCCAGGTTGCGCCGGGAAAAGCTGTCCATCTGCAGGTACTGTTTGGCGTCATAGCGCTTGATCAGCCGCATGTGGGTCAGGCTGCGCTTCTGCGTGGAACCGATGTAGTGCAGGAGCGCGTTAACGGCGAGGCGCATCGCCAGATCCAGCTCGCGCGCCTGATCCTGATACTGCCGGTCGACGGCAAACGCGTCCACCGCCCCGGCTTCTATGTACGTGACGGGAATGTCAGGCTTCAGGTCCTGCGGCAGGCCGCACACCACCAGTTCCTTCGGCCGGTACTGCATCGCCTCGTCCAGCGCGGCTCCCGCCTTGCCGAACAGCGAGGTGACGTACATCTCGCCCGTGCTCATGTCGCAGGCGGCGACGCCCATCCGGCCGTCCGCCTCGGCGATCGCCGCCATGTAGTTGTTCTCCTTGTCCGTCAGCCATTTCCCCTCCATCATGGTTCCCGGGGTAATGACGCGGGTCACTTCGCGGCGGACGACGCCTTTCGCCTCTTTCGGATCTTCCACCTGTTCGCAGACGGCCACCTTGTAGCCTTTTTTCAAAAGCTCGGCGATATAGGCGTCGGCCGAGTGATGCGGTACGCCGCACATCGGGATACGCTCGTCCCCGCCGCCGTCCCGCCCGGTCAGCGTGATCTCCAGCTCACGCGAGGCGGTGATGGCATCGTCGAAAAACAGTTCGTAAAAATCGCCTAAACGAAAAAATAAGAAAGTATCCGGGTACTCTCGCTTGATCGCCAGATACTGTTGAATCATCGGAGTGTATTGAGCCATGTTTTCGATCTCCTAGCCTGCAATCTCGCCTGTACATTATAGCATGTCCGGCCGGGGAAGTTGAACCTCTTCCCCGCAGATCGGATGCGATTCGTTTTCAGGACTGTGCGGTGCGGTTCGCCCGCTCAGCCGATTCCCCAGGCTTTGCGCAGATCCTGCCCGGCCGGCCACGTTTCACCTGCGAGCAGATAGGAAAAGTAGCGGTCGAGCGGGTCCCGGGAGTCGCGGTAGGCGGAGAGGCGGGAGAGCTCTTCCCACAGGGCTTTCACATACGGAACCAGCGTCTGTTTGTCGCCGCGGTAATACGCCCTGATTAGCGACAGATCCAGATGGGGCCGGGCCGTCAACTGCCCGTGACAGGCGGCCACCAGTCGGGCGAGGTGAAGAATGCCCCGCGTCACATCCGGATGAACCAGCCAACTGGGCAGGGTGCGGTACTCAAACCCGCCGTGCTCCTTTTCCCGGATGTCGCCGAGGAATCCGTAACGGGGGCGCCGCTTCCGGCAGCCGGGGTCTTCCACCAGCACCAGCGGCAGGGCGAGATAGGCGTCCAGCTTGCGCAGCAGGGAAAAGTCGGAGACCACGCCGCTGATGTGGATGTGCCCGCCGACGGGATAGCCGTCGAACGGCATGCCGCCCGCCAGCCACTCGACCGTCTTGTCCGCGATCTTTCGGCGGGCGAGCAGCAGCGCCTGCCGGATGTGGGCGAACAGTTCATCCGGGTCTTCGGACGGGTCCGGACGCACTTCGGCCAACGGATGCTGGTGCAGCGCCAGCTCTTCCCGATACCGGGTGGAATCGCACCCGACCACCCCGCCTTTGCCCATGTAGTCGGAGGCCAGAACCATCGTGCCGTCCGCTCCCCGCAGGGCAAACTCCGGGTCCGCTCCCAGCATCAGCCTGTCAGCGCTGCGCCCGTCCCTCTGGGCCAGCCACCAGTCCCGCGCCTCCCGCATAAATCGATCGGCCATGCGGGCGGGCCAATACGGCGATACCCGCACCACTTTGACCCGATGGGGCGAGGCGGCGGTCAGCAGCACCTGGCCGCACTCCAGCCCCGCGGCGTAAAGGGCACGCACCGCCAGCCTGACGGCCACCTGCGCTTCCGGATCATCCGGCAGCGGCGCCACCGGCTCGAAGTGCTGCTCGCCCGACGGCTGGGACAGCCAATGCGCCTGTTCCGGACTTTTTTCCAGATACAAGAGATGGAACTGATACAGTTGGACGCGATAGGTCCGCGTTCCCGGCTCTGGACGGGCTTCTGCCGTCGCAATGCCGCTCATTTTGAGCAGATTTTTGGACTGGCCGCGCTGCGACAGACGGTCAATGGCCGCCTTGGCATTGGCCGGCATCACTTCGGCGGCATATCGCCCGCCTGTCCCGGATGGCCTGCCGCTTTCGCGTACGTGGATAAACATCGCCGTCACCCCCGCTCTGCTGCTATAGCCTATGTGTCCCGGGGAAAAAAAGTGAGGCGGGATGGCTGCCCGCCTCTCTTCCCGAGGAAAAGAAAAAAGAGGAGATGTGCCTCTCCTCTTAATCCAATTCGTCGAGTAATGTGGCCGAATCAAAGTCGTCATACTCGTCGCTGCTGTCTTCGTAGTCACCGAGCAGGTGGAAGTCCTTGTCATCGCAGCTGTTGCAGACGACCACGCACACTTTTGTTTCGCCAATGATCTCGACGGCAAATTCGCTTTCCACTTTCACCGTGACAGTACCACCGCCGCTCAGTTCGGCTTTGACGCACTTCGGCTGTTCCACGGCCCGGGCGACGATTTCCAGGTCGCCGCGGCAATGTTTGTCGAAGAACGTAAGCGGAACGAGTACGGAGAACTTGACGGTTTCCCGCGTGACTTCGGTTTGCGTGTTATTGGCAAACGAGTACCACAGGTTGACGTCGTACGTACCAGTCACTTCAACCGCGTCCCCAGCCATCTCCGCCTGGAAGTTCGTGTTTATCATCCAGCATCCGAGGACCGTCGAAGGAGTGTGCGACGGTATGATGGTGTGGGTCGTTTGGGAGAATTTATGACCTTTACCGCAGACGGCTTTTGCGATGAGTTCCCGGCACTGCAGGTCTTTGTCTATACCCGACATTTCGTTACCTCCTCCATACAACGTTTCTGTACATTTGTATGCAGGGCATTCGACTAGGGTGCAAACACCCACTGCCATTTTGGGGAGGCTTGTCGGGAACTGATCGCGCGCCGTTTTTTTAGACGATTACGAACAGCAGCCGTCGTGACGGGATTTTGCCGGTCCGCCGCCTGTTTCGCCGGTCAGCGGATTGCCGCCGGTGTCCAGGATGATGCGTTCGGACACCGTGTTGGTGATCACGTTGGTGACCATCTGCAAAAGATCGTTCACATCCACCTGAGACTGCTTGAATTCGGTCACGATCGGGATGGCGTCCAGTTCCTCGTGAAGCTGGTTGTACTCCGCTTCCACTTTTTTCGCCAGCTCCGGCTTGTTCATCGATTCAAACATGACCATCTGCTTCTGTTTCTTCTTTAATTCCGCGATCAGCTCCTGAACGCGTTCATTGTTCTTGATCTGCTGCTCCGCCCGCTTGTAAAAATCCACTTCCTTGGTGCGGGCAATCATCACTGCCAGTTCGCGAGCCTTTTCCAGAATCTCGTTTTGCGTGTACAGGCTTGTTTGTTCCATCGCTCGATTACACCTCGACTTTTGTCACGATCTCTCCGTGCAGGGTCCACGTCTTCACGTCCGTGATCCGTACGTGAGCGAACTGACCGATCAGCGATTTGTCGCCGACGAAGTGCACCAGCTTGTTCGACCGGGTGCGGCCGGCCAGCACTTCGGGGTTGTTTTTCGATTCGCCTTCCACCAGCACCTCGACGACCTGGTCCTGCAGCTTCTGATTCTGCTCCAGGCTGATCTTCGCCATCAGCTCGTTCAGGCGGTAGAGGCGCTCCTTCTTTACCTCCATCGGCACGTTGTCTTCCATGACGGCAGCCGGCGTGCCCTCGCGCGGCGAATAAATGAAGGTATAGGCGGAGTCGTAGCGGACCTCTTCCACGAGGGAGAGCGTTTCTTCAAACTGTTCGTCCGTCTCGCCGGGGAAGCCGACGATGATGTCCGTGGAAAGCACTACGTTCGGAATCGCCGCTTTAATTTTACGCACCAGCTCCAGGTAGTGTTCACGCGTGTATTTGCGGGCCATCCGCTTCAGCACTTCGCTGGAACCGGACTGCACGGGCAGGTGGATGTGTTCCACCAGATTGCCCCCTTTGGCCAGGACTTCGATCAGACGGTCGTCAAAGTCGCGCGGGTGGCTGGTGGTAAAGCGGATGCGCGGAATGTCGATCTTGCGAATCTCGTCCAACAGGTCGCCGAAGCCAAAGCGGATGTCTTGGAAATCCTTGCCATACGCGTTGACGTTCTGACCGAGCAGGGTGACTTCCTTGAAGCCTTGGCGGGCCAGTTCGCGCACCTCGGCGATCACGTCTTCCGGACGGCGGCTGCGCTCCTTGCCGCGCGTGTACGGCACGATGCAGTACGTACAGAACTTGTCGCAGCCGTACATGATGTTGACCCAACCCTTGATGCTGCCTTCGCGGATCTTCGGCATGTTTTCGATGATGTCGCCCTCTTTGGACCACACCTCGATCACCATTTCCTTGCTGAACATGGCATCGCGCAGCAGAACCGGCAGGCGGTGAATGTTGTGCGTACCAAAGATGAGGTCCACGTGAGGGAAGCTTTTCAGGATCTTGTTGACCACGCTTTCCTCCTGCGACATGCAGCCGCAGACGCCGAGGATCAGGTTGGGGTTGTTGTTTTTCACCCGCTTCATGTTGCCCAGTTCGCCAAACACCTTGTCTTCGGCGTTTTCACGGATCGCACAGGTGTTGAACAGCACCACGTCCGCTTCTTCCGCTTCTTCCGCCGGGCTGTAGCCCATCTGCTGGAGAATCCCGGCGATTGTCTCGGAGTCGTGTTCATTCATTTGACAGCCGTAGGTGCGGACGTAGTAGCGTTTGCCTTTCCCGATTCCCTTCATGTCATCCGGGATGGCGAAGTCGTAGTGCACCTGTACCTCTTCCTTGCCGCGCTTTTTCGCGTCCTTCAAGGAAGGGGGCTGGAAGTACTTGGCGTAGTCTGCTGTCGTCTTCGGGGACTTGGCGGATTTTAAGTCCGTAGTCGCCTCGGTTCTCGTTGTCATCTGTCTATCACCTCAGTAAGCGTTATATTCTGGTTTACCATCAACACATTATAGCATAGAACATTTTATTGTAACGAATAAAAAAGGAACTTCCAGTGAATCTTTCTGGAAAACCATTTCCCTAAGACTTTTTTCACATTTTTCCGAATCAGGCCCGTCCGCTTGCAACATTGACGCCCCGTCCGCCGTCAGAATAGCAGCAAAACGATCCTACCGCGAACAGGAGGTTCCCATGAAACGAGTCCTATCTTTTTTTCTGGCGGTTCTGATGATTCTGACTCTCGTGCCGTTTGTTCAGGCGGCACCCTCGTTCTCCGATGTGCCCCGCAGCCATTGGGCCTACAAGGAAATCACCGAGATGGCGGCCAAAGGAATCATCAAGGGATACGAGGACGGCAAATTCCGTCCCAACAATCAGGTAACGCGCGCTGAATTTGCCAAGATCATGATTGCCGCGGCCGGCGTGGACATTCGTACGAACAAGGCAAGCCAGACGTTTGTGGATGTGCCCAAGTCGCACTGGGCGTTCCCTTACGTGGAACATGCCAAACCGTACCTGACGGGCTACAAGTCCGGCACCCGCTACTACTACAAGCCTGACCAGTACGCCGTCCGGGAAGACATCGCCGTGGCGCTGGTTCGCCTGCTCGGTTACGACCGCACGAACAAGGCGGACCTGGATGTGTTGAAGCGTTTCCGCGACGATGAGCGAATTTCCCCCAATCTCCGCCCGTACATCGCCATCGCGATCCAGACCGATCTGATGAAAGGCTACAACAACGAGTTCCGTCCGCAAGATCCGATCACCCGCGCCGAAGCCGCCTCGCTCCTGTACCGCGCGCTGCTGGACCGGGACGACGACGAGACCAAAGTGGTCTTCCCCACCCCGGATAAACCGGAGCTGCCGCGCAGTGTAAGCGACAGCTTCTCCGATGCCGAACTGAAAAACTGGGACACCGGCAAAGCGGTCGGTACCTGGGGAGTCGTCAACAAGCAGGTGACCGCCATTTCCACCGACAGCAACCTGGATCACTATTTCCTGCCGCTGCTCTGGGATGAAGACAAAAACACGAACCGCTACGAATTGACCGTAGACGTCAACGTGAGCGGCTCGGAAGGGCTGGGCGGCGTGTACTTCAACGGCAAGGACGGCAAAGCCCATGTCGTCTTCGTCAAAAAGGACCGCGTCACGCTCGCCCGCGTGGAAGACGCCAAGGACGACGATCTCGACGTAATCGCGTCCGGTTCCTACAAGTTGAAGGCGAGCAACCGGCTGAAAGTGGTCGTCAATGGCGACAGCGTTTCCATCTACATGAACGACCAGTTCCTCTTCGGTCAGCAAAAAGTGAAGCCGGAGGGCACCAAACTGGGGCTGTATCTGCAAAGAAACGCGACCAAAGACGCGCCGCGCAGCATCACCTATCTGGATAACTTCTCCTTTAAAGCACAGCCCTAACGAAACAGACACCGCTTCCGTCGGCAGGACGGCCGGATGACGGCCCCCTGACGGGAAGCGGTCTTTTTTCTTTCCCGGCAAACATGCCGCGGGGCGGATCACTAGAAATGAACAAGGTTCAGTTGTATAATGGTAGCGATTCTTGACCGGGGAAGGAGTTTTCTATGACATTTTCCGTTACTCAGCCGTTCCGTTGGATGGATTCCGGGGTCTATCGGGACAGTCCGCTGGAGCCGCTGATCCGCGACGAAGCGCTGGCCGCCGGCATGAACCGGGAAGACGCCCAACCCGTCATCCACCTCTGGGTGTACGACAAAGCGCTTTACCTGGGTCGCCGCGACGCCAAGCTGCCGCGGCTGGAACAGGCGCTGCGCCGGTTTGGTCAGGAGGGCTTCGGCTGCGTCCTGCGCTCGTCCGGAGGAGCCTGTGTGCCGCTGGACGCGGGCGTGCTCAACCTCGCCTGTCTGCTGCCCGACACGTCGATTGCGATCGACGCTTTTTTCCGATTTGTCGCCCAGATGCTGCACGTGGGATTGCGCGAGTACGGCGACATGCAGTTTGGCGAGGTGATGGGTTCCTACTGTGCGGGCGAATACGACTTCTCGATTCGCGGCAAAAAAATCGGCGGCATGGCGCAACGGCGCACCCGCTTCGGGTCCATCCTGCAGTTGTGCATCAACGTCGAGGAACAGCCGCGCGGCGCGTGGATGGAACGCTTTTACGCGGAAGCCGGCCTCAGCGACATGGACAAACACCGTCCGATTCCCTTCATCGACGGGAGTACCGTAGGCAGCATCGCCGGTTTGACCGGCCGCGCCGTTACCGTCCCGGACGTCAAGGAACGCCTGCTGGCCGCCGTCCGCAGGGAGTGGCCGATCAGCCCCGCCCCGTTTGCCGTGCCGGAATCACTGATGGACGAATCCCGACACCATCTCGCCGAGCGGTTGGGGTTGTTCGCGTTCACGGCGGATGAACTGATTCGGCCCGACTGGCGTTTGCCCGGCTGATCACCCTTCATGCCTTACACAGCGAAAAAAGCGCCTCACGAGGAGAGGCGCTTTCGATTGGCGTCACTTTTCGAAACGGTGTGTCCGCTCATTGTAGCGCAAGAGTTCGTAGGAGCTTTTTTCCATCCGGGAGAGGCCGGTTTGGTCAAGCGTGCGCTCCAGACGAAAATAGATCATCGTGTGGCGCATGGGGTCAATCTGAACGGTTCCGTCCAGCAGTTCCGTCGTCTCTCCCTGTTTATGCCGGTGGGCCATGCCGCTCCACACTTCCCGATAGCCGGACGCCGTTTTCCGCAGGACGTACAGCACGCGCTCCTGACCGCCGCTCGCCGGTTTCACCGTCGTCACCACCAGGTATCCGCCGCCGGCGTACTGGAGACTGAAGAGGGGCTCCGCCTTGCTGTAGGCGGCCCGATAGCCTCCCTCCCCGCTGGCGTACACGACGAACAAGCCTTTCTCACCGTCCAGCGTGACAGAACCGGCCAGATCGGCGGGGAGAGAAGCCGGCTGGTCCTGTGTATCCGGCGGCAGCGTCATGACATGCACTCGTTCCGGCATCACGCGGGAGCGGAGCGAGGCGTCCAGCCGTTCGCGCATGTCCTCCACCATCCACGCGGGCACAGCCGACGCGCCCGATGCCTGCTCCGAGTGGCCGGCCGGCTTGATCAGCAGCCGGCCGGCCAACAGCCCAAGTCCGGCCGAAACCAGCATCATCAAGGCGACCGCTCCCCAGATGGGTTTACGCATGGGTATCCAACTCCTTGCATACAAAAGGGGTCCACTGGTAATACGATGGAACCAGGCAAAAGGTTACACGTCCATCCAGCAAACGCCCCGTGTAAGGCACGCGTCCATCGTTCATACTACGAACAGGGACGACTTGTTCCTCACCTCGATCGATTGCCCGGCATTCCGCCGGGCTTTTTTTCGTGCGGGGCTACCGTACGCTCCACCCATACGGTATCATAGAAGTGAACCACGGGCGGTACTGCCGTGCCGTCAGAGACGAAAAAAGGTGGTGGATTGTTTGAAGCAGGATGGGCAATTGCTGCACACCAAAATCAACGAACTGGTCATCGCTTCGACCAAGGTGGCCCACGTGCAGTTGGGCAACTCGCTGGAACACGCGCTGCTAGTGCTTACCAAAACCGGATATTCCGCCATACCCGTACTGGACCACTCCTACCGGCTGCACGGCCAGATCAGCACCACAATGATCGTCAACAAGATATTGGGACTCGAACGGTTTGAATACGAAAAGCTGTCCGACCATACCGTCGATGAAGTCATGAACACCAAAGTCCCCCGCATGAAAGAGTCGGATGCGTTTCTCAAGGCGTTGGAGATGTCCATCAATCATCCGTTTATCTGCATCGAGGACGAAAACGGCATCTTCCAGGGCATCCTGACCCGCAGGTCGATCCTCGCGGTCCTCTACCGCCACTTCCGCAACCTCCCCTACCCCGCGGCGGAAAACCAATCCACCGACCGTACATAAAAAGAAAAGCGGATGATTTCCGCCTCTGCGCATGAAAAAAGCAGACCTAGCCCACTCCGGCCCAGGTCTGCTTGCTTTGCGGACGTATCCGCCTGCCCCTCCCCTTCTCGGCAAGCAGGGAGCGGGCGTATTCCATCGGATGGCGGTAGGTCTGCTTGAACATGGCCAGCTCTCCCGCTTTGTAAAACGAATACCGCTGATCCCGCACGTTTACCTCAATCAGGTACGGGTGGCCCTGCCTGTCGATGCCCATGTCCATTCCCAGATCGGCCAGCGACGGAAAGTGGTGTTGATACTGTCTGGCAATCTCGACAGCCGCCTGTTTAATCCGCTCGACCACCTCTTTCTGCTGCTCGGCGGTGAACAGCGGCTCCAGGGCCTGCGACAAGGGGACGGCACGTCCGCCGCGAGCCAGATTGCTCAATTTGTTTGCCCGGTTGGCCACTTTGGCCACCAGTCCGCTTACCGTCCACTCCCGTTCTCCGTTCTTCTGCACCGACACGCGGATGTCAAACGTCTTGCCTTGGTAGCGGGCAAGCGGCACCCCCTGCTGAACCAAAAACCGCCTGTTTCCCACCCACCTGGCCGCTTCCGCCATCAGCCTCTTGCGGGAAAAGGTTCTCTTCCGTCTGGAAGCGATGAACCTGTAGGCGTCTCCGTGCCGTTCAATGCGGACAACGCCAATCCCCACCGAACCGATCGCCGGTTTGACGTACACCGTCCGGTACCGGTCCAAAAAGGTCTGGAGCTTTTCTGGCGTGAACGGAACCGTATGCGGCAAATAGGCGCGGATGGCCGGATTTTTCCACAGCATCTGGTGCACCTTCCATTTGTCCCTCACCACCAGACCGTTAAACACGGTGCGCGTCCTGCTCAGCCGGCGGATCGTGGCCCGGGCCCGGCCGTCTCCGGTCAGCACGCGGTTGTGGATCACCCTCGGCACCTTCACCAGCCGGGGAACCAATCGGCTTCCGTTCCAAAAGTGGCCCAGCACCATCTGTCCGCCGGACCGCACATGGCGCGGATGAAAAAAGACCGGCTCCATTCCCAGTTCCTTTCCAATCTCCACGTAATAGGGAAGACGTTCGTAAGACTTGTCGCCTCTGATGCCGCTCTGCATGACAGCCCAATCCAACATGATGCCAACTCGGTCCACGGTTATCCCCCTTGCTGCCATTCCTCATCCTATTGATATGAATCACACGCGGCAAGCGCGTGCCTATTTTTGCTCATCCGCGGCACAACACAGGGGAATGGAGCCGGTGGGGCGCACCCGTCCGACAGCCGGGCGACACGATTTTTCGCGCGTCGTCACCGCTGTCGCATTCTGCGCTTGCCCGGGAAACGCAATGACGCGCTTCTAGGTAACCGGCCGCCGCTCAATCGCCAGCAGGAACGGCGCCTGGTTCTGCTGGTTGATGTACTGGTACTTCAACACCAGATAATCCAACTGACTGAGCGTCTGGCAGTACGCCTCCACCGCCTCTTTTTCCACCTGGCCGGCAGGGTGGCCCCAGTAAATCATCACGGTCATGATCCCGCCCGGCCGCAGGATCTTTAGCCCCGCTTCAATCGCCCGGACCGTGCTGACCGCCTGCGTCGTGATTTCCTTGTCACCGCCGGGCAGGTACCCGAGGTTGAACATGATCGCCCCCGCGGAAACATCCAGGTTGGCCATCTCTTCGTGGCTGGCCAGTTGAAGCTGAACCCGCTGCAGCACTCCTTCCCGCTCCAGGCGCTGCCGGGTCTTTTCCATGGCGAGCGGCTGAATGTCGTAGGCGATGACTCTCCCC
The DNA here is from genome assembly GCF_007197875.1 of Brevibacillus sp. LEMMJ03. NCBI lineage: Bacteria > Bacillati > Bacillota > Bacilli > Caryophanales > Paenibacillaceae > Brevibacillus > Brevibacillus sp. LEMMJ03. The sequence goes on along the minus strand of NZ_VKJN01000004.1, from coordinate 330,306 downwards.
GTTTCCCCGACCAGTTGGGCGAGGAACAGGGTGTCGTTGCCGTTTCCCATCGTCGCGTCGATGACCGTCTCTCCCTCGCCGACGCGTTCGCGAATCAATTTTCGTGCTACTTCCAATACATTGGGGAACAACGCCAATCACTCCTCTCGTCTTGCATTAGAGCCGGATTTGCAGGCCGAACCGGGCGATGTAACACGTCCCCGTCCGGTACGCATCCGCTTCCGCCCGCACTTCCTCCTCCGTGTATGCAGGAAACAGATGGGTAATCAACAGCGACCGGCAGGCCAGCGTTTCCGCCACCTGCGCCGCCTGCCGCACGGAGAGGTGACCGTTGGGCTGCGCCGGCTTGTTACGCTCCAGGAAAGTTCCCTCGCAAATAAACAGATCGGCCTGCCGGGCAAACGGATCCCACGGCGTCTCCGGTCCGCTGTCGGCCCCGTTTACCAGCGTTTTTCCTCCTGCTTCCAGCCGCATGGCATAGCAGGGGTCCCCATTTCCGTGGTCCGTGCGAAGAAAGCTGATCCGCACGTCCCCCACCGTCACATGCGAACTCTCGTCTACGGGAACCAGGCGGGTCGCTTCCCGGTAGGTGAGCCCTGCCGCTTTTTCCGCCGGCTGTCCCGGCGCGTAGATCGGCAGCGGCTGATCGGGAGAGCGCTCGCCAGACAGTTGATGGACCATCAATCCGTACTGCAGAACCCCGACATCGGCCACATGATCGTGATGAAAATGGGACACCAGGAGCGCATCCAGCTTGTAAATCGGGAGCATCTCTCCCAACTTGGCCAGCACGCCGCTGCCGCAGTCGAGCAACAGGGTGGCGTGATCAGTTTGCACCAGATACCCGGGAGTGGCGCCGCCGGGACCCGGATACGGCGACTGAAAGCCCAACACGGTAACCAGCATATTCACATCGCTTCCTTTCATAGAATGAACTAAGTGGGACAGGAGGTTTGACATGCAGCAATCATGGAAAGCCGCACTGCAAATCGCCTTTACGTATATCGGTACGGTGGTGGGCGCCGGTTTTGCCTCGGGAAAAGAGATCGTGGAATTTTTTGTCCGGTACGGCACGCAGGGCTTCATCGGCATTTTGCTCGCCTCGCTGCTGTTCGTGTGGGCGGGGGTGCGCATCATGGTGGTGGCCTACCGGATTCAGGCCGACTCGTATCAGGACGTGAGCACCTACTTGTTCGGCCGGCCCATCGGCACCTTGTTCAACACACTCCTGCTTACCGTCCTGTTCGGCACCACGTCCGTCATGCTGGCCGCCACGGGAGCGATCTTCTGGGAATCGTTCCGCCTGTCGCCGCAGGTGGGCATCTGGCTCAGCATGCTGATGATCTTTCTCGTGGCGCGAAAAGGATTGTTTGCCATTCACTCGGTCAACAGTCTCTTCGTTCCCCTGCTGATCGGCTTCACCTTTCTCGTGTTTCTGTACACGCAGCCGTGGAACGACAGCGGCCCGCAGGTGGAGAGCATCCGTCCGTGGGTCTGGCTCAGCTCTCCTCTCTACTATGTTGCCTTAAACGTGTCGCTGACACAAGCGGTGTTGGTGCCGATCGGCAGGCAGAGCGAGAGCGAACGACCGCTGATTTGGGGAGGCATTTTGGGAGGAACAGGCATCGGCGTCCTCTTGCTGTTGGCGTACGCCTCCCTGTCGGTGGGAATGCCGGGAATCGGCGAAGCGGACATGCCGATGATCGCCCTCCTGCAGAGCGTGGGCAAAGGGATTCCGTTTCTCTTTTCCCTGCTGGTGTACGCCGAGATTTTTTCGACGCTGGCCGCCAATGTCTTCGGCTTGTCGGAACAGTTGAAAAAGGCGACCCGCCTGCGAAGACCGGTGGTGGTGTTCGGCATCCTGCTCGTCTGCTACGCCGTCAGTTTCATCGGATTCGGGCCGCTTTTGCGCTTCCTCTATCCGCTGTTTGGCCAGCTTGTCGTGCTGTTTTTGTTCATGCTGTTTATCCGCCAGGTGTGGAACCGCTCCATCTGAACGCTGCCGGGCCGCGCATGGACAACATCCCCGACAAAAAAACCTCTCCGCGCGGGAGAGGTTTTTCGCTTTCGTTTGTGCTGCTTACGCAAATTCCGCAACCAGTTTGGCGAAGTCTTCGTCGGAGATGCGGAGGTCTTGGTTGGCCAGCGCTTCTTCCTTGAAGCCCGGAACCAGCTGCTCGTAAGATTTTTGTTCGGTGTTTTGGTAGATCAGACCGGTGATCAGGCCTTTGTACTGCATGGAGTAGGACATGGCCTTGATGCGGTCATGCGGATCGTACCCTTCGATGGTTTCCACCGGTACGATGTTTTCCTTGAACCAGTCGTAAGTGTTCACCTTGTTGTAGGTGACACACGGGCTGAACACGTTGATCAGGGAGAAGCCTTTGTGCTTGATCCCCATCTCGATCAGTTCGGTCAAGCCTTTCAGGTCGCTGGAGAAGGATTGGGCAACAAACGTCGCGCCAACGGACAGCGCCAGCTCAACCGGCGAGATCGCCGACTCGATGGAACCGGCCGGTGTGGACTTGGTCACAAAACCGGTCGCGGAACGCGGAGAGGTTTGCCCTTTGGTCAGACCGTAGATTTGGTTGTCCATCACGATGTAGGTGATGTCCATGTTGCGGCGAATGGCGTGAACCGTGTGGCCCATCCCGATGGCGAAACCGTCGCCGTCACCGCCGGCGGCAATAACCGTCAGTTCGCGGTTTGCCATTTTCAGCCCTTGCGCGATCGGCAGGGCGCGGCCGTGTACGCCGTGGAATCCGTAGCAGTTAATGTAGCCGGAAATACGACCGGAGCATCCAATACCCGAAACGACCGCCAGTTGTTCCGGTTCCAGGCCTACGTTGGCAGCGGCGCGTTGAATGGCCGCCTGTACGGAGAAGTCACCACAGCCCGGGCACCAGTTCGGCTTTACGTTATTGCGAAACTCTTTCATAGTCGCCATGTTTAATCAGCCCCTTAACTTCGGTATAGATTTCCTTCGGCAAGAACGGGTTTCCGTCGTATTTCAGCACGGATTTGATTTTTTCTGCGTGTCCAACGTGCAGTTTGATCAGGTTGGCCACCTGCGCCTGCGCGTTGTGTTCCACCACGATTACTTTTTTTGCTTTTTCCACGTACGGCTTCAGCAGTTCGGCCGGGAACGGATGGATCAGGCGGATTTGTGCATGGTTCACTTTTACGCCTTCTTGTTCCAGACGACCTTTCGCTTCCTGGATCGTGCCGATGGTGGAGTTGATACCCACGATCAGCACATCGGCTTCTTCATGAGGAGCGTCGAAGGTGATCGGGTTTTTGAAGGATTTCAGCACGCCGTCCAGCTTGCGCATCCGTTTATCCATTTGCTGCACGCGGTTTGCGGCGTTTTCGGACGGACGACCGGTTTGATCGTGCTCGACCCCTGTCACGTGGTGCAGGCCGTATTTTTGACCCGGCAGCACGCGCGGAGAAACGCCGTCTTCGGTCACTTCGTAGCGCTTGAACAAGTCGTTTTGCTCTTTCGGCGGCAGTTCTTGTCCAGCCAGCAGCTTGCCGCGGCGGATTTCCACCTTGCTGTAGTCAAACGGCGTTACCGTCTGTTTGCCCAGCGACAGTGTCAGGTCGGTCAACACGATAACCGGCAGTTGGAATTCTTCCGCGATATTGAACGCCTCGGCGGTGTCGTAGAAGCACTCTTCCACCGTGCTCGGCGCGATAACCACTTTCGGAATATCGCCATGCGTACCGTAGATCATGGCGTTGACGTCGGATTGCTCTTGTTTGGTCGGCATACCGGTCGACGGACCGCCGCGTTGGGTGTCCACGATGACAACCGGTGTTTCAGTGATACCGGCAAGACCGATTGCTTCCATCATCAGGGACAGACCCGGGCCGGCGGAAGCGGTCATGGCGCGCACGCCGCCGTAGTTGGCGCCGATCGCCATGGTGATGGCCGCAATTTCGTCTTCGGTCTGGATAACGGTACCGCCAAACTTCGGCAGTTTTTTGATGAGATATTCCATAATCTCGGAAGCCGGGGTGATCGGGTAAGCCGGCATGAAACGACAACCCGCTGCCAGTGCGCCAAGTGCGATCGCATCGTTGCCGATCATGAAGAGCTGCTTTTGACCGTCAGCCTTCTCCAGTTGGAATTCAGGGAGTTGTCCACCCGTCAGTTCGTTGACGTAGTCAAATCCGCGGCGAATGGCTTCCATGTTCTTTTCCACCACTTTTTCGCCTTTGCGGAGGAACATGTCTTCAACAATGTTGCGGAAGCTTTCCACCGGAATGCCGAGGATTGCGGCAGACGCACCAATGGACACCATGTTCTTCATCAGGGACGTTCCCAGCTCGTCGGCAATTTCCGTCAGCGGAACCGTCAAAAAGCGAACCGCTTTCAAACCTTCCGGCAGTTTCGGGTTGAATTTCGCGTCCGCGATGATGATGCCGCCTTCGCGCAGTTCGTGCGCGTTGAAGTCGATCGTCTCCTGGTCGAACGCGACGAGGATGTCCAAATCGTCGGAAATGGCGCGCATCGGTTTGGTGCTCACACGAATCTTGTTGTTGGTGTGTCCACCCTTAATCCGGGAAGAGAAGTGGCGATAGCTGTACAGATGGTATCCCATCCGGTTCATCGCCATCGAGAAGATTTCACCGGTACTCTCGATACCCTCCCCTTGCTGTCCTCCAACTTTCCAGGAAAGTTGACTAATCATTCAGATTCCACCCCTTCAGTGACTGTGAGAAAAAGCTGCCCCACCTTACCCGACAGGTTCCGATAAGATGTGACAAAATTGTGCATAGACTGTACCAATTGTAGTCCGAGCTATGCAAAAATGCAAGTGCTTTTACTCAAATTAGTATTGATCTGAATAAAACGATGAACTTGGTACATTAATGTTCTCGCTTATTATTGTAGCACGTTTCGGAAAACACGCAACCAGTTTTCACGCACAAATTTCTTTACATCCGCCTCTTTGTAGCGCTTCAGGAGCGCCTCCACCAGGTTGTGGTAGTCTCCTGCCCGGGTCAGGTCGCCAAACGTCTCGGTAATGCCGTCAAAGTCGGAGCCAAACCCGACGTGATCCACACCGCCCAAGGCGCAGACGTGATCCAGGTGGCGCAGCAGGTCGTCAATCCAGACCGTCCGCTTTTCCGCCGTGACGAAAAAGTCGACGAACGTCAGTCCCATCACGCCGCCGTTGGCAATCAGCGCCTTGATCTGGTCGTCGGTCAGGTTGCGCGGATGGTCGCACAGCCGTCTGACGTTGGAATGGGAAGCGATCACCGGCGCCTTGGACAGTTCCAGCGTGTCCCAGAAGCCGGGCTCGGCCACGTGCGACACGTCGATGATCATGCCCAGCCGGTTCATCTCTTCGACGACCTTGCGTCCGAACAAGGTCAGGCCCCCCGGATGCGGCTCATGGCATCCGGACGCAACCGCGTTGCTGTGGTTCCACGTCAGCGTCATCCCCCGCAGCCCCAGACGGTGCCAGGTCCTTAGCTGCACGAGGCTTTCCTCCAGGGCATGCGCGCCTTCTACAAACAGAATAGCCCCTTTTTCTTCCTTTAATACGCACGCATCCAAATCGGCGCGGCTGAGAATCGCGCGAATCTTGCCGCTGGCCACGCGTTCGTGAAACAGGTCCAGCATCTCCAGCACGGCCTGAAAACGGCGGCCGTAGGGAACATGGCTGGGAACGTAGCAGGCCATCACCTGGATGTCCACGTTTCCCTTCACCATTTCGGGATAACTTACCTGCAGCCGTTCGTCTTCGCGGTAAAAGTCGAGTTCCGGCTGCTGCCACAGCTTGGACAATACGTCGCAGTGCGCATCAAAAATCTTGAACATCCGTTTCTCCCCGTTTCTGTTTTCTGGAATCGAAGGGCCCATGACGGAGGGCACCGGCAGGCGCTCTCGATTTTTGTCCCTTCACAAACGAAAAAAACCTGTTCATTCAACGAACAAACAGGCCGGTCAAGTCGTATTCCACATCGATTTATCTGGGTTCTACGATAAGCTTGATCGCTGTGCGCTCTTCTCCATCAATCACGATGTCGGTAAAGGCTGGAATGCAAATCAGGTCAACTCCACTCGGCGCTACGAATCCTCGTGCGATAGCTACTGCCTTCACAGCTTGGTTAAGCGCCCCAGCGCCGATGGCTTGGATTTCGGCGGCGCCGCGTTCGCGCAGAACACCGGCAAGGGCACCAGCAACGGAGTTGGGGTTAGACTTTGCTGAAACTTTTAATACTTCCATCCTTTTGAACCTCCCGTCTGATAGGATACCTGTCATTATTAGAATGATATTCGCATAACCCCGAAAAATTCCTGCTTATGCGCAGCAAAGATTCGAAAAATTCAAATCTCGTTCTTATTATTCCATAAACGGGTGGTCGTCGTCAATTCTGATTCGCTCCAGTTTTTTCGCGTGGCCGGTCGCCTTGTCCAACGTGATCAGCACGGCATTCAACTGGGCCGGTTCTCCCGCCACTTCGAAGCGAACGGGCAGTTGGGTGAGAAACTTGCGGATGACCGCTTCCCGTTCCATCCCGAGGATGCCGTTCATCGGACCGCACATGCCTACGTCGCACAAGAAGCCGGTGCCTTGGGGAAGGACGCGCTCATCGGCGGTCTGCACATGCGTGTGTGTCCCCACCACCGCGCTGACGCGGCCGTCCAGATACCAGGCGAGCGCCTGTTTCTCGGAGGTGGCTTCGGCGTGGAAGTCGACAAATATGTATTTGGTCCGCTTGCGTGCCTGTTCCACCAGTTTGTCGGCCGTCTGGAACGGACACTCCAGCGGCGGCAAAAAGGAACGGCCCTGCAGGTTGATCACGGCCAGTTCGCCTTCGGGCTGTTTGATGTATGTAATCCCTTGTCCCGGAGCACCTGCGGGAAAGTTGGCGGGGCGGATCAGACGGGGTTCGCTGTCGATAAACTCATAGATTTCCTTGTTGTCCCAGGCATGGTTGCCGAGGGTGATCGCCTGAACGCCGCCTTCAAACAACTCCTTGGCAATCTTCTCGGTAATGCCCCTGCCGTGGGCGGCATTCTCCCCGTTGGCGACCAGAAAGGTCGGCTGGTATTTTCGCTTGAGCAGCGGCAGATACGCCTTCACGATGTCCCGCCCGGGCGCACCCATGATGTCGCCGATAAACAGCAGTTTCATTGGCTTTTCACCTCTCCTCTAGTATACACGACCGGATGACCGAAGAAAAACGTACATGGAGAACTCCCCACGACGCTGAACCTGGTCGGAAAGCGGTTCGGTCCGGAACGGACCGGCAGGCTTCCCACCGTTCTCCTTTCTTTCGCGCAAAAAAGTAAAGTGGCCGTAAGCCACTTTACTTTGCATACTCGACTGCCCGCGTTTCACGGATTACGGTCACCTTGATGTGACCCGGATAGTCAAGTTCGTTTTCGATTCGTTTGGTAATGTCGCGTGCCAGACGCGCCGCTTCCGCATCGTCGATCTTCTCAGGCTGCACCATCACGCGGATTTCGCGGCCGGCCTGAATCGCGTACGATTTTTCCACGCCGTCGAACGACTCGGAGATCTCCTCCAGCTTTTCCAGCCGCTTGATGTACGTCTCCAGCGTTTCGCGGCGGGCTCCCGGCCGGGCGGCAGAGAGCGCGTCAGCCGCTCCCACCAGCATCGCGATGACGGATGTCGGCTCGGTATCCCCGTGGTGGGACGCGATGCTGTTGATGACAACGGGATGCTCGTTGTATTTCTTCGCCAGTTCCACGCCGATCTCCACGTGGGAACCTTCCACTTCGTGGTCGATGGCCTTGCCGATGTCGTGAAGCAGACCGGCCCGTTTGGCCAGTTTGACATCTTCTCTCAGTTCGGCTGCCATCAGTCCGGCCAGGTGGGCCACTTCCATCGAGTGCTTCAGGACGTTTTGCCCGTAGCTGGTCCGGTAGCGCAGACGGCCGAGAATCTTGATCAAATCCGGATGCAGGCCGTGAACACCGGTTTCAAACGTCGCCTGCTCGCCGTATTCGCGGATGCGCTCATCCACTTCCCGACGCGCTTTTTCCACCATCTCCTCGATGCGGGCGGGGTGGATGCGTCCGTCGGCAACAAGCTTGTCCAGAGCGGTTTTGGCGATCTCCCGACGAATCGGATCGAAGCCGGACAGAATGACCGCTTCCGGCGTGTCGTCGATGATCAAGTCGATGCCGGTCAGCGTTTCCAGCGCGCGGATGTTGCGTCCTTCGCGTCCGATGATGCGGCCTTTCATCTCATCGTTCGGCAGCGTAACCACGGAAACGGTGGTCTCCGCCACATGGTCGGCCGCGCACCGCTGGATGGCGGTGGTGATGATCTCGCGTGCCCGCTTGTCCGCCTCTTCCTTGGCTTGTGTCTCGATCTCCTTGATCATGACCGCCATTTCGTGGCGAACGGTGTTCTCCACATCGGTCAGGATGATGTTCTTGGCTTCTTCCTGGGTCAGTCCGGAGATGCGTTCCAGCTCGGCCACTTGTTCTTTATATAAGTGCTCTACCTTGCTTTGCAGTTCCGCGATGGTTCTGTCGCGCTCGGCCAGTTCGTCCTCCTTGCGCTCCAGTTGTTCCATCTTGCGGTCCAACGCCTCTTCCTTCTGCAGGATGCGGCGTTCCTGGCGCTGAATTTCGTTGCGGCGTTCGCGCAGTTCGTTTTCCGCCTCGGAGCGCAGTTTGAATACCTCGTCCTTGGCTTCCAGCACCTTTTCCTTTTTGACGGCTTCGGCGTCCCGTTTGGCTTCTTCGACGATCTGCCGCGCCGCTTCTTCGGCGCTGGAGATCTTCGCCTCCGCAATGGATTTGCGCGTGAAGTAGCCGGCACCATAACCGACAATCAGCACGGCGAATAGCACGATCAGTACAATCGGATCCATAATGGCCATAGGCTCTTTTGTTTCACCTCCTTGTGGTAAGACATCTCCCCGCTTTCCAAACATTCGTTTTTCATGGCGTGTCGCTGTTGTTTCGCTCCGGTATAGTTAAAAAACAAGACCGATTTTACTCGGTCCGCTGAATCCGCACAGGTTCGTACGGGTGTTCAGTTGTTACACTGGCAACGAGCGATCAAATCAGCGAAAAGGTATGATGCACCAAGTAAATACAAATCTATTTTATTATTTGTGAACAAGAATTGTCAAGAACTGCAAATGCTATGACCCGCCGTCCTCACGCAGTTCGCGGCGAATCTGCTGCACGATTGAGCCGGAGAACCCCTTGCGCGCCAGCATCGCCAGCAGCTTTCGCTCCTCGTCCGGTTCCGGCGGCCCTTGCCGGTGCCGCCGCTTCTTTTCCACCAGCCTGCGGGCCGCTTCCAGCTCATCCTCGCGTGAGACGGCGCGCACGGCCGCATCCGCCGTGTCGCTGTCAATTCCCCGCTGCTGCAGTTCCATCCGCATCATGTACGGACTGCGCGGCTTGAGCCGCAGCCGTTCGTCCACCCACTGCCGGGCAAACCGCTCATCGTCCAGATAGCCCTGCTCTTCCATGCGGCGGCAGATTTCATCCGCCACGTCCGCCGCATACCCTTTCTCCCGGAGATAGGAAGCGACCTGCTTTTTCGTCCGCGGGCGGATGCCCAGATAGCGGAGTGCCAACAGGTAGGCCTTGTGCTCTTCTTCGGCGAGCAGCACCTCCCGGCAGAACGCCTCGTCCAGCTCCGTTCCCTTCAAAAGCTGATACTTGACGAGGATGTCTTCATGGACGGAAAAGACGACCTCGTCGCCGATTTGAATATGATAGCGATGCTGGTTTTTCGCGTCGCGGTGAACGGCGGTAATCCGGCCGCTTTTCATCGCGCCTCTCCCCCCTTTACGGCGAACCCCGCCCGGCTCGCAGCACGTCTGCGCCGGGCGGGGGTTCGAACATCAAACAGCCTGTCAGGGCGACAGGCTGTCAAGCGATTACTCGAAATCAAATACCGGTTCCTCATCCTGCTCCGGATCGTTGACCGGCTCCATACTCGGGATGGAGTTGGGATTGAGGCTGAAATACTCGCGCACTTTGGCTTCGATTTGCGCCGCCACTTCCGGGTTTTCCTTGAGGAAGAGTTTGGCGTTCTCCCGTCCTTGGCCCAGACGCTCATCGTTGAAGGAGTACCATGCCCCGCTCTTCTGGATCACATCGATCTCCGCGCCGATGTCGAGGATGCTGCCCTCCTTGGAAATGCCTTCGCCGTACATGATGTCCACTTCGGCGGTTTTGAACGGCGGCGCCACCTTGTTTTTCACGACCTTGATCTTGGTCTTGCTGCCGATCACGTCGTTGCCCACCTTGATCGCTTCCGCCTTGCGCACGTCCAGTCGAATGCTCGCATAGAACTTGAGCGCGCGTCCGCCCGGCGTCGTCTCCGGATTGCCGAACATGACGCCCACTTTCTCGCGGAGCTGGTTGATGAAGATGGCGATGGTCTTCGATTTGTTGATGGCCCCGGACAGTTTGCGCAGCGCCTGCGACATGAGGCGGGCCTGCAGCCCCACGTGGGAGTCGCCCATTTCGCCTTCAATCTCTGCTTTCGGCACGAGCGCGGCTACGGAGTCCACGACGATGATGTCAACGGCACCGGAACGCACCAGCGCCTCGGCGATTTCCAGCGCCTGCTCGCCCGTGTCAGGCTGGGAGAGCAGCAGCTCATCGATGTTTACGCCCAGTTTTGCCGCGTAGACCGGGTCCAACGCGTGCTCTGCGTCGATAAACGCGGCTTGTCCGCCCTGGCGCTGCACTTCGGCGATGGCGTGAAGGGCAACCGTCGTTTTACCGGAGGATTCCGGTCCGTAGATTTCGATGATCCGGCCGCGCGGGAATCCGCCCACACCCAGGGCGATGTCGAGGGCGAGCGCTCCGCTGGAGACGGTGGAAACCTGAACGTTGGCCATGTCCCCCAGCTTCATGATGGATCCTTTCCCGAACTGTTTTTCTATTTGACGCAATGCACTTTCCAAAGCAGCGCGACGATCTGACAAATGGTACACTCCCTTTCAACTCGTAACTGATTTGCTTGTCTTCATCATACATCGAGACAGAAGCGTTTGCCAAGTATTTTTTGCGAACAAATATTCGCATGATGAAAAGAGGCCGTCCGCCCCGAAAACGGAACGTGACGGCCTCTGTCGGCTGTCGGTATCAGGAACGCTTGGCGCGCGGCTTTGCCGGCTCCAGGTTGATCCGTCTGCCGTTGATGCGCGTTTGGCGAAGCGATTCGTAGACGAACGGCGCCACTTCTTCCGGAACCTCCACGAAGGTGAAGTTCTCGAAGATGTCGATGCGGCCGACCGCCTTTCCGGGGATTCCGACGGACTCGGAAATCTCCCGCACCAGATCCTGCGGGCGTACGTTGACGTTGCGGCCCACGTTGAGGAAGAAGCGCACCATCCCCTTGGCGGCGCCGGTCTCCCCGAAGTTGTAGACCTCGGTCTCCTCCGACTCGCCGATCTCGGTGTGGAACGCGAGGTGCAGCGCCGCAGCGGCGATCTTCTCCGCCGGGTACTGTCCGATGAGCGAGTTGGCCACCTTCACGTACATGTCGGCCACGCCATCGCTCTCCAACAGGTTGACTAGTTGTTCCCGCAGCTGCTCCTGCTTGCGTTCCGCCACTTCCTCCAGGGACGGCACGTTGCGGCAGATCAGTTGGGCTTTGGTCTGTTTCTGGATGAACATCATCTGGCGCATCTCGCGCGGCGTCACCAGCGTCATGGCAATGCCCTTGCGGCCGGCGCGGCCCGTACGGCCGATCCGGTGCACGTAGCTTTCGGAATCCTGCGGGATGTCGTAGTTGATGACGTGGGAGACGTTGCCGACGTCAATGCCGCGCGCCGCCACGTCGGTCGCGATCAGCAGCTCGATGGAGCCCTCGCGGAAGGCGTTCATCACCTTGTCGCGCTGCGCCTGGGACAGGTCGCCGTGCAAGCCGTCGGCCAGGTAACCGCGCGCTTGCAGCACTTCGGTCAGTTCGTCCACGCCCCGTTTGGTGCGGCAGAAGATGATCCCCAGCTCGACGTCTTCGCTGTCCAGGATGCGGCAGAGGCTTTCCACCTTGTTGCGTTCAAACACCTTGTAGTAGACCTGCTCGATCAGCGGAGCGGTCACTTCTTCGCGGCTGACGGCGATCGTCTGCGGCTGTTTCATGTAGCGGGTCGCCAGGCGCTTGATTTCCGGCGGCATGGTCGCGGAGAACAGCAGGGTCTGACGGTCTTCCGGGAGGTGGTTGATAATGGTTTCAATGTCGTCGATGAACCCCATGTCCAGCATTTCGTCCGCTTCGTCCAGCACCAGCGTGTGCACGTGCTCCAGCTTCAGCGTTTTGCGGCGCAGGTGGTCAAGCACGCGGCCGGGCGTCCCGACCACGACCTGGACGCCCTGGCGGAGCGCACGGATCTGGTGCCCGATGGACTGTCCGCCGTAGATCGGCAGGGTGCGGACTTTTTTATACTTGGAGATGCGCAAGAGCTCGCCCGCCACCTGGATGGCCAGCTCGCGGGTGGGCGTCAGGACGATCGCCTGCACGCGGTTGCCCGGCGTCACTTTTTCAATCAGCGGAATGCCGAAAGCGGCGGTTTTCCCCGTACCCGTTTGCGCCTGACCGATCAGGTCCCCGCCCTCCAGCACTTTCGGGATGCAGGCAGCCTGGATCGGGCTCGGCTCTTCGAAGCCCATGTCGTAAATGGCTTGCAGAATGGATTTATGTAAAGGAAAATCAGAAAAAATCGTCATGTGTTGTCACCTTTCTTTTAGTCGTTGCAGCGCGTAAAACAGCGCAAATTTGGCCGCCCGGCCGACGATGGCCTGTCGTCGTCCGGCGAGGCGAAGCTCCTTGACCAGCGTGGGCAGCCCTTCCACGGCGACGCCGACGTAGACCAATCCCACCGGTTTGCCTTCCGAGGAATCCGGGCCGGCCACCCCCGTCACGGAGATGCCGACGTCCGCGCCGAGCGTCGTCCTGACGTTTTCGGCAAGCAGCCGGGCCGTCGTCTCGCTGATGGCCCCTTCCCCTGCCAGGACTTCCTCCGGCACGTTGAGCAGCTGCCGCTTCGCCTTGTTGGTATAGCACACCACTCCGCCGCGCATGACGGCGGAACTGCCGGGTACGGATGTGATGAGGGAGGCGGCCGTTCCCCCGGTGCAGCTCTCCGCGCAGGCGATCGTCGCGCTCCTGCGCTTCAGTTCGTCCACCAGCACCTCGTGCAGCGACGTCTCTCCCGTCGCGTAGATGTACTCGCCCAACCGCTCGCGAATCTCCCTCTCCACGGGCTGAATCAGCCGCTCCGCATCGTCCACGTTCGCCGCCCTGGCCGTGATCCGCAGCGTCACTTCAAACTCCTTGGCGTACGGGGCGATCGTCGGGTTGTCCTGCCGTTCGATCAAGTCGAGCAGCCGTTCCTCCAGCGCCGATTCGCCAATGCCGTAGAAGCGCAGCACGCGCGAGTGAAACACCTGCTGCTCCGGCTTCAGCCCGATCAGATACGGCATCACGTATTTCTCTACCATCGGGTACAGTTCACTAGGCGGCCCCGGCAGCAGCACGTAGGTGCGTCCGTCGCGCTGCGCCGCCATGCCGGGCGCCATGCCGTGATCGTTCGGGAAGACGCGGCTGCCCGCCAGCACCAGCGCCTGCTTGCGGTTGTTCTCCGTCATCGTGATGCCCCGCTGGCGAAAAAACGCCTCGATCCGCTCCATCGCCGCCTGATCGGTGGTCAACCCGACGCCCAGGTGCTCCGCCACGGTTTCTTTCGTCAAGTCGTCCTGGGTCGGTCCCAGTCCGCCGGTGAACACGATCAGATCGGACCGAGCCGCCGCCTGGCGGATCACGCTTACCAGCCGTTCGGCATTATCCCCCACCACCGTGTGGAAATAGACGCCAACGCCGATTTCCGCCAGCTTCTGGGAGAGATACTGGGCGTTCGTATTGGCGATCTGCCCAAGCAAAAGTTCCGTTCCCACCGCGATAATCTCCGCTCTCATGCCCCTCATCCACTCTCTTTGGAAATAAAGTAACGCTGCCGTCGAAGCCCATCCGGCGAAGCTTTTCCTGCCGCATCGTCAGGCCGTCCCCGAACGGTTTTCCTGTCTGATACGGTAAGAAAAGAAGACCAATACCCGTTTCTTACGAGTATTGGATGACGTTGCGATTCTTGGCGAAGTAGTCATACCCGGAGTACAGGGTAATCACCACCATTGCCCATATCGCCGCTTCATCAAAGGGAATGCCGAAAATCTCAAACGGAAAATTGTTTACCATCACCGCAGTAATGGCCACGATCTGCACCCATGTTTTTAGTTTGCCCAATGCGCTGGCGGCAATTACCTGCCCTTCCGCCGCTGCCACCAGTCTCAGACCGGTCACGGCAAACTCGCGGCTGATGATGACGATGGCGATCCACGCTTCCAGCCGGTGCATTTCCACCAGCGAAATCAGCGCCGCGGAAATCAGCAGCTTATCCGCCAACGGATCGAGGAACTTCCCCAAGTTGGTCACGATTTTGCGTTTGCGGGCGATATAGCCGTCCAGACCGTCGGTACTGGCCGCCAGGATGAACACCAATGCCGCAATCAGTTCGTTGTACGTCATCGACACGCTGCCGATGGTAAACGTCCCGATGTTGTAACGCACCAGCAGAAAAAACATGACTACCGGCACCAGGAAGATCCTGGCGAGGGTGATGCGGTTGGCGAGATTCACCTAGACTACCTCCCCGGCCAAGTCGTATTCGTAGGAGTGCGTAATCTTCACCTTCACGATTTTGCCCAGTTCGCCCTTGTATCCCGTGACGAACACCTCGCCGTCAATCTCCGGAGCGTCGTACTGGGTGCGGCCGACGTAGATGTCATTGCGCCCTTCGTACCGCTCGATGAGCACGTCCAGCACCTGTCCGACAAAGCGGCCGTTTCGCTCGGCGGCGATTTCCCGCTGAATCTCCATCAGGATGTTGGCCCGTTTTTCCTTGGTCTCCTCGTCGACGTGGTTCGGCAGACGGGTCGCCGGCGTATCGTCTTCGTTCGAATAGGTGAAGACGCCCAGCCGGTCAAACTTCACATCCTTCACAAATTCGCACAGGCGCTGGAAGTCCTCTTCCGTCTCGCCGGGGAAGCCGACGATCAGGGACGTTCGCAGGGCGACGTCCGGAACGCGGGCGCGAATCTTCGCCACCAGTTCGCGGGCATCACGCTGGCGGCCGGGGCGGCGCATCTTTTTCAGGATATGATCCTCGGAGTGCTGCAGCGGCATATCAACGTATTTGCACACTTTGGAATTGGTCGCAAACACCTCGATCAGCTCGTCTGTAAAGAATCCGGGGTACGCATAGTGCAGTCTGATCCACTGAATCCCGTCCACCTCGGCCAACCGGTTCAGCAGCTCGGGCAGCATGTGCTTGCCGTCGTAAATGTCGGTGCCGTAGTTGGTGGAATCCTGCGCGATCAGGCTGATCTCCACGATCCCCTGCGCAGCGAGGTGTTTTGCCTCCTCCACGATCGATTCGATGGTCCGGCTGCGAAATCCTCCGCGCATCAGCGGAATGCTGCAGAACGTACAGGCGTTGTCGCAGCCCTCCGCAATCTTGATGTAGGCGGAATAGGTCCCTGCCTTCACTTTCCGTTTGACCACTTCCTCGTAAGTGAAGACGGGATTGCCGACATAGGCGGGCCGCTTGCCCGCGAGCGATTCAGCAATAATGTCCGTAATCGACATAAAATCGCCTGTTCCGACAATGCCGTCCACTTCCGGGATCTCTTTTAGAATATCCTCTTTGTACCGTTGCGTGAGACAGCCTGCCACGACAAGCGATTTCAGCTTGCCGGATTCCTTCAGCTCCGCCATGTCGAGAATCTTGTTGACCGATTCTTCCTTGGCGGCGTCGATGAATCCGCAGGTATTGACGATGACGACCGTTGCTTCTTCGGGGTTATCGACCAGTTCGTAGCCTTTTTCATCTATCAGATGGGCCATCATGTCCGAATCGACCAGATTCTTTTCACAGCCCAGCGTAACGATCGCTACTTTTTCACGTGAGCCTACCTTCTCTGTCATCTGTTTTCCTCCAATTGGTCACACCTGCCCAGATTACACCTATTCAGTATAATATAAGCCGCAACGGAGTGTCAAAAGTGAAGAAAGTACGAAAGGCAAGCATGACGCTTGCCTATTGGGTAACGGATGGTGCCATCGTAACGACGACGTTGGACGGCATGTATTTCATGTTGGACGTGTCTACACGCGCGCCGTTGACCGTCATCTCCACGACCGTCGGCTTGCCCAGACGGATGTACGCCGTCTTGCCCAGTTCGACGACGACTTCCTCGTCTTTCTTCAACGTGCCCTCTTTGACGTATTTCTTGCCCTTCGCCTCGGACACCCCGTACCAGCATTTGTCGTTGACGACTTTGAGTTTGACCGTGATCTTGTCGCCGCCGCCGCTCAGCGTGTACTTGTACAGGGACCCCTGCTGCGACTCGAACGTGACCGTCGCCTGCTGCTCGCCGCTCGGAACCTCCGGGACGGCCGCGGTCGAATCGGGAGCCGGTTCCGTAACGGTGGCGGGAGGTCTGGGCGTCTGGGTCTGCGGCGAAGGGGTTGGCGTCGGCGTGCCGCTCTGGCCCGGATTGACGATTTCCGCGCCTGACGACAGATTCCCCCCCGGCACCGCCGGCTGGGTGTTCATCCCGCTGTTGACGACAGCGATGTAGATCACCCCGATGATCAGCGCGATAAACAGCACCAGCAAGGTCTTGGTCAGCCATCTGCCGGCCTGCAGCGGGTTGTTGGCGGACGCCACCCGGCGGCGGCGCAGCCGTTCCACTTGTTCCTGCGGAGGTTGGGCAGGCAGATCCGCCTGGAAGTGACTCATGATGTGGTTCGGATCAAGACCGACGGCTTCCGCGTAGCTCTTGACGAAAGCCCGTGCGTAAAAGTGGCCAGGGAGTACGTGAAAATGGCCCCTTTCAATGGCTTCCAAATATCGCCGCTGGATCTTGGTGATCCGTTGGATGTCGTCGAGCGTGATCCCTTTTTCTTCGCGGGCCCTTTGTAGTACTTGACCTAGCTCAGACACAGCTTACCCTCCTTAATTCATGTCGAAATGGTCGAAGCCGCGGTTGTTGATCAACTCGTATGTAATCTCTTCGTCCGGATGCTGACGCAGTTCGATGATGTAGTGAAAATCTGACAGTTCGTACTCCGACTCGCGGACGAAAATATCGGGATGTTCGATGATCTTGGCGGCCGGGAAGTTCATGATTTCCCTCAGCAGCGCGTGATGTTTCTCCGTGGAGCGCAGCGTCGACACAATTCCATCTATTAAATATACATGATCAGTCGTCATCTCATCAACGGCAAGGGAGCTGCGCACGGTCTGCCGCAGCAGCGTGGAGGAGATGAACGTCCAGCGCTTGTTGGCCGACACGCTGGCCGCGATCATCGACTCGGTTTTGCCGACGCGCGGCATGCCGCGGATGCCGATCAACTGGTGGCCCTCCCGCTTCAAAATCTCCGCCATGAAGTCGACCAAGAGCCCCAGCTCGTCGCGCACGAACCGGAACGTTTTTTTGTCCTCGCTGTCGCGCTCGATGTAGCGCCCGTGGCGAACCGCCAGTCTGTCCAGCATCGTCGGCGGCCGCAGCCTCGTTATGGTTATATTGTCCATTTTTAGCACAACGTTGCGCAGTACCTCTATTTTTTCGTCGTCATCCGTCAGCAGCAGCATGCCGCGTCGCATGTTGTCGACACCGTTGATCGTCACGATATTGATGTTGAGCATCCCCAAGATGGAGGCGACATCCCCCAGCAGACCGGGCCGGTTTTTGGAGATTTCGTATTCCATGTACCACTCTTTTTTCGCTTCCATGCCCCTATCCTCTCCGACAGCCAATTTTCTCTTCGTATGTAGTATATCACGTTCCGAACGATCGACAATCAGAGATTCGGACGGAAAAGAAAAATCCCCGTGGAAAGGGGATTTCAGTGCAGTTAGCTGCCTTGGTTGGGGCCGGCGTCGTTCTCCACCAGCTTGACCATCATGGATGCCAGCGCGCGCTGCTGCTCTTCGTCGCCGGCGTCCCACAACTGCTTCAGCAGGCGCTCCTGATCGTTTTTCGGGTCCACCTGACCGGCCAGGTAATGGCCGATCTGATACGCCACATTTTGAATGGTGTCGCTTTCCATGCCAGCCTGTTTGGCCTGCTCTACGCGCTCGCCGAGAAATTGCTTCCAGTCGCGGAAATTGTCGAGAACCGACATGTACTATTCCCTCCTTCTGTGCGTTACGGACAGGTTTGTGCCCGTATATTGGTAGAATGCCATCATCAGGAGGGAATTATGCATGCCGTCTCAGGCGTACCAGCCACCGTTGGGACTGATGATCTGACCGGTCAGGTAGCTCGCCTCTGCCATCAGCAAAAAGCGGACGACCGCAGCCACCTCCGCCGGCGTGCCCAGACGGCCCGCTGGGATCTCGGCGGCGATCATTTCCAGTTCCTCGGGAGAAAACCGCTCCATCATGCCGCCCTGAATCGCTCCCGGCGCCACCGCGTTTACGGTGATGCCGTTGGGGGCAAGCTCTTTGGCCAGCGCTTTGGTAAAGGCGTTGACGGCCCCCTTGGTGAGCGAGTAGAGCACTTCGCAGGAGCCGCCCGTCAGGCCCCAGACGGAGGAGATGTTGACGATCCGGCCGTACCGCTCCCGAAGCATCGCGCCCAACGCCGCCTGCGTCACGAAATAGGCGGAGCGGACGTTGAGCGCCACCAGCTCGTCAAACATTTCGGGCGACACATCGGTAAAAAGACCGACGTGATCCGCCGACGCGTTGTTGACGAGCAGCAGCGGGGCAACGGGCATGGCCTGAAACATGGCGGTGATCTGCCCCACGTCGCGCAGGTCGGCCTGCAGGGCATACGCGGGGACGCCCCGCGCCCGGCATTCGTTCAGCACCGGCTCCAGCTTGTCGTAGGATTGATGGTAATGCAGGTAAAGCGGGACGCCCGACGCGGCCAACGCCAGGCTGATGGCGCGGCCGATCTCGCCGGACGCCCCTGTCACCAACGCCCAAGGCGTCTGTGGGTTCATGTGCGTTCACTACTCCTGCGGCGAAGCGGAACGAACGATCGAGATGGACATTTGTTCCGGCAGAAAGTGCTCCCTCAAGCGTTCCTCCACGTCTTCGCGGGTGATCGACTCCAGCGCCGGCACCACGGAGAAGAGGTCGCTGCCGTTGAATTTGTAGCTGGTAAACTGGTTGGCGATAAACTCCACGGAATTGAGCGAGCGCAAAAACTGGCCGATTTTTTTCCGCTTGGCGCGTTCAAAATCGTCCTGCGCGATGCCCGACTGCTTCAACGCCGCGATTCCCTGCTTGACTTCTTCGGCCAAGCGGTCGGGATCGGGAGTGTCGGCGCCGATAATGGAGTAGCCGTAGTCCTGTTCGCCGCTGTAGTCGACGTCGAAATTCTCCGTGATCAGCCCGCTGTCGTACCATTTCTGGTAGAGGGCGGAGCTGGTGCCAAACGCGATGTCCAACAACAGTTTAGTGGCAAGCTCCCGTTTTAACAAGGCCTCTCCGGACAAACCGCTTTGTTTTTCCTTGAAGCCGATCATGCATTTGGGCATCCCCACGGGCAGATGATGTTCGATGCGCTGCTTGGCCACTTCCGCCGGCTCTTCCGGAAAGATGCGTTCGATCTTCGGCGCGGGCGGGAACTCCTTGGCGGCCTGATTGTTCCGGATCAAGCCCATGACTGCTTCCGGCTCAAACGACCCCACCACCAACAGCAGCATGTTGGCCGGATGGTAAAACGTTTCGTAGCACTGGTACAGCATCTCCTTGGTGATCTTGGAGATAGAGTCAATCGTGCCGGCGATCTCGATGTTGATCGGATACCGCTGATACATGGCTTTCAGGAGATTCATGTACACTTTCCAGTCCGGGTTGTCGTCGTACATGGTGATTTCCTGGCCGATGATGCCTTTTTCCTTTTCCACGCTGGCGTCGGAAAAGTACGGTTCCTGCACGTAATCCAGCAGCAGATTCAGGTTGGCCTCCAGCTTGTCGGTGCAGGAAAACAGGTACGCCGTGCGGTTGAAGCTGGTGAAGGCGTTGCAGGAGGCGCCGTTCTTGCTGAACTCGTGCATGACATCCCGGTCCTTTTTCTCAAACATTTTATGTTCCAGAAAATGAGCGATCCCGTCCGGCACGTGCACCTCTTCCCCGCTGCGGGTGCGAAAATGGCTGTCGACGGAGCCGTATCGCGTGGTAAAAACGGCGTACGTCTTGCTGAATCCCTGCTTGGGCACCAGGTACACCTGCAGGCCGTTCGGCAGTTTCTCGTGATAAACGGTTTCGTTCACCTGTTCAAACACGGTGGTCTGCATGTTACACATCCCCCTTTTTGTCCCGCAAGAGATAGATGGTATCGATCGCGACGCGTTCCGCCACGCGCTTGATGTCGTCCACCGTCACACCGTTGATCTCGTTCAGCAGTTCGTTCAACTGCCGTTTCCGCCCGCTGAGCACGCCGTTGTAGGCAAAGTCGATCATCATCCGGGCGCTGTCCAGCAGTTCGCGGAACTGGTTGGTCAGCGTGGCTTTTGTCTGCTCCAGTTCTCCGGCGGTGATGCTTCCCTGCCGCATCAGCTCCAACTGTTCCTTGATGATGTCGACAGCCCGCCGGTAGTTGTTTACGTCGATGCCGGACATCATCATCAGGATGCCTTTGTGGCTCTCCAGCCGGGAGACGGCGTAGTAAGCCAGACTCGCCTTTTCACGGACGTTGACAAACAGTTTGGAATGGGGAAAACCGCCCAGCACGCCGTTGTAGACCAGGAGCGCCGGGTAATCGTCGTCCTTGTAGGAAATCTGCGTCCGGCAGCCGATGTTCAGTTTCGCCTGGCTGACATCGAGCCGCTCGATGACTTCCCGCGCCTGGGTCACTTGTTTGGTGGCGTTGGTCGGCGGGAACGTTATCACCTCCGCCCGATCCGGGGTCACATGGGTGCTGATCGCCTCCTCCACTTCCGCCCGCTGCACGTCCCCGACCACGAAGATGTCGATCGGATTGCGCGACGTGATCTCGCGGAAATAGCGGTACAGCTCCGCCCCCGTAATGGACGGCAGATCCTCGGTCCGCCCCTGGGCGAGCAGGGCGAACGGCTCCCCTTTGCACATCTCCGCCGTCACCCGCTGGTTGGCGTACTTCATCTTGTCGTCAATCAGGCTCTCGATCCGCTTGCGCAGCGTCTCTTTTTCCTGGGCGACGTACTTTTCGGCAAACGCTTCCCCTTCCAGATAGGGGCGGGTCAGCACGTCGCCGACGAAGCGAATCGCCTGGTCCAAGAGGGACGTCTCTTGCGAAAGGTACTTCTCGTTCGGCACTTCCATGTAGATCTGGAGGATCTGCCGCTCTCCCTTTTTCACCACGTCCACGTCGAAAATCGCTCCGTAGAGATAGTCCAGATGTTCGCGAAGCTGCTTGGTCTCGGGGAATCGGGCGGTTGCCCGCTTCATTACCATGGCCAGGAGCGCCGTCTTGGTCACGTGCGCTTCGGACAGTTCCTGTTCGATCATAGTCACGATGGTCGTGGTCTTGAATTTGGCAGTCGGCAGGATATGTACATGGATTCCGTTGACTGAGGAGGTGTGAAACGCAATCTCATTCCGCTGCTCGCTCATATCCCATTCTCCCTTCTCCGTCGGCTTGATCTCTTCTATTGTAACCAATTGGCAGGCCGTTCAGCAAAGCAGACGAGAAAAGGCGGGACCGTACCGTCTCCGCCTTTTCGCCGTGAAAATGATCTCTTCTGTTACTGTATGCACCCCGGCCGATGCCTACCACTGCAAAAGAACGGGTCCCGCTCCCGTTTCGCTACAGATCGGTGTCATCCCACTCGCTGAGATCGTCGGGGTCCGCATTGCTTTCGACAAAGCGGCCGCAGTCGGGTTCCAGGCAGAGCATCCCGTCCAGTTGGCTGTCGTGAAACGGCAGGCCGTGGGTGCCGCCGCAGTAGGGGCAGGTCCACATCAGACGTCCTCCTTTATGAAGAAGTGCTTCCTCCGTGTAGTGTGCCCCAATCTCCCTCGGGATTACGCGGACGCATCCGCTGATCGTTCGCGTTCCAACAAAAAAGCGCCCGGAAGTCCGGGCAAGAGACCGACCGCCGTTTCCACAAACGGCGAATCGCTCCTCTCCCCCTGCGCGGTTTGGCGAGAGCACGACCGCGGAGGGAGAGCGCCAGGTTCCAGACGCATGATCGAGTTTTATTAGCGGGAGCCGGTCTCGTACGGCTTGCCCAGTGCGGCGGGTGCGCTCGAACGGCCGACCACGCCCGCCAGGACCAGGATGGTCAAAATGTACGGAAGCATGTAGATGAATCCGGTCGGAACGTATTGGGTCAGACCGAAGATCTGCACCAGCGACTTGATCGCCTGCGCCACCCCGAAGAACAGCGCCGCGCCCATCGCGCCGGCCGGATGCCACTTCCCGAAAATCAAGGCAGCCAGCGCGATGAATCCTTGGCCGGACACCGTGTTGTGGGAGAAGTTGCTGGTCGTGGTCAGGGCGATCGTCGCGCCGCCCATCGCCGCCAGGGCGCCGCTGATCATGACCGCGGTGTAGCGCATGCGCTTGACGTTGATGCCGACGGTGTCCGCGGCGCGCGGATGCTCACCGACCGCCCGCAGCCGCAGACCGAACGGCGTTTTGAACAGCACGTACCAGGAGAGAGCCACCAGCGCAAACGCGATAAAGCTGGTCGGATACCCTTCGAACAGCGCGTGTCCCACATACGGGATGTCGGCCAACAGCGGAATGTGCCATTTGCCGAACACGTGGGAGAGCGTCGTGGTTTGACCCGCACCGTGGAAGATGATCTTGGTCAGGTAGACGGACAACCCCGCGGCCAGGAAGTTCAGCGCAACGCCGCTGACCACCTGGTCGGCCTTGAACGTGATCGAGGCGACCGCGTGCGGCAGGGCGAAAATCGCACCGGCCACGATCGCGGCGGCAAAGCCCACCCACGGCGCGCCGCTGCCGAACGCGTCCTGCGCAAAGAAGGTGACCACGGCACCGGTAAACGCCCCGATGATCATCATCCCTTCCAGCGCGATGTTGACGACCCCGGAACGCTCCGAGTACATGCCGCCCAGCGCGGCAAAAATCAAGGCAGTGGAAAACACGATGGTATCGTGAACCAGGTTGCTGAGGATCATGCCCCAATCCATCAGTTTCCACCCTCCTTTTTCTTCAGAATAGGCTTCAGGAAGACTTTCACGATGCCGTGAGCAGCCACGAAGAAGATGACGGACGCGATCACGACGCGAATCAGCTCGACCGGAACGCCGGCGCCAAACTTCATGCCGGCCGCGCCGAACGTCAGCATGCCGAACAGAATCGCTGCCAGGACGACGCCCAACGGGTTGTTGCCGCCGATCAGGGCGACGGCGATTCCGTCAAAGCCGTACCCCGGCATGCCCGCCATGACAGCCTGGTAGTGAGACACGCCCAGGATCTCGCATGCGCCGCCGATGCCGGCGAACATCCCGCCGATAAACATGGCGTTGACCACGTTGCGGTTGACGTTCATTCCGGCGTACTCGGACGCGTGCGGGTTCAGGCCGACCGCGCGCAGTTCGAAACCGGTCTTGGTCTTCCACAGGACGACGTAGAAAAAGACGGCGGCGAGCACGGCCAGCAGCGTCCCCCAGTGCAGCCGGGCGCTGTCAAACATCTGTGACAGCCAGCCGATCGTGATGGAGGCGGAATCCTTGATCATCTCGGAACGCTGCTGTCCCGCCGGCACGAAGAAAGCGTTCAGAATGTAGTTGGCGAAGTAGAGGGCAATCCAGTTCAGCATGATGGTCGTGATGACCTCGTTGACGCCCCGGGCCGCTTTCAGGTAGCCGGCGATGGCTCCCCACAGGCCCCCTGCCAGCGCACCGGCCAGCACGGCGAGCGGCGCGTGAATGTACGCCGGGAGATCCAGGGAAATGCCCACCGCCGTAGAGGCGATCATCCCCATGATGAACTGCCCCTCCGCCCCGATGTTGAACAGGCCGGTGCGGAAAGCAAACGCCACGGACAGGCCCGTAAAGATCAGCGGCGTGATCTGGCGGATCGTCTCACCGAAGTTGTACGAACTGCCGAATACCTTTTCCACAAGGGACGCGTACGCCTTGATCGGGTTGAATCCCCCCGCGAGCATGGCGACGGCTCCGGTCAATAATCCAAGAATGATAGCTGCTGCCGGGACGAGGAACGATTCCTTGGTAAAAACAGCAATCACTCTATTCATCGCTTCCTCCTCCTTGCATCCGTTTTCCGCCGGACATCATCAAGCCCAGTTCTTGTTCGGTCGTCGACTTGGCGTCGACAATGCCGACAATCTGTCCCTCGTAAATGACCGCAATCCGGTCGGATACGTTGATTACCTCGTCCAGTTCGAGCGAAATCAGCAGCACGGCCTTGCCCTTGTCGCGCTGCTCCACGAGCCGTTTGTGGATAAACTCGATGGCCCCCACGTCCAACCCACGCGTCGGCTGCGCCGCGATCAAAAGATCCGGGTCCTTGTCCACTTCGCGGGCGATGATTGCCTTCTGCTGGTTGCCGCCGGAAAGCGCTCGTGCCTTGGTGTGGATGCTCGGCGTGCGGACGTCGAACTCCTCGATCAGTCTGGATGCGTGCTTGTCAATCGCCGCGTAGTCCAGGAAGCCGTTTTTGTTGAACCGCGGGTGGAAGTACGTCTCCAGCACCATGTTTTCGCTCATGGTAAAGTCGAGCACCAGCCCGCGCTTGTGCCGGTCTTCCGGAATGTGGGACAGGCCCGCTTCCGAGATTTCCCGCGGCAGCCGGTTGGTAATGTCCTGGCCCTTCAAGAGGATCCGTCCGCCGGAAGCCTTGCGCAGTCCGGTCAGCACCTCGATCAGTTCGCTTTGGCCGTTGCCGTCCACGCCGGCGATGCCGAGGATCTCCCCGGCGCGCACTTCAAACGAGATGCCGTTCAGCGCGTTGACGCCGCGGTTGCCCATGGCGGTGACGTTCTCGACGGAGAGGATGACCTCTTTCGGCTGCGGCGGCTGCTTGTCCACTTTGAACGTAACCTCGCGCCCCACCATCTTGGCGGCCAACTCGTCCGGGTTGGTATCCTTGACGGCGACCGAATCGATCACCTTGCCCCGGCGAATGATCGTGACCGCGTCGCAGACGGCCATGATCTCCTTCAACTTGTGGGTGATCAGGATGATCGTCTTGCCCTCTTTTACCAGATTGTGCATGATCTCGATCAGTTCCTGAATCTCCTGCGGGGTCAGGACGGCGGTCGGCTCGTCAAAAATGAGGATGTCCGCCCCGCGGTAAAGCGTTTTCAAAATCTCCACCCGCTGCTGCATGCCTACGGAAATATCGGCAATTTTGGCAGTGGGATCCACTTTCAGCCCGTACTTGCGGGAAAGCTCCTCCACTTCCTTGACCGCTCGGCGAATATCTATCTGCAACCCGTTTTTCGGTTCGTTTCCTAACACAATGTTTTCAGTGACCGTAAAGGTTTCCACAAGCATGAAATGTTGGTGCACCATGCCGATGCCCAGTTCGTTCGCGACGTTGGGACTCGTGATGTGTACCGGTTTCCCGTTGATGAGGATTTCTCCCTCATCCGGTTGATACAAGCCAAACAAGATGTTCATCAACGTGGACTTCCCCGCGCCGTTCTCCCCCAGGAGGGCGTGGATTTCGCCTTTTTTCACGACCAGGTTGATGTTGTCGTTTGCGACGATGCCGGGAAAGCGCTTGGTAATCCCGCGCATTTCAACAACTGTCTGTACCGAATTCAACCATGTTCCCCCCGTTTTTGTGGGTCTTAGTTTGAAGGTAAAGAACAAGGCTAGTTGCTCGAACTAGCCTTGTCCGTGTGCAGCCTGCTGTGGGTTACTGTTGAGGTGTTTCAGGAACCTTGATCTCGCCGTTTACGATTTTTTGCTTGTACTCGTCAACCAGCTTCAGCACGTCTGCCGGCACGTTCTTGTTGGAGGTGTCGGCCAGGCCTACGCCGTTTTCCTTCAGACCAAGCCATACGATGCCGCCTTTGAATTTGCCGTCGATGACGTCTTTGGACACGCGGTATACGGCTTCGTCCACGCGCTTCACCATGGAGGTGAGGGTGATGTCGTCGCCGAAGGTCAGGGACTGGTCCTTGTCCACGCCGATTACCCAAACCTGTTGGCCTTTGGCCTTGCGAGCCTTGGCTTCGTTGAACACGCCGTCGCCGGTCGCGCCGGACGCGTGGAAGATGATGTCAACGCCCTGGTCGTACATTTGCGACGCGGTGGATTTGCCCTGGTCCGGTTTGTCGAATGCGGCGGTGTACACCTTCACGACCTGAACGCTCGGATCGACGGCCTTCACGCCTGCTTCGAAGCCGGCTTCAAAGCGCTTGATCACCGGAATTTCCATCCCGCCGACAAAGCCGACCTTTTTCGTTTTGCTCATTTTCGCGGCTACCACGCCAACCAGGAAGGAACCTTCATGCTCTTTGAACAGGACGGATTCCACGTTCGGCGCGTCCACTTCGGCGTCAATGATCGCCAGTTTGGCGTCCGGGTTTTCGGAAGCCACTTTTTTCACGTGGTCGCCCATCAGGAAGCCGATCCCCCAGGTCAGATCCCATTTGTCCTTGACGAACTGGGTCAGGTTCGGGATGTAGTCGGCGTCACTGGTGGACTGGAGGTAGTTTACGTTTTCTTCCGGGAGGTTGAGGTCTTTTTGCAGTTTTTGCAGACCTTCCCACGCGCTCTGGTTGAAGGAGTTGTCGTTCACACCGCCCACGTCGGTCACCATGCCGATTCTCGCGTTCGGCGCAGCCGCCTGGCCTTCCCCTTGGTTGGCCGCTCCTTGCTGTCCTTCTGTTTTTCCGCCGCACCCAGCCAGGACAAGCGAAAGGCTGAGGGCTGCCACGGAGAGGACGGAAAGTACCTTTTTCATGCCGGAATACCCCCTGTTTTTAAATGGAATGAAATTGTTGTGCGAGGTTTCCCCCGCTTGTTAGAGCCGTCTGCGCACGACGTGAAAGTGAATCTTGTCCGCCCGGAAATAATTGTGGGAATAAAGCACGGGCCGTTCACTCTCGTCGTAGTGAATCTGTTTCAGCAGGAGCAGCGTCGCGTTTTTGTCGCACCGCAGCAGATTGGAAACCTTTTCAGAGTAGCCCAGCGGTTCGATGTGAGCCACTGCATACGCGATGCGCAGGCCCGTTTTGCTCTCCAGCCAGTTGAAGATGGACTCGCCCTCTGCCGTGTAGCCTCCGGGCACCAGGTGGGCCGGGATGCGGTCAAAGCAGTAGACGACCGGGTCGCCGTCCGCCGTGCGAATGCGCTCCACCATGAGCACGCCTTCGCCCGGATTGAGGGACAGCCGTTTGCGCTCTTCCTCGCCAGGCTCGCCGAACGCGGTGCGGAGAATGATCGTCCCCGCCTTGTACCCCTGCCGCTCAATCGCGTCCGTCACACTAAAGAGTTCCCCAATCCCGCCGGAAAAAACAGGACGGGAATTGATAAACGTGCCGACCCCGTGACGACGGATCACGATTTTCTCTTCTTCGAGAAGGCGAAGCGCTTCCCGCAGCGTCGCCCGACTCACACCCAACTGTTTTGACAGCTCGGCTTCGGAAGGGAGACGTTCGCCGGGTTTTAGCTCCCCGGAATCAATATTGCTCTTGATCTTGTCCATGACCAAGAGGCTCAGCGACCGGAAATTCCCCTTGATGCTCATCCACCTTCACTCCTGCTTACCCTTCAGCCATCCCAACAGGTAGGACGTCAGACCTCTGATTCACACGCAACGATAACAACAATTTCCTTGAATCCCGTAAAAATTGTACCGTAGGGGCAGGTATCATGCAATATAAATTTTCAGAAGTCTCCTGCCAGTTTTTGCGTTTTCAGGCAGCGACTGAGCGACCGCTCATTTGAAGTTCCAATCCGGCAGATGAAAAAGAAACGCCCGGCTCAGGAGATGCTGCTCTCCTGGGCCGGACGCGGTATGCGCACTTCGCGGGGCTTGCTGCCCTCATACGGGCCGACGACCCCCTGCGCTTCCATCATGTCGATCAGCCGGGCCGCCCGCGTATAGCCGATCCGAAGCCTGCGCTGCAGCAGGGATGCGGATGCGGTCTGCGCCTCGACGACAATCTGCACCGCCTGATCGTACAGCTCGTCGTCCACAACGGCCTGCTGCTCGTCCGCCACCTCGTCCGGGATCATCTCTTCCTGGTAGTGGACTTCCTGCTGTTCCTTGACAAAGCGGACGACGTCCTCCACTTCCTTGTCGGAGACGAACGCCCCCTGCACGCGAATCGGCTTGGAAGCCCCCATCGGCAGGTAGAGCATGTCCCCGCGGCCGAGCAGTTTTTCCGCCCCGCCCATGTCCAGGATGGTGCGGGAGTCGGCCATGGACGAAACGCCAAAGGCAATCCGCGACGGGATGTTCGCCTTGATCACGCCGGTGATGACGTCCACGGACGGACGCTGCGTGGCGATAATCAGGTGAATGCCGGCCGCACGGGCCATCTGAGCCAGGCGGCAGATGGCGTCTTCCACTTCTCCCGGCGCCACCATCATCAGGTCCGCCAGCTCGTCGACGATGACCACGATGTACGGCAGCGGGCTTCCCTCCGCCTGCTGGTTGTACATCTCGATGTTGCGGCTGCCCGTTTTGGCGAACAGATTGTAGCGCCGCTCCATCTCCGCGACCACTTTCTTCAGCGCGACGGACGCGCGGCGGGGGTCGGTCACCACCGGTGCGAGCAGGTGGGGAATCCCGTTGTACACATTCAGCTCGACCATCTTCGGATCAACCATCATCAGCTTCACTTCATCCGGCTTCGCCCGGAACAGGATGCTCATGATCAATCCGTTGATGCAGACCGATTTGCCGCTGCCGGTCGCGCCTGCCACCAGCAGGTGGGGCATTTTCGCCAGGTCGGCCACGATCGGCTCGCCCGAGATGTCCCGGCCGAGCGCCACCGTCAGCTTGCCGGGCGCCTCCTGGTACTGCGGCGATTCCAGCACCTCGCGAAGCGAAACCACCGCCACTTCGGCATTGGGCACCTCGATGCCGATCGCCGACTTGCCCGGAATCGGCGCCTCGATGCGGATATCCTTGGCCGCCAGCGCCAGCGCCAAATCGTCGGTCAGGCTGACGATCCGGCTCACTTTCACGCCGGTCGCGGGCTGCACTTCGTAGCGGGTAACGGCCGGTCCCCGGTGCACTTCCGAAACGATCGCGCTGACGCCGAAGCTTTTCAGCGTCTGCACCAGCTTGGCCGCGTTGGACGTGTGGTCCACGTCCTTGCCCGGCGTATAGCCTTTGGGCCGGGCCAGCATCTGCAAGTTGGGAAGCACATAGGGGACAGCCGGCTGCACCTCCGCGTTTTCCAGCGTGCCGAAAATCTCTTCGTCGCCTTCCAGCGAGAACGTAATCTCCCGCGCCGCTTGCGGACGGACAGGCGGCGCCGCCGATTCGGGGGATTCCTGTTCGTGTTCGCTCGCCACCCGCTCGGTGAAGTCGCGGATCAGCGGGGCGACGGGCAGCGCTTCCTCCCCGTCCGCCGACGGTCCCGCCGCCTCCGGGGAATCGGCAGCCTCCGCCGCAGGATCGGCTGCTCCGTCCTGCCGGGCAGCGGCCCCCGCCTCTTTGGCGGTCCGCTCTTCGCGGGCCTTCCGCTTTTCCTTCTCCTGCTTGCGCTTCTCGCTTTCTTCCTGCAAAAGCTGGACCGAATCTTTCACCGAGTCCTTCAACTTGCCGTATAGCTGCGCCGTCTTGTTGCGCATGAAGATCACGATGTCCACGTACGAAAGGTTAAACAGGAACATAATGCCGGCCAAAAACAGCAGGGCGATGATCAGGCCGGTCCCGGTCAATCCCACCAGGCTGTTGCACAGGACAAAAAAGAGCGCTCCAGCCATGCCGCCGCCGACGCCGGTGGTGGACACCTTCTGGCTGTGGTCCAGCCACAGCCGGTCCCACGTGACGCGGACGATGCTCTGTTCGGCGAATTTGCCGTCTGCCGTAACCTGCTTGTACAGCATCAGATGGTCCCACGTCAAAATCGCCAAGAAGATAAACAGGATGCCCAGCACCCGGTAGGTGAGCCGCGGCGGTTTGCGGGTAAACATCATGTGGATGGCCATTCCGATCAGAAGCAGCGGGATGACAAAGTCCCACGAGCCCGCCACGAACCGGAACAAAAAGGCAAGCACATTTTTCCCCAGCCAGCCGCTCTCCAACAGGCCGATCAGGCTGAGCACGATCACGACCAGGCCCAACAGCTCCACTTTGACGACCGAGGCCCATGCCGCTTGTGACTGTCTTCTCTCTTTTCTACTCAATGGCACGCCTCCTTTTGTCCTGCATAAAAAGGCAGCCGTCCGCTGTTCGGCTGCTGTTCGTTCATGTCTAGTATAACACAGGAAATTCATAGAAATACAGGACTTCTTAGGCGTGCCAATCGGGGCGAAAGCGAACCGTCTCGCCGGGAGCCAGGCGCGGATTGAGGTAATCCTGGGGGTTGGGGCTGATCAGCCGCACGATCCGGCCCTCGTAGGGCCCTGTCGGTTCTACTACCATGGTGGCCTCGCCCAGCGGCAGTTCGCGCAGTTCCCGCTTTTCCACCTGCTCCATGTTGGCGAACACCACTTCCATCGGGACGACCGAGTAGAAAATCACTGCAGCACCTTCTCTCCGCTGCGCGCCTTTTCAATCAGCTCATTCAGTTTTTTCAGCGCTTTGCCCAATCCGCCCACTTCGTCAATCAGCCCGTATTTGACCGCATCGGCACCGATCACGTTGGTCCCGATGTCGCGGGTCAGCTCGCCGGTGCGCAGCATCAGCTCGCGAAACTTCTCTTCCGAAATCTTGGAGTGGCGGGCGATAAAACTGACCACCCGATCCTGCATTTTATCCAGGTATTCGAACGTTTGCGGCACGCCGATCACCAATCCGGTCAGGCGGATGGGGTGAATCGTCATCGTCGCGGTTTCGGCGATAAACGAGTAGTCGCCCGCGACGGCAATCGGCACGCCGATGCTGTGTCCGCCGCCCAGCACCAGGGTGACGACGGGTTTGGAGAGGGATGAGACCATCTCCGCGATCGCCAGTCCTGCTTCCACATCGCCGCCCACGGTGTTGAGGATCACCAGCACTCCTTCCACCTTGCTGTTTTGCTCGGCCGCAACCAGCTGCGGAATGATGTGCTCATATTTGGTGGTCTTGTTTTGCGGCGGCAGTTGGATATGCCCCTCCACCTGCCCGATAATCGTCAAGCAGTAGATGTTGCTCTCCAACTGCGGGACATTGGTTTGCCCGAGCTGGGTAATCGAATCGAGCACCTTCTTTTTCTGATCCTCGGTTCCCGGCGCTTCCGCCGGCGGCGCCGTAGCCGGCTGCGGCTGCTCCGCCGGTGCCGGCTGGGGGACGTCCTGACTTCCCGAAAAAGGCGGTCGGTTCAGGTAATCGGTTATTCGTCGGTTTGGCATGAACCATCCTCCTCGCTTTCCTCCGTTAGTATGGATTGGGCAAGGGAAAACGATACACTTCTGGAAATGCGGCAGAAAAGGCAGGCAAACAAACGTATGACGGCGGTTTTGGCCTGTCGGGACTGTACATGTACCCCATTGAATGAACGGCCGGATGGTCAGGATACGTGG
The DNA here is from genome assembly GCF_007197875.1 of Brevibacillus sp. LEMMJ03. Classification (NCBI taxonomy): domain Bacteria; kingdom Bacillati; phylum Bacillota; class Bacilli; order Caryophanales; family Paenibacillaceae; genus Brevibacillus; species Brevibacillus sp. LEMMJ03. Next base: position 298,644 of record NZ_VKJN01000004.1, on the reverse strand, counting down.
TAACACGGGACCTTTGATTTTTCCTGGACTTTTTCGTACGAACGGTTGTCAAATGGGTGTCAAAGCCCTCGTTGTCGGGCAACAAAAACAAAAGGAACCCTTGATCAATCAAGGGTTCCATGAATATTTCTCGACGTGCAGCATTACACTTCCATGATGATGGGCAGAATCATCGGACGGCGGCGCGTCTGATCGTACAGGAAGCGCCCCAGTGCTTCTTTGACGTTGTTTTTCAGGGAAGACCACTCGTTCACGTTTTCTTCCATGCATTTGACAAGTGTTTGGGTCACTATGCGATTCGCCTCGTCCAGCAGTTCTTCGGATTCACGCACATAGACGAATCCGCGGGAGATGATGTCAGGACCAGACAGGATCGTGCCATTTTGTTTGCTGAGTGTAACGACAACTACCAGAATGCCATCTTGAGAGAGCAGTTTGCGGTCTCTCAGTACGATATTGCCGACGTCGCCGACGCCGAGACCGTCAATCAGCACGTTGCCGGCGTGTACTTTCGGACCGTATCGGGCTTTGCCGCCGGAGATCTCCACCGTGTCGCCGTTGTCCAGCAGGAAGATGTTCTCCCGCGGAACGCCCACTTGTTCCGCCAGAATGCCGTGCATCCGCAGCATGCGGTATTCGCCGTGAATGGGGATAAAGTACTTGGGTTTCATCAGGTTGAGCATCAGCCGCAGTTCTTCCTGGCTGCCGTGACCGGAAACGTGGACGGTGCCGCTGGGTCCGTGACCGCCGTAAATCACCTCTGCGCCAATGCGGTACAACTGGTCGATCGTGCGCGCCACGTATTTTTCGTTGCCCGGGATGGGCGTCGCGGCAATCACGACCGTATCCCCTGGAAGGATGTCAATTTTCCGATGGGCGGATCGGGCCATCCGGGTGAGCGCGGACATCGGCTCCCCTTGACTTCCAGTGGAGAGAATGACAACTTGTTCGGCTGGAAGCTTGTTTACTTCATCCGTCTCGACAAACAAGCCCTCGGGCACATTCAGGTAACCCAGGTCCATGCTGATGTTGATGACGTTTTGCATGCTCCGGCCGACAACCGTAATCTTGCGGTTGAACTGAAGCGCCGCATCCACCACCTGCTGAATGCGGTGGACGTTGGACGCAAAGGTGGACACGATGATGCGTCCCCTCGCCTTGCTAAAGACATCCTTGATCGCCATGCCGACTGCACGTTCCGAACCGGTGAATCCCGGCCGTTCGGCATTGGTACTGTCAGACAAGAGACACAGGACTCCCCGGTCGCCGATCATCGCCATCTTTGCCAGATCCGCCTGTTGATTGTTGACCGGCGTCTGGTCAAACTTGAAGTCCCCGGTGTGCACGATGTACCCTTCCGGCGTCTCCAGGCAAACCCCGACGCTGTCCGGGATGCTGTGGTTGACGCGGAAAAACGTCGCTTTCATCTTGCCGAGAACAATCTCCGAGTCGCTGTTGATCAAAACCCGCTTGGTATCCGCCAAGATACCCGCTTCCTTCAGCTTGGCTTCAATCAGGCCCAGAGTAAGTTTAGTGGCGTAAACGGGCACATTGAGGTGTTTGAGCACATAGCTGAGACCGCCGATGTGATCTTCGTGTCCGTGCGTGATAATGATGCCGCGAACCTTGTCACGATGTTCCTCCAGGTACGTGATGTCCGGAATGACCATGTCAATTCCCAGCATTTCCTCTTCCGGGAATTTTAATCCGGCGTCGATGACCACGATGTCGTCATCGCACTGCACCACGTACATGTTCTTCCCAATTTCGCCAACTCCGCCCAGGGCGAAAATGAGAACAGAGTGTTTCGATTTTGCCAAAACGTGTAACCTCCTATATTTAGTTGTCCATTACACTCAAAAAAACCGCCCCAAATCACTTAGTATCATTATAACCGAACGCAAAAGCGGAACACAAGAAAAATGAACCAAAAGATTGTACCCGTGTCACGACGCAAAAAAAGCTGCCCGTCCGGCGCTTTCTCCGCCTTCGGGACAGCTTTTTGGCTGCAGCCGCCAGTTTATTGCAGCAGCGAATGCACAAACGCTTTTTCCTCGTCGTTGAGCTCCACCAGCGGCAGGCGAACGCCGCCCACCGGCACGCCCAGCTTCTCCAGTGCCGCCTTCGTCGGACCGGGGCTCGGGTATTTGAACAGCCCTTCGAACACGGGCAGCAGCTTGCGGTGAAGGGCCGCCGCCTTGGCGTTGTCGCCTCCGAAGAAGGCCGCCATCATCTCCGCCATCTCGCTGCCCACGACGTGGCTGGCCACGCTGACCACACCGACGCCGCCTACGGACAGAATCGGCAGCGTCAGCGCGTCGTCCCCGCTGTACAGTTCAAATCCTTCGGGCGCCTCCTCGACAATCCGGGCGATTTGCGACAGGTTGCCGGACGCTTCCTTGATGCACACCACATTGGGAAGCTGCGCCAACCGCACGGTGGTTTCGGCGGCCATGTTGACGCCGGTGCGGCCGGGCACGTTGTACAGCATCACCGGCAGGTTGGTAGCTTCAGCCAGCGCCTTGAAGTGCCGGTACAAGCCTTCCTGCGACGGACGGCTGTAGTAAGGCGCCACCAGCATCACGGCGTCCACGCCGATCTTTTCCACTTCCTGCGTGAATTCGATGCTGGCGGCCGTATCGTTGCTCCCCGTCCCGGCGATAATGTGGCATTTGCCTTTCGCGTACGCCACGACATGCCGGAACAAGTCCAGTTTTTCGGAACGGGTCAGGGTCGGCGATTCACCGGTCGTCCCGCTGACCACCAGCGCTTCCGTACCGGTCGACAGCAGATGGTCAATCAGTCGTTCCGTTTTCTCGTAGTCGATTTGCAATTGTTCCGTAAACGGGGTCACCATGGCGGTAACCAGTCGGCCAAAACGTGCCACGTCCTCCAACTCCTCCTCGATTGTTTCCCCATCTGCCGTGCGGCAAATGGTGCTACATGTGTCCGATGTGCAGCTTGAACTGTTTGTGCAGGGCGCGAACCGCCCGCACCATGTCCGTTTCGTGCACCAGTACCCAGATGGTCGTATGCGAGTCGGCCGACTGCAAGATCTGGATGTCTTCCTGCGTCAGCGCCTCTACAATCTGCGCCATTACACCGGGAACGCCGGCAATCCCCGCCCCGATGACGGAGACTTTGGCGCAGTGCGGCAAAATCTGCGGTTCGTATCCCATGTCGTTCAAAATCCGCGCAGCTTTTTCGCTCATCTCGTCGTGGACGGTGTACGCCACGCCCAGCGGATTCACGTTGATAAAGTCCACGCTGATGTTGTGATGGGCCATCGCCTTGAACACCTGCAGTTGGGTGTCGTACGTTCCGTCCTTGTTCGCCACCTTGATCTGCGTGATGTTCGGCACGTGCGCGATGCCCATCACCAGACGGTCGTGTACAGTATAACCCATCTTGTCAATTTCCAGCATGGTGGTCACCAGCGTGCCGGGGTCGTCTGAAAACGTGGAGCGCACCCGAATCGGCACGTTGGCCTGCATCGCGATCTCCACCGCGCGGGGATGGATCACTTTTGCCCCCAGGTGGGCCATGTTGCAAATTTCCGTATACGTCACCGTGCTGAGCGGCTGCGCTTCCTCGACAATGCGCGGATCAGCCGTCATGATGCCGTTCACGTCCGTAAAAATGTCCACCCTTTCGGCGCGGAGGGCGACACCGAGCGCAGTCGCCGTCGTGTCGCTGCCGCCCCGTCCCAGCGTGGTGATCTCCCAATCGGCCGTGCGCCCCTGAAAACCGGGGACGATGACCACGTACCCCGCTTCCAGCTCCTTGAGGATGCGGCCCGGATCGATCGATTCGATCTGGGCGTTGGTAAACTCGTCGGTCGTGACGATGTTTGCCTGCCCGCCCGTCAGGATGGTGGACTTGATGCCGCGGGCGTTCAACATGCTGCACATCACGGTGGCGGAGATGATTTCTCCGGTGTGCATGAGCAGGTCCGTCTCCCTGCTGGGCAGACGGTTGCCGTTGTTGCGAATCAACTGCAGGAGCGTGTCGGTCGCATACGGGTCGCCTTTGCGGCCCATCGCAGACACGACGACGACGAGGGCATAGCCTTCGTCGAGCGCTCGTTCCATATGCGTAATGGCCCTCATTCGGCACTCTTCCGTCGTCAGGGAAGAACCGCCGAACTTCTGGACGAGAATTTTCACAAACCTCTCCCCTATGCTCGTGCTTTGATGAGTTCTTCAGCGATTTGTACCGTATTCCAAGCCGCACCTTTGAGCAAGTTGTCGGAAACGATCCACATGTGCAGTCCGCGGGGATGATGCAGGTCGCGTCTTACCCGACCGACAAACACGTCCAGCTTGCCGGCCGCATCCGTCGCCAGCGGATAACGCTGCTCTTCCGGCTGATCAACCAGCACGACGCCAGGCGCCTGTTCCAAGAGAGACTTCACTTCGACCAGGTCGTAGTCCTGTTTCAGCTCCACGTAGACGGCTTCGCTGTGGCCGTAGACGACCGGGATGCGCACGCACGTGGCAGAAACCTGTACGCTGTCGTCACCGAGAATCTTCTTGGTCTCGTTGACCATTTTCATCTCTTCGTACGTGAAGCCGTTGTCCGTGAACACGTCGATCTGCGGAATGGCGTTAAAGGCGATCGGGTGATGCACCGGCAGCTTGCCGACAGGCAGCACCTTGCACTCCGGCTGCTTGCCGTCCAGAACGTCGCGGGTCTGCGTCAACAGCTCCTGAATGGCGGACGCCCCCGCACCGGATACAGCCTGATACGTGGAGACGATGATGCGATCTATTCCATACCGATCATACAAGGGTTTCAAAGCGGCTACCATCTGAATCGTCGAGCAGTTCGGATTGGCAATGATCCCCTTGTGCTTGAGCGCGGCCTCCATGTTCACTTCCGGCACGACGAGGGGGACGTCCGGGTCCATCCGGAACGCGCTGGTGTTGTCAATCACCACGGCACCGTGACGCACGGCGTGATGAGCCAGCTCCTTGCTGACCGCCCCACCGGCGCTGAACAAGGCAAAATCCACTCCGGCAAAGCTGTCCGGCGTCGCCTCTTCCACGACGATTTCCTGTCCCTTGAAGGGGACGGTCTTGCCGGCGGAACGTCCGGAAGCGAGCAGCTTCAGCTGCTTGACCGGAAAATCGCGCTCTTCGAGAATCTTGATCATCTGCTGCCCGACTGCGCCGGTCGCGCCGACCACAGCGACGTTGTAGGTCAGTTGGTTCGCCATCTTTTACTCTCCTCCAAATCGCATTTCAGCTATTACGAATAGTTGTATCTTTCTATTAACAAGGGTTGCAACTGTCGGCCTTCCAAAGCAGCTTCACACGTCTCCAAGATCAAATCCATGCGGGCGACAAGCGAATTGGGCTTTTTGTCCGGCGCATCCTGTCCAAACGGAACAAAGTAAATGTTTTTGGCCGCAAGCAGCTTGGCGATGTTGGCTGCGTTCAAGCCGAGGCCGTCATTGGTGGAAATGGCGATGACGACCGGCCGCAAGTTGCGCATCGTCGCCTTGGCTGCCATCAACACCGGGCTGTCGGTGATCGCGTTGGCCAGACGGCTGGTCGTGCTTCCCGTGCAGGGGGCGATCACCATCACGTCCAGCAGCTTCGACGGCCCCAGCGGCTCCGCCTCCGGAATCGAGGTGATCAGCGTTTCCCCCGTAATCTCCACAAGCTTGCGCTGCCAGCTTTCCGAAGTGCCGAAGCGCGTGTCCGTCGTCAGGATCGTCTGCGTGACAATCGGGACGACTCTCGCGCCTGCGTCCACCAGCCGTTTGATCTGCGGCATCGTCTCGTCAAACGTGCAGTGGGAACCGGACAAACCGAAACCAATGGTCTTTCCCTGCAGTTTACTCATGATGACTCCCCCTGGTGATCGTTTGCTCCGCAATCAGACGAGACAGCGTTTGGGCCATGATCTTTCCGGCGGTTTTCGGTGCGACGATTCCAGGCAATCCGGGAGCGAGAAGCGCCTTGATGCCTCGTCTTTCGGCATAGCGAAAATCAGTGCCCCCCGGCTTCGACGCCAGGTCCAGTATAAACGCCGTTTGCGGCATCTGGGCAATCACTTCCGCTGTGAGGACGAGCTGTGGAACGGTGTTGAAAATATAATCGGCATTGCTCACCTGCTGCTTCAATTCGCTGAAATGAAAGGGGGTAAGCCCCATTTCAAAAATGCGCGCCAAGTGTTCCTGACGCCTTGCCCCCACCTTCACGCGGGCTCCCAGCGCATGCAGAGCCCGCGCCATGGACATGCCTGTCCGCCCCAGTCCGAGCACGATGGCCTGTGACCCGTGAATCGTAATGTCAGTATGTTGAATCGCCATCATCAACGCTCCCTCCACCGTCGGGATGGAGTTGTAGATGGCGACGTCATCACGATCTAAGAGTTCCACCAGCGAAATCTGCTGGGCAGCCAACAGATTCCTCAGATAGGGCTTCGCCATGCCGGTGTACACGACGCAGTGCTTTTGCAGGCTGGCTGCGTGCTCCTCCAAAAGCTGCAGCGGCTTGGAGCAGAAGATGCTCTCCACGTAGCCGTCGTCATCAGTACCGACCACGGGAAGGATGAGGGCGTCCACGTCTCGCAACACATCGCATGTTAATGGTCTCTTCGTTGCCCCGGTGAAGATGCTTTCCAGGTTGTCAAAGCCAATCAACGTGACGCTGGCATCCAGTTGTATGCACCGCTTGATGACTTCCAACTGGCGGGCGTCGCCGCCGATAAAGGCAACATGTATGCCCGTTAGCATGCTGCGTTCCCCTTTCCACACATTTTACTGCAATCGATTCGAAACGCAAAGGTTTTTCCGTGTGAAAAAGATGACGGAAATCGTTGCGGTCTACCCCCATCCTATTCGCCGTTTATGGGTTCGGTGACACCCGCCCCTACTTTTCGGAGGCTTGCGGCTCCCTCTTGTCCACGTGGATGATCACCATGTCGGGACCGATTTTGACGATCGCCTCCCAGGGGATCACGATGTCCTCGCGCCGTTTCCCCAAGCCGAAAAAGCTGCCTCCCGGGATGATGATCGAACGGATCTGTCCCGTCTCCGTATTGATCTCCAGATCCGCGTCGCCGATCACGCCCATCCGTTCCCCGTTGTCCAGTCCGATGATCTCCTTGCCGCCCAACTCGCTCAAACGCATGCCGTTTCCCCCTTTGTTCGAACCGCCGCGCGCCTTCACTGGCGGATCTTTCCCGTGTTTGGGCAACAGCCCGTCATCACCATGCTTATACGAAAAAATCCGGCCTATGCCGGATTTTTCGTCTTCCCTTCTTACAGGAGAATATCGCTTTTCACATTGGCCGGGAACCCGTCCAGCGGGCTGACCATCGCCAGCGCCAGTTTGGAGCGGAACAGCTCGCGTGCCACGGCGTGGACCGACTCGTGGGAGACGCGGTCGATCTTGGCGAGGGTCTCGTCCAGGCTGAGGTGGCGCCCCAGCAGCAGCTCGTTTTTGCCCAGCCGGCTCATGCGGCTGTTGGTGCTTTCCAGGCTGAGCATCAGGCTTCCCTTCAACTGCTCCTTGCCCTTGTTCAGTTCCTTGTCGGTAATGCCGTTCTCGGCAACGTCCCGCAGAACGTGGGCGACGATGTCAAAGACTTGCCCGACCTGCTCCGGCGCCGTCCCGGTGTAGATCGTGAAGGTTCCCGTCTCTTTGTACGAAGAGTGGTACGAGTAGACGGAGTAGGCGAGCCCGCGTTCTTCGCGGATTTCCTGGAACAGCCGGGAACTCATGCTGCCGCCGAGCACGTTGTTGAGCAGAATCAGCGAGTAGATCTCCTCGTGTCCGACCGGATAGCTGGGCAGCGAAATGCAGAGGTGCGCCTGCTCCGTGGCCTTGTGCTGGGCAATCGCGTTGGCCGCAAAGACCGGCTGGGCCACGTCAAATGCAGGGGCCTGGCGCTGAAACGCGGAGAAGCGCCGTTTGATTTCTTCGATCAGGGATTCGTCAAAATTGCCCGCCACCGTCACCACAGTATTGGCCGGCAGGTAGCGCCGTTCAATGTAGTTGATCAAATCGTCCCGCTTGAGCGCCCGCAGCACCTCTTCCGTGCCGAGAATGGAAGACCCCAGCGGATGGTCGGCGAAGCTGGCGCGGGCGATCAGATCGTGCACCAGATCGTCCGGGGTATCCTCGTACATGCTGATCTCTTCGATCACCACGTTTTTTTCCTTCTCCAGCTCCTCCTCGTCAAATACGGAGTGAAAGTACATGTCCGCCAGAACGTCAAGCGCAATCGGGGCATGCTGGTCCAGCACCCGCGCGTAGTAGCAGGTGTACTCCTTGGAGGTGAAGGCATTCACATTGCCGCCAATCTCGTCAAATGTTTCGGCAATTTCCTTCGCGGAGCGGGATGTGGTCCCCTTGAAAAACATGTGCTCCAGAAAATGGGAAATCCCGTTGTCCTGTTTTGTCTCGTATTTGGAACCGGTCCCCACCCAGATGCCCAGTGCAACGGAACGCACGGAAGGAATCTTCTCCGTCACGATCCGCAGACCGTTTTCACATGTATGCCGTTGTATCACAGAAATCCTCCTCGGTTGTCTATCTGTCTCTATCCGCTTCGGGACTTTCTTGTAAACACGTCTAACTATAGCAAAATTCCCTTGACTCCACAATAAATGATCGCATTGTCCTGCACTTTCAGGGCAGGCGCCGGCTGGAAATCACCTCGGAAACGGTGGCGGGAACCAGCCCCTTTTGCTTGGCCATCCGGATCAACGCATCCAGCCCTGCCGCCGTGGGCGCGGTCGGGTGCATCAGGACCAGTACCCCGTTGCCCATTTTGGGCTCGATCCGCCGAATCAGCACGTCAGCCGACGGCTTTTGCCAGTCAATCGTGTCGGCCGTCCAGAGTATGGTCGTCATTTGAAAGTCGTGGCGGGCGATGTCGACGACCGCTTGATTGAACGCGCCGGAGGGAGGGGCAAACAACACGGGTGTTACCCCCAGTGTATGGCGGATCACCTCCTGCGTGCGGCCGATTTCCTGGCGGATCCGCTCCCGGCCCAGCCGGCTCATGTCGGGGTGGGAATATGCGTGGTTGCCGATCTCATGGCCGCGGGCGGCAATCTTTTTCGCCCATTCCGGGTAGCGTTTGACCCACGAGCCGTCCAGGAAAAACGTGGTCTTCACGCCGTGTTTGTCCAGCGTGTCCAGGATCGTATCGAGATACTCGTTGCCCCAGGCGACGTTGATCATAAAGGAAATGGCCGGCTTTTTTTCGTTCCCCCGATAAACCGGGTGCGCGCCCAACTGTTCCAGCGTGACCGCCGGAGGGATCTCCTTGTATACCAGCGACTCCGGCCCCGGCGTGCGTGACAGCTTCATGTTGGCCAGGGACGCCTCGATGTCCACGACGCGCCCGTTGTAACCGGGAATCGCTTTCCAGATGGAGTCGATCCGGGCATTGACCGGTGCCTCTTCCCGTCCCTGTTTCCACTGATCGATCAGGGCGCGCAGCCGCTCGTCTTCCCCCAGGGGAAGCGCAACCTGCACAGTCTGGTGCTTGACCGCGTCAACGTACTGGTCGATCGGGCCGTAGCTGAGAACAAAGGACAGGAGGACAGCACCCCCTCCCGCAAACCACAAGCGTTTCGCCTTTTGACCCATGAGGGTTGCCCCCTCCCTTTCCTACCGTACAACCTCTCTCTTTGTCCAGTGTATGAGTCGAGGAAAACGGATAGACGAAAAAAGAACATCCCCTTGAAAAAGGGGATGCCCATGACATGGACGGGAAACGCATCAGCCTTTGGCGTATTCGTTTCTCCTCTCCTCCGCGCCAGCCTTTACATACTGGTCGAACCAATCGGCGATGAGGCGCAGCCGCTCCACCCGCAGCACCGGATCGCCGCTGCGGGACAGCTCGTGATTCGCGTCGGGGAAGCGGACCAATCTCACCGGCGCCTTGTCTTGGTGCTTGAGAGCGGCGTAGAACTGCTCCGCCTGTTCGATCGGACAGCGGTAATCCCGCTCCCCGTGCAGAATGAGCAGCGGCGTCTCCACCTGTGCCGCATGGCGCAGCGGCGAGTGCTGCCAGAGCTTGTCCGGGTTGTCGTACAGGTTTGCGCCAATCTCGTCGGCGGCAAAAAAGTAGCCGATGTCGCTCACGCCGTAAAAGCTGAGCCAGTTGGAAATCGAGCGCTGGGTGACAGCCGCCCGGAAGCGGTTGGTCTGGCCGACGATCCAATTCGTCATGAAACCGCCGTAGCTGCCCCCGGTCACCCCCATCCGGCTCTCGTCAATGAAGGCGAACGTTTTCACGGCGTAGTCCACCGCGTTCATCAGGTCGCGGTAGTCTTTGCCGCCGTAATCGCCGCGGCAGGCGTCGACAAACCGCTGGCCGTAGCCGTGGCTGCCGCGCGGATTGGTAAACAGGACGGCATAGCCGCGGGATGCCAGCATCTGCATTTCGTGGAAAAACGTATACCCGTACATCATGTGGGGGCCGCCGTGAATTTCCAGGATGAGCGGATACGTTTCCCCCTCCCGCCAGCCGACCGGCTTCATGATCCAGCCGTGAATCTGCCACCCGTCTTCCGCCTCAAAGGCGAGCGGTTCGGGGCGGGACAGGACGACCTCGTCGAGCAGCGCCTGATTGACCCGGGTCAGACGTCGTTCGACGCCGGTTGTCAGGCTGAGCCGGTACAGATCGCCGGGATTCAGCGGATCGCTTGCGGCGAGAACAGCCGTCTTCCGCTCCCTATCTATGGTGACGGCATAGACGTGCCGCTCCCCTCCCGCGACTGGCGACACGCTGCCGTCCAGACCGGCATGGTACACGCCGGTGCTGCCCCGGTCGCTGGCGAGGAAGTACACCCCTGTGCCGTCCGGCGTCCACAGGACGGGGCGGTCCGCGTGGTCGGACCGCATGTCGCCGATCACGACGTCGCCCACGTGAACATCCCAGTCCCGGGTGACGCAGGTCATGCCGCCGGAGACGAGATCAATCGTCCAGATTCTCTTCAGCGTGGCGCCGGCGTACTCCTTTTCATGCCCGATACAGGCGATCCGGCTGCCGTCGGGTGACCAGCTCGGCACGGAAAACACCCCGGTGCCGTTCGTCAGCCTGCGCCACTCGTCCGTTCGGATGGAGACGACGTACACGTCCGCGATCAGCGTCCGGTCGGGATCGTCGGTACGATTGGCCGTAAACGCGATCATGGTTCCATCCGGAGACCAGGCGCCGCCGTCGTGATCATAGGGGCCCTCCGTTATTTGGCGGACTTCTCCGGTAATCAGGTCAAGGACGGCCAGGTGGCGGTATTTCCCGTCGAAAAATCCGCTCTCATCCGATTTGTATTTGAGGCGATCGATGACCATCGGCCTCTTGACGCGGCGGTCGTCACCCGCCGAAGCGGACGCCTCCCGATCGGTTGAAGGCGGAGCCTCTTCGTCCGCCCGCTCGTCGACGGACAGGCGCGTGGAAAACAGGATGCGCGTCCCGTCCGGCGACCAGACCGGCTGTCTCGCCCCGTGCCTGCAGGTTGTCAACTGCCTCGGTTCCCCGCCTTCCGCGGAAAATAACCAGATTTGCGGCTGGCCGCTCCGGTTGGAGACAAACGCCAGCGACCTGCCGTCCGGCGACCAGCGCGGCGCGGTGTCAAGCACGCTGCCGTACGTCCACTGGACGGGCGCGTCCTGCTCGATCCCCTGGACGAACAGATGGGACCGGTACTGCCGCGATTCGTCGATGCTTTTGACCACATAGGCAACCTTGGTTCCGTCCGGCGAGAGCTGCGGATCTTCGAGAAACGCGATCCGGTACAAATCTTCCGCTGTCATGCCTCGGCTTTTCCTCACGGGAATCACCCTTCCTTTGCGTTAATCCATGCTTGTCGCAGGTGCTGGCCAAAGAACTGCGCGATGCGCCGATTCATCGCCATGTGGTTTTCCAGCTTTTCCGTCTGATGTCCCTCGTCCTCAAATACGACCAGTTCCACGTGCTGTTGACGCCTCTTCATGTCCGCGACCAACTGCTCCGCCTCGCTCACGGGCACGCGGGTGTCGTTTCGGCCGTGAAAGACGAGGAGCGGCACCCGTATCTTGTGAGCGTGGCGCAGCGGCGCGATCTCCGCGAAGAAATCGGCGTGATCGCTCAGGCTGCCGTACTCGGCCTCGCGCAGCTTCCGGCGCCATGGTCCGGTGTTGGCAAGGAAGCTGCGGAAGTCCGAGATGCCGACGATATCGACGCCCGCGGCCCACAAGTCGGGATAGCGGGTCAAGGCGGCCAGCACCATAAATCCGCCGTAACTGCGCCCCATGATGCCGATCCTGGTCGGATCGACGGCGGGGAGGGCGGCAAGATCCCTGACCAGCCAGGCCAGGTCCGCGACCGCATTCATTCGCTTGCGGCCGTCGTCCAGTTGGACGTATTCCCTGCCATACCCCATGCTGCCGCGGACGTTTGGCGCCACGACGATAAAGCCTTCACTGGCGAGATACTGAAGAACCGGATGAAACTCGGCGCGAATCTGGCTCTCCGGCCCGCCGTGGACGTAGACGACGACCGGCCGCCCGCGGGAATCGGCTTCGTCTCCGTAAAAGAAATACGGCACGTCCAGACCGTCAAACGAGCGATAGGTGCGAATCTTCGGTTCTTTCCACAGATGCTCGATCTGCTCCGCTCTTCCGAAAAAGGTCAGCCTGCACAGTTCCTGCCGCGAAACGGTGTAACGCCACACGTCGCCGGGGAGCGTGGGACTTTTGAGACAAAAGATCAGTGTGTCTGGATCAAGCCAGGAGAGGGAATCGACCACGCCTGCGGGCAGCCCCTCCACCCGCTGAAACGACTTCTCCGTCACGCTGTACAGGCACAGGGCGAAGATTCCCCCTTCGTTCACCGTGAACGCCAGATGCTGTTCGTCGACGGACGGCATTGCCTCCACGATGTCCCAGCGGGGAACGTGGACGAGCGTCTCCAGCGCGCCGTCCGCCAGTGAGAAGCGGCACAGCGCCATCGTGTTCCTCCCCTGATCGGTCACGAGCCACCCGCCCCGCCCGTCTTTTGCAAGCCGGGCCGACCGATACCGCGCCGGCCGATCATCCCCGCACAGACGACGTGCCGTCTGCCGCTTCAGGTCGATCAGGTACAGGCGGTTGTCGATGTTGGTCTCCTGCAGGCTGACCAGCAGGTTGTCGCCATCCGGGTGCCAGCCGATCGGCTCCAATCGCCCGTCGCACGTGTAGACCCGCTCGATGTTCTTCGTCTCCACGTCCTGCACAAAGAGGTCGAAGCAGCCCGGATCACGCCGGTTGCTGGACCAGGCCACCCGTTTTCCGCACGGCGACCAGCCGCCCACGCAGTGAAAATGATCCGGCGAAACGGCCAGCTCTTCGACGGAAGCGTCGTCGTTGTTCAGAAGGTACAACTGCTGTTTTTCGTTCCCCCTGCAGTCCATGCCGACCACCGTATAGGTGCCGGATGGCGAGTGGCTCACCTCCATCACCCGGTCGGGCAGGTTGATCGCCAAGTCCGCGCCCGCTTCCGTCCACGTCCACAGTTGGGGAATTCCCGTCCGTTTGGAGAGGAAGGTAAACGACCGCCGCCCGGGGACGGCCTGCGGCTGATACGCGGAGTCCACCCGCAAAAAGGCGAGCAGCTTTTCCGTTGGCTCCATGGCCTCTGCTCCTTTCGCTCCGATATTGGCAAGGCTGGGGGCGTGGCCGCCGTTTTCGCCCGCGCGTCACTGCCCGCGGGTCGCCCACCGCGCGATCGGATACCCGTTCGGCGGGAAATAGAGTCCGTGGATATCCGGTTTCACGAGGTAATTCTGCATGTAAAAGTAGACCGGGATGAACGGCATCTCGTCCATCAGAATGTCTTCCGCCCTGTGCAGCAAGTCGTTTCGCTTTTGCGGGTCCTGTTCGACCTTGGCCGCGGCCATCAAGCTGTCGTACTCCTTGTTGACCCAGCCCGTCCGGTTGTTGGGGCTGTCTCCCAGGTAATAATCCAGGCTGAACGACGGGTCCACGACAGCGGGCAGCCAGCCCATCCGCGCCATCTGGTAGTTCTTTTGCTTAGTCGTGTCGAGGTATACCTTCCACTCCTGGTTCTGCAGCTTCAGTTCGACGCCCAGGTTCTTGCTGATCATTTCCTGTACCGCTTGGGCGATCTTCTTGTGATTTTCGGCCGTATTGTACATCAGCGTCGTCTCCGGGAAGGACGTCCATCCCTCTTCTTTCATCCCTTCTTCCAGCAAGCGCTTCGCTTCCTGCGGATCGTACGCAAAATATTCGGGCTTTTCTTTGCGGAAGTCGCTTCCCGTCGCGGTGACCACTCCATCGGGCACCATCGCATACGCCGGCGTTTCCCCGCCCATGCTCACGCTCTCGGTGATCAGCTTGCGGTCCAGCGCCATGGCAAACGCCTTGCGGATCTTTTTGTTGGTAAACGGCGGCTGTTCGACGTTAAACATGTACATGTACGTCCCAAAATTGGGCTTGTTGACGAAATCCGGATTGTTCTTTTCCTTTTCGATCACCTCGGTCGGCAGGTCCTGAATCACATCCAGCTCGCCGCTCTTGTACATTTGATAGTACGTGGTGGCTTCGTTCACCATTTTCCAGGTCACCTTGGGCATGCTGACGTCGGCCTTGTTCCAGTAGTGTTCGTTTTTCTCAATCGTGACGGAGGAATCGTGATTCCACTCGGTCAAGGCATAGGCGCCGTTGGACACGTACGTCTTGGCATCTCCGGCCCAGTTCGGGTTGGCCTCCGCCACTTTTTTGTTGATCGGCGCGTAGTAACGGGTCGCCAACAGTTTCGGGAAATAGCTGATCGGCGCCACCAGATCGATCTGCAGCGTCTTGTCATCCAGCGCCTTGACCCCTACCTCCTCCGCCTTGCCCGTTCCCTTGTTAAACGCTTCCGCCCCTTTTATGTAGTAAAGCTGGAAGGCGGTCGTGGAACCGAACGCAGGGTCGAGATGCGTCAGGAACGAATAGACAAAGTCTTCCGCCGTGACCGGGTCGCCGTTCGACCATTTGGCCTCGTCGCGCAGGGTAAACGTGTACCGTTTCCCATTCTCCGTTATTTGTACGTCTTTCGCGGCCGCCAATACCGGCTCACCGTTTTGGTTCGTCCAGTACAATCCCTCAAACAACTGGTCGATGATCCAGAACGACGTGGTGTCCGTCGACTTCAGCGGATTCAGGTCGGGTGGTTCGGACTTGGCGTTGAAGACGATTTCCTGTCTGTTCCCTTCGCCGGACTTGTTCGCCTGTGCCAGATCCGCGGCTCCGGAGCCCCCTCCCGTGCATCCTGACAGCGCTGGCAGCGCGAGGACGAGCGCCAGGCCGAGTGTCGCGAGCTTTTTCATGGGTATCTCTCCCCTCTCCCTACGAGTTGACCGGTTTGCATGGATAACCGGAATCCGACCTCCCCCGCCATCCGCGGCTTTCGCGCACGGACGGCCGAGATGCCGCAGTGCTTGTCCCCTTTACATGTAGGAGAACGTGTTCTTGTACACCTCCAGTTGAACGATCAGGTTGACCTTGGCAATCTCCTCGATGCTGCCCAACTTGTGTTTGACAAAATCAGTCAGCTCTTCGTGATGGCGCACATGCACCTGAATCAGCAGTTGGTAGTCCCCGGACGTCAGCGTGACGTAGCGGACTTCTCGACATCGGCTGATCTGTTCCATCACGTTTTGCAGATGCCGGTGCTCCACCCGCAGTTGGATGATGGCTCCGATCTTGAGCCCGAGGGAGATGGGATTGACCACGCCCACGACGCTTATCATGTCGTTTTCCTTCAAATTGTTGTACCTCGCGCGAACGGTTTTTTCCGTGACGCCCAACTGTCCCGCCATCTCGGAGAACGGCATTCGACCGTCTCTCGACAGCAGTTGGATGATCCCCAGGTCCAGTTCGTCAAGCATGTGGCTCACCACTCTGCACGCCCCTATCTGCAAACATCTGGTTGCTACCGTTTCCGGTATTCGCTTCGTCCGGCAAAACGCGAATGAGTAGTTGATGGTGATTTCAGTACCGGATTCGGTAATATGCTGACAGAATAAATGAATATTGCGAGTTGTACAACAATTTTATGTCGACAAATTCCGCCCCCTGTTGGAGGGACGGAGAAAAAGAAAAAGCTTCCGTACGCGAAGATACCTTCGAGTGACGAAGCCTTTTGCTTGAAAGTTATTCTGCTTTGGCCGCCGCGCGCTGTGCCGCCTGTTCCTTCAGCACGGCCTTGCGGGACAGGTTGATCCGGCCCTGATCGTCAATTTCCGTAACCTTGACGAGCACCTTGTCGCCGATGGAGACGACATCTTCGGTTTTGGCGACCCGCTCTTCCGCCAGTTGGGAGATGTGGCAGAGCCCTTCCTTGCCGGCGAAGAGTTCGATGAACGCCCCGTATTTTTCCACGCGCTTCACGGTGCCCAGATAGGTCTGGCCAACGGTTACCTCGCGCACCAGGTCCTCGATGATCTGTTTCGCGCGCAGGTTGGCTTCCTGGTCAACCGAGGCGATGTAGATGCGGCCGTCTTGTTCGATGTCGATTTTGACGCCCGTTTCGTCGATGATCTTGTTGATGACGCGTCCTTGGGGACCGATCACCTCGCGGATCTTGTCCGGATTGATCTGCATCGTAATAATTTTCGGCGCGTACGGAGAAAGCTGCGGCCGCGGTGCGGAGATCGTCTCCATCATGTGCTTCAGGATCACGAGCCGTCCTTCGCGCGCCTGTTCCAGCGCCTGCTGCAGGATCTCCCGGTTGATGCCGGAAATCTTGATGTCCATCTGGATGGCGGTAACCCCTTTTTCGGTGCCGGCCACTTTGAAGTCCATGTCGCCAAGGTGGTCTTCCATGCCCTGGATGTCGGTCAGGATGGAGAAGGTCTTGCCGTCCTTGCCCATGATCAGCCCCATCGCGATACCGGCAACCGGCGCCTTGATCGGCACGCCCGCATCCATCAGAGCCAGTACGCTGGCGCAAATGGACGCCTGGGAGGTGGAACCGTTGGATTCGATGACCTCGGAGACAAGCCGGATGGTATACGGGAACTCGCTCTCGGACGGGATGATCGGTTCGATGGCCCTCTCGCCCAGCGCCCCGTGTCCGATTTCGCGGCGTCCCGGTGCCCGCAGCGGCCGCGCTTCCCCTACGCTGTACGGCGGGAAGTTGTAGTGGTGCATGAAGCGTTTGGACTCTTCCAGACCCAAGCCGTCCAGAATCTGCACATCACCCAGCGCGCCGAGCGTGCATACGCTGAGGGCTTGCGTTTGGCCCCGCGTGAACAGCCCGGAACCGTGCGTGCGCGCCAGCAGGCCCACTTCGCTGGACAGCGGGCGGATTTCGTTGAGAGCCCGTCCGTCCGGCCGGATTTTCTCCTCCGTGATCAGGCGGCGCACTTCTTCCTTGACGATGTTGTGCAGCACCTCGTTGATCATCGATTCCTGTTCCGGATACGTCTCCGGATTGAGCTCGGCGAAATGCTGACGCGTTTCCTCCTTGATCGCGTCGATAGCGTCGTAGCGCGCCTGCTTCTCCTCGATGCGGATCGCTTCCTTCAACCGGGCTTCAGCATAGCTGCGGACGGCCTGGTCGATTACCGGGTCCACTTCATGCAGCACGACTTCCATTTTTTCCTTGCCGATCTCGGCGACGATCTGATCCTGGAATTTGACCAGTTCCTTGATGACCTCGTGGCCGGTCATGATCGCTTCCAGCATCACTTCTTCCGGCACCTGGTCGGCTCCCGCCTCCACCATGTTGATGGCGTCGCGCGTTCCGGCCACGACCAGGTGAATGTCGCTCTTTTCCATCTGTTCGACGGTCGGGTTGATCACGAACTGGCCGTCGACGCGCCCGACGATCACGCCGGCAATGGGGCCGTTAAAGGGAATTTCCGAGACGCACAGCGCAGCCGACGTACCGATCATGGCGGCGATCTCCGGCGAGCAGTCCTGGTCGACGGACAGCACCGTGTTTACCACCTGGACTTCGTTGCGGAACCCTTCGGGAAACAGCGGACGGATCGGACGGTCAATCAGGCGGCTGGCCAAAATCGCCTTTTCGCTGGGACGTCCCTCCCGCTTGATAAAGCCTCCCGGAATTTTCCCGACTGCGTACAGCCGCTCCTCGTAGTTGACGGTCAGCGGGAAAAAGTCGATCGGCTTTGCTTCCTTGGACACCGTCACGGCGGAGAGAATCGCCGTATCGCCGTACCGAACCAGAACCGAACCTTGCGCCTGCTTGGCCATCTTGCCGAATTCCAGCGTCAGTTTGCGGCCTGCCAGGTCAAAGTCGTATGTACGGTATTGTTGCTCCATGTTGCTAGCAGTCCTCCTTCACGACTTAGTACACGTACACAATCTTTTTTCTACCTATATGTATTATTTCCTGCCTGTTTGAAAATTAAATGGCACGCTGTGGCAGATGCAAGGAGAAAAGAATTGATTTCTGCCTGAGCCCGCCCGGCGCAGCAGCTTTCCCGAGAGGAGGCTTGTCTCCCGGTCTTCAGCCACCCCGCCGGCGGAAAGAGGCGCAGACAGCAGAAAAAGCGGGATGAACCCGCTTTCCAACTGATGTCATTAGCGACGCAGACCGAGACGGTCAATCAGTACGCGATAACGCTGAATGTCCGTTTCTTTCAGGTAGTTCAACAGATTGCGGCGCTGACCAACCATCTTCAGCAGACCACGACGGCTGTGGTGGTCTTTCTTGTGCGTGCGCAGATGCTCGTTCAGGTTGTTGATGTTCTCGGTCAGGATAGCGATCTGAACTTCCGGAGAACCGGTGTCGTTCTCATGCGTACGGAACTCTTGAATCAGTTGAGCTTTGCGTTCTTGAGACAGTGCCATCATGACTCACCTCCCTCTTGTCTATCCCCGTCAGCCGAGTCTGCCGCCGGTGAGTGTCGGACAGCCAAGCTGCGGTTATCTGTACAACGTTTTGAATTATAGCATACCGCTCATGGAAAAGCAAAGAAAAAGATTTACACGTTCGCCTCGGCAAACTTCCGCTTGGCGTATTCCACGTCTTCCCGGATTTGCGCGATCAGCGCGTCCACGCCGGAGAATTTTTGCTCGTCGCGGATGAAGAACAGAAACTCCACTTCCACTTCTTTTCCGTACAGGTCTCCCTGGAAGTCAAAAATGTGCACTTCCAGCGACTTCTCCTTCTTCTCCAGCTCAAACGTCGGCTTGATGCCCACGTTCATCACGCCGCGGTAGCTTTGGCCGTCCACGCTGAAGCGGACGCCGTACACCCCGTTTTTCCCGATCAGATACGGCCGGGACACGCGCACGTTGGCCGTGGGGAAGCCGATCGTGCGGCCGCGCTTGTCGCCGTGGACGACCACGCCCCTGATCTTGTACGGCCGTCCGAGCAGAAGGCGGGTCTGCTCCACGTCGCCATGGTGCAGATACTCGCGGATAATCGTGCTGCTCACTTTTTCACCCAGCCGGTTGACCGGCCCGATGATGTCGACGCCGTACCGTCCCTCGCTCGCCGCCAGCAGCGTTTGCGCCGTGCCCATGCCGCGGTAGCCAAACGTGTAGTCGAACCCGACGACCACGTGGCGGCAGTTGAGCGGCAGCAGGCACTCGGCGATGAAGTCCTCCGGGTAGACGGCCGCAAAGGCGATGTCAAAACGGATGACGTAGGTCAGATCTACGCCCATCTTCTCCAGTTGTTCCAGCTTGTCCGCCAGCGGGGTGAGATACTGGCTGTACCCGGTCTGCCCCAGCACCTCGCGCGGATGGGGATCGAAGGTCATGACCGCGCTTTTCCATCCGTTCGCCTTGGCCGTGTCGATCGCTTTTTGAATCACGCGCCGATGGCCGATATGTACGCCGTCAAAATACCCCAGGGCGATGGCGCAGGGGTCCGGCTGCAAATCCCGCGGCAGTGGATACGTCAAGGATATCGTTTTCACGCTTACACCTCGGTGGGAAAGACTTTTTCAGCCTTGGCAAAAAGACCTTTGGGGCCGCGGCAGACGCGGTGAATGCCCAGCAGCTGTTCCCCCGCGAACAGGCAGATCAGGCTGCCCTCTTCCGCCTTCACGCCGGGGAGGGCGGTGGAGAGACCGTTCAGCACCGCTTTTGTCCGCTCGGGCGGCACCTGGTACCTCGGCAGAAACGAGACCGCTTGCGACAAGGGGACCAGCCAGGGGGACAGCTCCTCTCCGCGCGCGCCCTTTTCTTCCAGCAGCTCCAGCGCCACGGCGTCCCGTTCCGAAAACGGGCCGCTTTTGACGCGCCTCAACTGCTTCATATGGGCAGGATACCCCAGAGCGCGTCCCAGGTCAACACACAAGGTGCGCACATAGGTGCCTTTGGAACACGTGCAGGAAAAGAACACGTCCACGGCGTCGCCGTCCGGACGGATGTCGTGCAGGTCCAGCTCGTAGATCGTCACCCTGCGTGCAGGGCGCTCCACCACTTCGCCCTCTCTGGCCAGTTGGTACAGCCGTTTGCCGTTTACCTTGACGGCGGAGTACATCGGGGGGACCTGCTCGATCTCGCCCAGAAACTGGCGGAACACGCCGTTCAGCCGCTCCGGCGTGATGGCTGCGGAGTCGACCGGCAGGTGTTCCACCAGTTCCCCGGCCGCGTCCTCGGTCGTGGTGGAGGAACCGAGGCGCATCACCACGTCGTAGCGCTTCGGGAGGTCCTGCAGGTATTCGACCAGGCGGGTGGCGTGTCCCAGACAGACGGGCAGCACGCCGGTCACGTCCGGGTCCAGGGTGCCGGCATGGCCCACCTTTTTCGTGCGAAACAGGCGGCGGATGCGGGCCACACAGTCGTGAGAGGTCATTCCGGCCGGCTTGTCCAGCACCACGACGCCATGCCACTTGCTACTCATCCGCGCTCACTCCCAACGCCTGCCCCAGGGCGTTCCACACCCGTTCCTGCGCTTCCGCCAGCGTCCCGCGAAGCGTGCAGCCCGCCGCTTTGGCGTGGCCGCCGCCTCCCAGTTCCTTGGCGATCTGCGACACGTCCACGCGGCTGCGGGCCCGCAGGCTCACCTTCACCGCCCCCGGCTCCGCTTCCACAAACGACACGCCCACTTCCACACCTTCGATGTTGCGGCAGTAATTCACCAGTCCGCCGGCATCCTCCCGATCTGCTCCCACATCCTCCAAATCCTGCAGGCTGACGGAAACGGATGCCACCTGGCCGCGATGGGACACGCGCAGCGACTGCAGCGCCCGCCGGAGCAGCTTGACGTGGGACAGCGTGATGACTTCGAGGCACCGCTTCGCCACGTCGCCCGGATTGACGCCGTACCGCAGCAGGCGGGCGGCGATTTCCATGACGTGCGGCGACGTGTTGGAGTAGCGGAAGCCGCCCGTGTCGGTCAAGAGTCCCGTGTAGATGCAGAGCGCGAAGTCTTCCGTGATCGGCAGCCCGGCCGCTTCGCTCAGGTCGAACAGAATCTCCGCGGTGGCGGCCGCGTCGGTACGGATGACGTTTACCGCACCGAAGGCGTCGTTGGTGGGATGGTGGTCGATATTGAGCAGGACGGCGTCGGGGGCAAACAGATGACGCACGTCGCCCATCCGCGACGCGTCGGCGCAATCGACCGCGATCACCGCGGAAAAGGTCTCATCGGGCGAAGCTTGCGAAAGATTGCAAATCCGCTCAAAACGGGGCAAAAATGAAAATTTGTCCGGCGTGCCGCCCTCGTTGGCGAGCAGGTACGATTTTCCCAACTGTTCCAGCATCGCGGCCACCGCCAGTGTCGAACCGGTCGCATCCCCGTCCGGGTTGACATGGGAGAGAATTAGGAAGCGGTCGTGTTCCCGCATGAACCGGGCCGCTTCCTCCAAGGCACGGCGATAATCACTCATCCTGTTTGTCTCCTTTGGCACCTTCTGTGGAGATTTCGCGGAGAATTGATTCGATCCGGTTCCCGTAATCGATCGATTCGTCCAGTTTAAACACGAAATCGGGCACGTGGCGCAGCTTTACGCGCCGGCCGATCTCCGTGCGCAGGTAGCCCTTTGCCTTTTGCAGCCCGGCCAGGGACGCCTTGCGCTGTTCGTCGTCGCCGAAAATGCTGACGAACACCTTGGCCAACTGGAGATCGCTGGTCACTTCCACATCCGTTACCGTGACAAAGCCGATGCGCGGGTCCTTGAGGCCGCGCTGCAGGAGGAGGCTCAGCTCTTTCTTGATCTCCTCGCCCACCCGGCTCATCCTCGTCTTGTTCATGTCTGTCACCTCCGCTGGCGTTAGTCGTAGTATTCCGTATCGGCGCGGATCAACTCCACGCCGGGATGGTTTTCCACCAGACGGACAGCCGCCTGGATTTGTTCCTGCAAAAACGACCATTCATTAGCAACGGCAGCGATACCCAGTACGGCACGCTGCCACTGCTCCTGACAGGCCACCTCCGCCGCGGAGACGTTGAAGCGGCTCCGCAGCTTGCCGAGAATGCTCTTGACGATGGCCCGTTTCTCTTTTAGGTTGCGGCAGGCGGGCAGAAACAGTTCAATCCGCGCCCCCGCCAGCATTACTGCTTCACTTCCTCCATGATGAAGGCTTCGATCACGTCGCCCACCTTGATGTCCTGGAAGCGCTCCAGGGTCAAGCCGCACTCGTAGCCGCTCATCACTTCGCGGACGTCATCCTTGAAGCGCTTGAGCGTATCCAGCTTGCCTTCGTAGATGACCACGCCCTCGCGAATCAACCGGGCGCCGGCATCGCGGGTCAGCTTGCCTTCGGTGACGTAGCAGCCGGCGATGTTGCCCACTTTGGAAACCTTGAAGACCTCGCGGATTTCCGCCTGGCCGATGATGGTCTCCTTGTAGACCGGATCCAGCATGCCTTTCAGCGCCTGCTCGATCTCGTCGATCACGTTGTAGATGACGCGGTGCAGGCGAATGTCGATCTTCTCCTGTTCCGCCATGTTGCGGGCGTTTGGCTCAGGACGCACGTTGAAGCCGATCACGATCGCGTTGGACGCGTTGGCCAGCGTGATGTCGGACTCGGTAATCGCCCCTACGCCGGTGTGAATGATTTTGACGCGCGTACCGTTCACATTGATCTTCTCGAGCGCGCCGCGGAGGGCTTCCACGGAACCCTGCACATCCGCCTTCACGATCAGGTTGAGCTCTTTCACGTCGCCCTCCTGAATGTGCTGGAACAGATCGTCCAGGGACACGCGCGTGTTGGCGCGCCGTTCCGATTCGCGCTGCTTGGCCGCGCGCGCTTCGCCGATGGCGCGGGCCTTTTTCTCGTCTTCGAAGACCATGAACTGGTCGCCCGCCTGCGGCACGTCATTCAGACCGGTGATCTCCACCGGCGTGGACGGTCCCGCTTCTTTCAGACGGCGTCCCTTGTCGTTTACCATCGCGCGGACGCGGCCGTAGGTGCTGCCGACGACGATCGGATCCCCTACTTTAAGCGTACCGTGCTGCACCAGGACAGTTGCCACCGGTCCGCGTCCCTTGTCCAGCTCCGCCTCGACGACGGTACCGCGGGCGCGTTTGTTCGGGTTGGCTTTCAGCTCCTGCACCTCGGCAACGAGCAGGATGTACTCCAGCAGCTCCTCGAGGCCGATGCGCTGTTTCGCGGAGATCGGGCAGAAAATGGTGTCGCCGCCCCACTCTTCGGCCACCAGTCCGTACTCGGTCAGTTCCTGCTTGATCCGGTCGACGTTTGCCTCCGGCTTGTCGACTTTGTTGACGGCGACGATGATCGGCACATTGGCCGCCTTCGCGTGGTTGATCGCCTCCACGGTTTGCGGCATGACGCCGTCGTCCGCGGCTACGACGAGAATCGTGATGTCGGTGATTTGGGCGCCGCGGGCACGCATCGTGGTGAACGCCGCGTGGCCGGGGGTGTCCAGGAAGGTGATCTTCTTCCCTTTGACTTCCACCTGGTACGCGCCGATGTGCTGGGTGATGCCGCCTGCTTCACCCGCTACGACGTTGGTGGAGCGGATGGCGTCCAACAGGGTGGTCTTCCCGTGGTCGACGTGACCCATGATGGTGACGACCGGCGGACGTTCCACCAGATCGGCCGGGTTATCCACCTCTTCGATCGTCTCGAAATTGGTTTCGTCGATGACGATCTTCTCTTCCACCTCGACGTTGTACTCGGAGCAGATCAGCTCGATGGCGTCGCGGTCGAGATCCTGGTTAATCGTGGCCATGATGCCCAAATTAAACAACTTTTTGATGATTTCCGCCGGTTCCCTGCGCAGTTTTTTCGCCAGTTCGGCGACGGTAAGAGACTCGGTGAAGGTAATTTTGGACGGCGGTTCCGGCATCGGACGCTGCTGCTGTTCGCGATGCCCCTGACGGCGGTTGTCCTGCCGTTTGCTGCCGCCCTTGAACGGCTGGTTCTTTTTGTTCTCGTCGAATGTCTTCTTGCCGCCCGGTCCTTTTTTGATCTTTTCCCGCTTCTCCAGGGAAACCTTGGGCGGGATTTTTACCTTGTCCTCGAAATCGTCGCCTGCGCGCGGATCGTCGAGTTCATTGACCGTCGGCTCTTGTTGGGTAACCTGCTGCTTGCGATCAAACGGTTTTGCGGATTGGCTTTTCATATCGCTCGGTTTTCTCTCCTGATTCTTCCCCTGATTTTTGCCTTGATGCGGACGCTGCTGGTCGGAACGCTGGCCGCCGCCCTGACGGCTGCCGCCGCGATCAGACGGACGTTCGTTGCGGCGCTGCTGCTGTTGCTGCTGCGGCTTTTGCTGCCCTTTCGACTCCTCCGTCCGCTTCTTGTCGCCCTGCTGTTTGGGCTTCGCTTCCGCCTGTCCGGCGGACCGCTGCTGTTCCGGCTTGCCGCCGGCCCGCAGCTTGGCAAGGTGATCCTCAATTTTTTTGATCGTCGCTTCGTCCATGATACTCATATGATTTGCCACTTCTATGTTCAACCGCTTTAGCAAATTGAGGATTTCCTTGCTGCTCATGTTGTGCTGTTTGGCGTATTCATACACTCGAGTCTTCAAGTGATCTTCACCCCTTCTGAATTAGGTGAGCAGGCGCAGCATGCTGTCCGCCAGCTTCCCGTCCGTAACCGCGACGGTGACACGCCCGTCCTTGCCGATAGCGTGCCCCAGCGCGTACCGGTCGCCGGCCGTCACGCACGGAACGCCGTAATAGGCGCACTTGTCGCGTACCTTCTTGGCCGTGTTGGCGGAGGCGTCGGCCGCGAGCAGCACCAGCTTGGCCTGACCGGTCCGCACTGCCTGCACGACCAGCTCCTCGCCGGCAATCACCTTGCGTGCACGCATGGCCAACCCCAGCAATTGCGCTGCCTTGGGGATCATTGTCCCATCATCTCCAGCCATTTTTCACGGAACGCGTCGTATTTTTCCTGGGTGATGGACATGTTCAGTGCGCGTTCCAGCACTTTTTTCCACTTGCCCGAAGCAAACGTGTCCGGCTTCAGACAGCTTTCCTGACGGCACACGTACGCCCCGCGCCCGGCTGCTTTGCCGGTCGGATCGATGATGATCTCTTCGTCCGGGGTCCGCACGACGCGCACCAGTTCTTTTTTGGGAAACATTTCCTGACACACGATGCATTTCCGCAAAGGAATTTTCTTTTGCTTCATGGCTATTCGATGTCAGCCCCCTCATCGCCCGCTTTCGGATAGGCGATGCCTTCCTGTTCAGCCTGCGTCTCGCTCTTGATGTCGATCTTCCAGCCGGTCAGCTTGGCCGCGAGACGGGCGTTTTGCCCGCGCTTGCCGATCGCCAGCGACAACTGGTAATCCGGTACGATGACGCGGGTCACTTTTTCCGGCGCGTTTACCTCCACGTGCAGCACCTTGGCCGGGCTGAGCGCGTTGGCCACGTATTCCGCGGGATCTTCCGACCAGCGCACAATGTCGATCTTTTCGCCCTTCAGCTCGTTGACGATGGTCTGCACGCGCATTCCCTTCGGCCCGACGCAGGCGCCTACCGGGTCGACGTCGGGATTGATCGAATGGACGGCGATCTTGGAGCGGTCTCCGGCTTCGCGGGCGACGGATTTGATCTCCACCACGCCGTCGTAGATTTCCGGCACTTCCAGTTCAAACAGCCGTTTCAACAGGCCGGGATGCGTGCGGGACACGACGATTTGCGGCCCTTTGGTCGTCTTTTCCACCTTGATGATGTAGGCTTTCACCCGATCCTGGGGCTTGAAGTCGTCGGTCGGCATCTTCTCCGTGATCGGCATGACCGCCTCCGCCTTGCCCAGGTCGATGTAGTAGTTGCGGGCATCCATCCGCTGGACCACGCCGGTGATGATGTCGTCCTCCCGCTCGATGAACTCGCTGTAGATCAGCCCGCGCTCCGCTTCGCGAATGCGCTGGGTCACCACCTGCTTCGCCGTCTGGGCGGCGATGCGGCCAAAGTCGCGGGGCGTCACTTCGATCTCGACGATGTCATCCAGCCGGAAATTGGGATCGATCTCCTGCGCCCCTTCCAGGGAAATCTCCAGACGCGGGTCGAGCACTTCTTCCACGACCGTCTTGCGGGCAAACACACGCACCTGGCCGGTGTGGCGATTCACGTCTACGCGGACGTTCTGCGCCGAATTGAAATTCCGTTTGTATCCGGAAATGAGGGCCGCTTCGATGGCCTCGATCAACACGTCTTTGGAGATTCCTTTTTCTCTCTCAATGGCTTCCAATGCCTCGATAAAATCGGCGTTCATGATTTTCGTTGCCTCCTCCTTTACAAGCACACCCCGCGGAATTAAAAGACGATGGCCATCCGGGCCGCGTCGATTTGGTCCAGGGAAATGACGTACGTTTTTTTCGCTTCCTTCACTGTCAGCCTGCCGTCCTCAAAGGATACCAGTTCGCCTTCGAACACGGTAGATCCTTCCAGCGGCTCCTTGGTCACGATATGTACGTGCCTGCCGACAGCCTTGCGAAAATCGCTTTCCTTGCGCAGCGGACGCTCCGCTCCCGGTGACGACACCTCCAGGAAGTACGCGGTGGGAATCGGGTCCACCTCGTCCAGCCGCTGGCTCAGCCGCTCGCTGACAAGGCCGCAGTCATCGATGTCGATGTTCCCGGTTTCATTGTCGATGAACACGCGGAGAAACCAGTTGCTGCCTTCTTTCTTGTACTCGATGTCAACCAGTTCCAGACCCAGTTCGTCGAGAATGGGCGTAACCAGGTCGGTGACAATGTCTGTTACCTTGCTCAAGCAAGTACCTCCTTGTCGTTTCAAGCATGGGGTTCGGCCAGAAAGAAAGAGTGGGTTTCCCCACTCTCGCTCTGCGTGCGTATAACCAGTATTTCCAAAAAAATTATAGCATAACAGCCTGTCGTTGACAACCGGGTGTTACCCGGAAACCCGACAGGCTGTCTCAGGTCCGCTCCCCGTCCGCCGTCGTCAGAACAGCGAGAGCTGATTGGATTCCGGCAGCCCCTGCAGGGCTCCCTGCTCCTCCAGGTATTCCAAGATGCTCTTGGAAATCCGGGCGCGGGTCAAGAGGTCTTCCTTGGAGAGGAACTCTCCTTCCTCCCGCGCCTTGACGATGCTGATCGCCGCGTTGGTTCCCAGACCGGGCAGGGCGTTGAACGGAGCGATCAGGCTGTTGCCGTCGATCAGGAATTTGGTCGCGTCCGAGCGGTAGAGGTCGACGTTGGCGAAGCGGAAGCCGCGCTCCACCATCTCCAGCGCCATTTCCAGCACGGTCAAAAGGGCCTTCTCCTTAGGCTGCGCCTCGTGTCCCTTTTCTTCGATCTCCTCGATTTTTTGCCGGATCGCCGACGAGCCCTTGACCATCAGCGGAATGTCGAAGTCGTCCGCCCGCACAGTGAAGTAGGTGGCGTAAAACTCCAGCGGATAATGCACCTTGAAGTAGGCGATCCGCACGGCCATCATCACGTAGGCGGTGGCGTGCGCCTTCGGGAACATGTACTTGATCTTCTGGCAGGACTCGATGTACCATTCCGGCACGTTGTTTCGGCGCATCTCCTCCTGGTCTTCCTCGGGAACGCCTTTTCCTTTCCGCACCGACTCCATGATCTTGAAGGCGCGGGACGGTTCCAGCCCCTTGTAGATCAGGTACACCATGATGTCGTCGCGGCACCCGATGACCTCGGACAGCTTGCACGTGCCGCTGCGGATCAAGTCCTGCGCGTTGTTCAGCCAGACGTCCGTTCCGTGGGAAAGACCGGAGATCTGCACCAGCTCGGCAAACGTGGTCGGCTTGGTGTCCTCCAGCATCTGCCGCACGAATTTGGTGCCGAACTCGGGAATGCCCAACGTCCCCAGATTGGTGCGAATCTGCTCCGGCGTGACGCCCAGCGCCTCGGTCGAGCTGAAGATGGACATCGTCGCCTTGTCGTCCAGCGGGATCGTCTTCGGGTCGATGCCGGTCAAATCCTGCAGCATGCGGATCACGGTCGGGTCGTCGTGGCCGAGAATGTCCAGCTTCAACAGGTTGTCGTGGATGGAGTGGAAGTCGAAATGCGTGGTCCGCCACTCCGATTCGCTGTCGTCCGCCGGGTACTGGATCGGACAAAAATCCTCGATCTCCATGTAGTCAGGCACCACGATGATCCCGCCCGGGTGTTGGCCGGTGGTCCGCTTGACGCCCGTGCAGCCGTTTACCAGCCGGGCGATTTCCGCGTTTCGCAGCGTCAGGCCGCGCTCGTCCGCGTATTTGCGCACGTAGCCGTAGGCCGTCTTTTCCGCCACCGTGCCGATCGTCCCCGCGCGGTAGACGTTGTCCACGCCGAACAGCTCCTGGGTGTACTTGTGGGCGCGCGGCTGGTACTCGCCCGAGAAGTTCAGGTCGATATCGGGGACCTTGTCCCCTTTGAAGCCGAGGAACGTCTCGAAAGGAATGTCCTGCCCGTCTTTGGCCAGCTTGTGCCCGCAGACGGGGCAGTCCTTGTCCGGCAGGTCGAAACCGGAACCGATCGAGCCGTCCGTGATGAACTCGCTGTGCTTGCAGTTCGGACAGCGGTAGTGCGGCGGCAGCGGATTGACCTCGGTGATCTCGGCCATGGTGGCCACGAACGAGGACCCGACGGAACCGCGGGAGCCTACGAGATAGCCGTCCGCCAGCGACTTGGTCACCAGCCGCTGGGAGATCAGGTAAATCACGCCGAACCCGTGCGTGATGATGCTGTTCAGCTCTTTTTCCAGGCGCTTCTCCACGATCTCCGGCAGCGGATCGCCGTACAGCTTCTTCGCCTTGTCGTAGCACATCTGGCGCAGCTCGTCATCCGCCCCCTCGATGATCGGCGTGTACAGCCGGTCCGGAATCGGGCTGACGTCCTCGATCATGTCGGCGATCGCGTTGGGCGCGGTCACCACCACTTCGCGGGCGGTCTCTTCGCCGAGGTGGGCAAACGCCTCCAGCATCTCGTCCGTGGTGCGCAGATAGAGCGGCGGCTGGTTGCCCGCGTCGGGGGAGCCTTGCGACAGCAAAAAGACGTCGCGGAAGATGTCGTCCTGCGGGTTGAGAAAGTGGACGTCCCCCGTCGCCACCACCGGCTTGCCCAGTTCCTTTCCGATTTCGACGATCAACTGGTGGTAGCCCTTCATCGTCTCCAGCGAGGGAATCTCCTCGTTGCGCAGCAGCGGCGTGTAGTGATCCAGCGGCTGCAGTTCGAGAAAATCGTAGAAGGCGGCCACTTCTTTCAGCTCGTCCCGCGACTTCCCGCGCAGGATTGCCTGCATCAGCTCGCCCTCCTTGCAGGCCGTGCCGATCAAAAGCCCGTCGCGGTACTTGACGAGCTGGCTACGCTGGATGCGGGGGACGCGGAAAAACGTCTCCACGTGGGAGCGGCTGACCAGTTTGTACAGGTTTTTCAACCCGGCCTTGGTCTTGACCAACAGCGTGGCGTGGAACGGGCGGCCGCTCTTGTAATCGGCCTCCGCGTTGCTCCGCTCGTTCAGATCCGCCAGGGTTTTGATCTCCGCCTCCCGGATGTCTTTCAGCATGTACTGGAAGACGTGGGCCAGCGCCACGGTGTCATCCAGCGCGCGGTGGGCGTTGATCAGCTCCACGTTGAACTTCTTCGCCAGCGTTCCCAGGCGGTAGTTGCGCATGCCCTTGTAGAGCAGGCGGGCCAGCGGCAGCGTGTCCAGGATGGGGTTGTTCCACGGCTCCATGCCGATCCGCTTGGCGCAGGCGTTGATGAACGCCTTGTCAAACTCTGCGTTGTGCGCCACGAGCACGGCGTCGCCGGTAAACTCCTTGAACCGGCGCAGGACCACGTCCAGCGTATCCTTGCCGCGCAGCATTTCGTTGGTAATCCCGGTAATTTCGGTCGTCTTGGGGCCGATCTCGATCTGTGGATCGATCAGCTCTGTCCACTTGTCGACGATCTCCGTGCCGCGCATCTTCACCGCCGCGATTTCGATAATCGTGTGCTCCGCCGCGTTGAGACCGGTCGTCTCCGTGTCGAACACGACGTACTCGGTGTTTTCGTCGATCGGCAGGTTGTTCTCCGGCGTCAGGTTGTAGACGATGTCCACGCCGTCTTCCACCACGTACGCCTCCATGCCGAGGATGCACTTGATGTTGTTCTTCTTGGCGACGCTGTACGCTTCCGGGAACGCTTGGACGACGCCGTGGTCGGTGATGGCGATCGCCTTGTGTCCCCACTTGGCCGCCGTGGAAATGAGCGACTTGACGGAGGCGACGGCGTCGAGCGCGCTCATCGGCGTATGGCAGTGCAACTCCACCCGCTTCTCCTCGGCCGTATCTTTTCGCGCAACCTGTTCGATCTGGTTGATGTCGTTGGCCACCATCACCAGTTCCCGCAAGAAGGTGTCATGCTGGACGCTGCCGCGCACCTTCACCCACATGCCGTCCTTCAAGGCCTCCAGCATTTTGACGTCTTCCTTGTCGCGGGAGAAAATCTTGACTGTCAGCGAATCGGTGTAGTCGGTGATGTTGAACGTCAACAGATGGCGGCCGCTGCGCAGTTCCTTCAGCTCCGCGCCGAACACCGTGCCCTGGATGGTGACACGCCGCTCTTCGTCCTGGATCTCGCGGATCGGCAGCGGCTCGTCCTTGATCTCGTACCCGATCATCAGCGTGGTCACCGCTTCTGTCTTGTCGCTCTCCTTGCTGTCCTTCTCCTGCTGGACCGCGCTCATGACCACTTCGATCAGCGCCCGCTCCTCTTCTTCCCGCTGTTCCATGAACGCCTTGTACGCCTCGTCGCTCTCTTCGGCCAAAAACGTAAAGCGCGGCACGCAGGCCGTCACTTTTTCAAATGCGGCCGCCAGTTCGCTGTCCGCTTTCTTCCGCTTGGCCATCTCGACCGCCATCTCCGTGGGCAGGTACACGGTTACGTTCTGCGCCTCCACCTGCCGCTTCGCCTGGCGCAGCGTCACCGCCAGCGAGTTGATCTTTTGCTCCAGATTCTCCAGCAGCACGTCCCAGTACTGGTTGACGGCCTGCTCCACGCTCGGCTGTTCGCGGTAGCGGAATCGGGCGTCCACTGTCGCCAGATGGGAAAAGCTCTGGGTCAGCCGGCGCATAAAGGCCTGATACATCTCTGCCGGCAGCAGCCGGGGCAGCGTGAAGGTAAACACCCACTCCTTGTTCTGCCGGTAGAGTTCCAATTTATCGATTTGTCCATCAAGAAAAAATCGCTCCACCCACTCTGCCGGCAGATCCAACTGCTTCACCAACAGCGAGAAGCGATGTTTTTGCTCTTCCAACCGATTCACGGTTCTCCACCTCAATCATGCCATCAGTACAAACATGTCCGGAAAAAACAGGGGGTACTCCCACGGTTCAACGGGAGTACCCCGAATGGATTCGACAAAATCAGCCGAATCCCTGCTTTCTTTTTACTTTTGGAACAGCTCCGCACCCGTCCGGTCGACGCGGGTCAGCAGGTCTTTCACGAAGGCGACCAGTTCGTCGCGTTTGACCTCGTGCGTTTCTCCGGTACGGCGGACGCGCACTTCGACGACGCCCTCCTGCGCGGCCCGGTCGGAAACGGTGATGCGCAGCGGCAGGCCGATCAGGTCGGCGTCCTTGAACTTCACGCCGGCGCGCTCCGGCCGATCGTCGTACAGCACCTCGATGCCGGCCGCCATCAGCGCTTCCGTGATCTGTTCACTCGCTTGACGCTGCTCGTCCACTTTGGTGTTGACCGGAATGACGTGGACGTGGAACGGCGCCACCGACACAGGCCAGATGATGCCGTTTTCGTCGTTGTTTTGCTCAATCACGGCGGCCAGGGTACGGGAGATGCCGATGCCGTAGCAGCCCATGATCATCGGCTGGCTGCGGCCGTTCTCATCGAGGAAGGTGGCGCCCATCGCCTGCGAGTACTTGGTGCCCAGTTTGAACACGTGGCCCACTTCCACGCCACGGGCAAACTTGATGACTCCGCCGCCGCGCGGGCACTCGTCTCCCTCCATGATGTTGCGCAGGTCGGCGTAACGGGAGACGGTAAAGTCCCGGCCCGGCTGCACATGGATGAGATGGTAGTCGGCTTCGTTGGCGCCCACGATTCCGTCGTAGACATCCTGCACGAAGTTGTCGGCGACGATTTCCGTTTTTTCGGCATCGAGGCCGACCGGCCCGACAAAGCCTGCCGGCGCGCCGCTGACCGCCAGCACCTCTTCTGCGGATGCAAGGCGGACCTGCGTCGCGTCGAACAGGTTTTTCAGCTTGACCTCGTTCAGCTCGTGGTCGCCGCGGACGAGCACCATCACCAGCTTGTCGTCGATCCGGTAGATCAGGCTCTTGATGATCCGGCTCGCGTCCACGCCGAGCGTTTCGGTCAGTTGGTCAATGGTTTTTACGCCGGGCGTGTGGATTTTCTCCATCGCGGGTGTTTCGCCGGCCGGTTTGGGGGCCGGCTTGTACACCACTTCCGCCTTTTCCAAATTGGCGGCGTAATCGCCCTCTTCCGAATAGGCGATCGTGTCTTCGCCGATGTCGCACAGCGCCATGAATTCGTACGTGCCTTTTCCGCCAATCGCCCCCGCGTCCGCTTCCACGGCGCGGAAGTTCAGACCGACGCGGGTGAAAATGCGGGTGTAGGCGTCAAACATCGCCTGGAAGTTTTTGTCCAGACCTTCCGGCGTGGTGTCAAACGAGTAGGCGTCCTTCATGATGAACTCGCGGCAGCGGATCAGACCGAAGCGCGGTCTGACCTCGTCGCGGAACTTCGTCTGAATCTGGTACAGGTTGATCGGCAGTTTCTTGTAGGAGTTGATTTCGTCCCGCACCAGACTGGTAATCACTTCTTCATGCGTCGGACCAAGCGCAAACGAACGTTCGTGGCGGTCCTGCAGGCGCACCAGTTCCGGGCCGTACACGTCCCAGCGGCCCGTCTGATGCCACAACTCCGCCGGCTGCATCGCCGGCATCAGCAGTTCCTGGGCCCCGGCGCGGTTCATCTCTTCGCGCACGATGGCCTGGATTTCTGCAGGCTGCGGAGCGCCAGCGGCAGGTAGGTGTAAATCCCGGACGCCAACTGGCGGGCCATACCGGCCCGAAGCAGCAGCTTGTGGCTGGCAATCTCCGCATCCGCAGGCACTTCCCGCAGGGTGGGAATCAACATCTGACTTTGCTTCAACACACGCTTGTCCTCCTTCTTGCATGGCACGACTACATCGACAATCTTTTTTCGGCAAACCAAACCCACGTGCCTGGGGAACCTCGCAGCGGGGGTGCTTCCTCCTCCCGCTTCGCGAGGAGCCGCCGCCATGCACGTGGGTTTGTCACCGGTTGCGGCTTGCTCTTATCCAACCGTGGTAGATTTCCGCTCTTCCACCAATTCGTGAATCTCTTTCATCAGCTCTTCGAACAGTTCCGTTTCCTTCACTTTCCGCACAATCTCCCCGTTGCGGAAAATGAGCCCCTCGCCGTTGCCGCCGGCGACGCCCACATCCGCTTCGCGCGCCTCGCCGGGACCGTTGACGGCGCATCCCATGACGGCGATTTTGAGCGGAACCTTCAGCGTGGAGACGGCATTCTCCACCTTGGTGGCCAGCCCGATCAGGTCAATCGCGCAGCGTCCGCACGACGGGCAGGCAATGACCACCGGGTCGTTGTTGACAATGTCCAGGCTGCGGAGAATCTGCTTCGCCACCTTGATCTCCTCGACCGGGTCAGCCGTCAGCGAGACGCGAATCGTATCTCCGATGCCCATCGCCAGCACGGTGCCGATGCCGACCGCCGACTTGATGCTGCCGGAGAACTGGGTCCCCGCTTCCGTCACGCCGACGTGAAGCGGGTAGTCGCGCTTCTCGGCCATCAGCGAATAGGTCTGGATCATCGTCGGCACGTCGGACGACTTCAGGGAGATGACGATGTTGTCGTAGTTCAGGTCTTCCAGAATGTGGACGTGGTCCATGGCGCTCTCCACGATCGCTTCCGGCGACGGATACCCGTACTTCTCCAACAGCCGTTTTTCCACGGAACCGGAGTTGACGCCGATGCGAATCGGAACGTTTCGCTCCCGGCACGCCTCGACGACCGCTTTCGTTTTTTCCTTGGAGCCGATGTTGCCGGGGTTGATGCGGATCTTGTCGATGCCGCTTTCCAATGCGATCAGCGCCAGGCGGTAGTCAAAATGGATGTCGGCGACGAGCGGAAGCGGGGAGCGTTCCTTGATCGCCTTGATGGCGCGCGCCGCGTCTTCGTTGATCACCGCCAGGCGGACGATTTGGCAGCCGGCTTCATACAGCCGCTGGATCTGTGCCAGCGTGGCTTCCACGTCGCGGGTGTCCGCCGTCGTCATCGACTGGATCACGACGCTTTTTTGTCCGCCGATCTGTACGCCTCCAACAAAAACCGGTTTCGTCTCCTCGCGCTTGTACATAGAGCACCATCCTTTTGTTTGTGTCGGTGATTACGCGTCACTGCAAAAACAAGCGTTGCAAATCGTTCCAGGTCACGACCAGGATCAACAGCATCAGGAAGGCGAAGCCGAGGAAATGCACCATGCCTTCCTTGTGCGGGTCGACCGGCCGGCCGCGCAGTGCTTCCACCAGCAAAAACGCCAGCCGTCCTCCGTCCAGCGCCGGCAGCGGCAGCAGGTTAAACAAGCCCAGGTTGATGGAGAGCACCGCCGCCCACTTCAACAGGACCGCCAATCCCTGCTGGGCGAATTCGCCCGTCATCTTGAAGATCCCCACCGGTCCGCTCAGATCGTTCAACCCGACGGCGCCGGTAAACAGCATGCCCAGGCTTTTCAGGATCATCGCGGTAAACTCGTACGTGGAGAGGGCTCCGTACTTTAGCACCTCGCCAGGCGCGTACGTCAGCGTCTGCGTCACCATGATCTTGCCGACGTTGTTGTCGTTGAAGATCCGGACTTTCGCGCTTTTGCGCTGTCCGTTCCGCTCGATTTCAAAGACCAGTTCCTTGCCGGGAGACTGGCTGACGATCTGCACGATCTCCTTCCACGAAGAGACCGGCTGCCCCTGAATGGCGATCACCCTGTCCCCTTCCATCAGGCCTGCCTGGGCGGCGGGGCCGCCGGGCCTCACTTCGCCGAGGTACGGCACATTGCTGGGGACCCCGTAGGACAGTCCGATCACGACAAACAGGACGAAGGCGAGCAAAAAGTTGGCCGCCGGACCGGCAAAGATGGCCCAGAAGCGCTGCATGACCGTCTTTCCCTTGAACTGCCTGTTGTAGGGCGCAATCTGCACCTCCTGGCCGTCCTTGACCAGGTGGGCCTGCGGGTGTACGGAGAACGTCCGCTCCTCCCCGTCCACGTCCAGGGTGAGCGTCAGTTGGTGTTCCAGATCAAAGCGGACGATCGTTCCGGTCACGCTTCCTCTGCCACCGCTGTCCGTTCTGTCCAGCAGAATGCGCGTCACTTTTCCCACTGCATCGCGTTCCACGCTCACTTCCATGTGCGGCTTGAGGATATCCAGCTCCGGATCTTCACCGGCCATGCGCACCAATCCCCCGATCGGCAGCAAGCGCAGTGTGTATTCCGTTTCTCCCCGTTTTATGCTGAAGATTTTCGGCCCCATGCCCAACGCAAACTCCCGGCAGAGGATGCCGGCCCGCTTGGCCAGCAGGAAATGGCCCAATTCATGCACAAACACGAGTACGCCAAACACGATGATGATCGCGAGAATCGATTCGACTGAATCCAGGTTGGGAAAAGGCAAGGGAGAAGCCACCTTTCATTGCGTTATCGTCAAGCTCCATTATCGCGCAGACAGGGCTAGCGCCTGATTGCGTGCCCACTCGTCGGCAGCCATGATCTCCTCCAGGGACGGCTGGCTGATTCCTTGGTGGATTTCGCAGGTTTCCCGCACGATGCGTTCAATGTCCAGGAAGCCGATCTCGCCCTGGAGGAAGCGCGCAACGGCTACCTCGTTGGCCGCGTTCAGGACGGCGGGATGGGTACCGCCTTGTTTTCCGCATTCATATGCCAATTGTAACAGAGGATAACGGTCAAAATCCATCGGCGCAAAATGCAGGGTTCCGCACTTCACCAGATCAAGCGGCTCCGTCATCAGCGGCATGCGCTTCGGGTAGCTGAGCGCGTACTGAATCGGAACACGCATGTCCGGGGTGCCCAGTTGAGCCATGACAGCCCGGTCCTTATATTCTACCATAGAGTGAATGATGCTTTCATAGTGCAGGATGCAGTCGATCTGTTCGTACGGCATGTCGAACAGCCAATGGGCTTCGATCACCTCGAAACCTTTGTTCATCATGCTGGCGGAATCAATGGTAATCTTGGCGCCCATGCTCCAGTTGGGGTGTTTCAGCGCTTCGGCGACGGTCACGTGGGCCAGTTCCTCCCGGCTCAAGTGGCGGAACGAGCCGCCGGAAGCCGTCAGGATAATCCGGGCCACGTCCTCCCGGCGCTCCCCTTGGAGCGATTGAAACACGGCGGAGTGCTCGCTGTCCACCGGGATGATCGGCACTCCCCGTTCGCGCGCGGCTTTCATGACGAGGTGACCGGCGCTTACGAGCGTCTCCTTGTTGGCCAGTGCGATCGCTTTCCCCGCCTCGATGGCGGCCAGCGTAGGCGCGACTCCCACACTCCCGACCACCGCCGTCACGACGAAATCGGCGTTCGGATGGCGGGCGGCCAGCTCCAATCCGGCCGTTCCGCAGACGATCTCCGGACGATGGGCGCTGCCGAGGCGCTCCCGCAGTTCGCCCGCCGCTTTTTCACTGCCGACGGATACCAGCTCGGGCCGGAATTGCTTCACCTGCTCCGCAAGCCGTTCCATATTGTTCCCTGCCGCCAGGGCCACTATCGAAAACTCCTCCGGATGCTGGGCCACCACGTCCAACGTACTCATGCCGATCGACCCGGTAGAGCCCAAGAGCGATATGCGTTTCAATCGTTTCACCCTCTATATCTCTTTCTATATGGCGTTCGCATTTAGACGATACCCAGCAGATACAAGACGGGAAAGACCATGATCCAACTGTCGCAGCGGTCGAGGACTCCGCCGTGGCCGGGCAGGATGCGGCCGGAGTCCTTGACGCCAAAGTGGCGTTTGATCGCCGATTCCACCAGATCGCCCAACTGTCCGGCCACTGCCGCCACCAGGGCAATCGCCACAGCCTGTCCGAGGGGGAGATGCCCGAAAGCGGCGTTGACGCCCAGCACGACCGCGACCGCAGCGAGCAGTCCGCCAAACGATCCCTCTACGGTTTTGTTCGGACTGATGGCCGGCCAGAGCTTTCGCCTGCCCACGGCCTTGCCGATGAAATAGGCACCGGAATCAGACGCCCAGATGCCCAGGATGACCAGCACCGTCAGCATCAAGCCGTCCGGGAGGTTGCGCACGGCCGCCATGTATGTAAAACCGTAGCCTATGTATAACGCCCCTATCAGCGTAAGGGCGGCGTGTTCAATGTGAAACTGATTTTTCCGCAGTACGGAATAAACCAGCAGCAGCAGCGTGACAGGCAGCACCAAATCCGGTATCACAACACCGGTCCCGGCCGAAAAGGAGAGAGCCGGCCAGACGATGCTGACCATCAACGCGTAAGCGAGCACACCCGCCGCGCTGAACGGCCGCAGTCCCGCCATCCGCAAAAATTCAAAAAGGCCCATGACGGCCAAAAACAACACCAGTAATGAATACCACACGTTCCCCAGATAGACGAGGAACAGGAAGGTTGCCCCACCAATGAGGCCCGTGATTATCCGCTGCTTCAACTGATTCCACCTCTCGGCTTAAACCGCCCCGTAGCGTCGAGCTCGGCCCTGGTATTCCACAATCGCCTGATAAAAATGTTCCCGGGTAAAATCAGGCCACAGCACATCGGTAAACCACAATTCCGTGTAGGCCAACTGCCACAGCATGAAGTTGCTCAAGCGAATTTCTCCGCTGGTGCGTATCAACAGATCCGGGTCCGGGATTCCGCTCGTGTAGAGATGCCGGGAAATGACATCTTCATTCAATTGCTCCAGGTCGATTTCACCCGCCTGCAGACGGGCCGCAATGTCCTTTACCGCTTCGACGATTTCCTTGCGCGCTCCGTAGTTGAGCGCGAAGTTCAACTGGAGACCGGTGTTGTTGCGCGTCCTCTGCTCCGCCGTTTCCAGCGCCTGAATCGTATAGGACGGCAACTGCTCCCGGCTGCCGACCATCCGGACCCGCACGTTCCGTTCGACCAATTCTTCCAATTCAGTCGACAAAAACTCCTGGGGAAGTTTCATGAGAAAATCCACTTCGTCCCGCGGCCGTTTCCAGTTCTCGGTGGAGAACGCGTACATCGTCAAATACTGCACGCCGATCTCGTCGGCTGCCTTGACGACTTCCTTTACCGTTTTCATCCCTGCCCGATGGCCGGCCATCCGGGGCAGATTGCGCTTCTTGGCCCACCGGCCGTTGCCGTCCATGATCACCGCCACGTGATGCGGAATCTGGCCGGACGGGTCCAGTTCAGCAGTCGTTGCCTGTTGTTCCTTGCGCGACCATTTGCGCGCCAGATGTTCTAACATAAAGTGTTCCCCCGCAATGAGAGATATAGACATACATCCCCCTCATCAGAGGGGGATTTCCTGGCTTACACTTCGAGAATGTCCTTCTCTTTTTCCTTGATGATCTTGTCCACTTCCGCGATAAACTTGTCCGTGGTTTTTTGCACGGTTTCCTGATGGCGGCGGGACTCGTCTTCGGAAATGGTGCCGCTCTTCTCCAGCTTCTTGATTTCTTCGTTGGCATCGCGGCGGATATTGCGGATGGCTACTTTCGCTTCCTCACCGCTCTTGTTTGCCACTTTCACCAGCTCTTTGCGGCGCTCTTCCGTCAGCAGTGGGATGACGATCCGGATGATGCTGCCGTCGTTGGAAGGCGTCAGCCCCAGATCGGACTGCTGAATCGCGCGGTCGATCTCTTTCAGGGCCGATTTGTCCCACGGCTGGATCGTCAGCATGCGCGGCTCCGGTACGCTGATGTTGGCCAGTTGGCTGATCGGCGTCGGCGTGCCGTAGTAATCCACGGTGATTTTGTCCAGCATCGCCGGATTGGCACGGCCGGCACGCAGGCTGGCAAGGTCTTTTTTCAGTGTGGCAATCGCTTTGTTCATGCGTTCTTCCATGTCCTTCAGCACGGTTTGCGGCATTATGATTCCCCCTTAACCAGTGTACCGATCTTTTCGCCCATTACGGCACGGCGAATGTTGCCTTCTTCGGAAATGTTGAAGACAATCAACGGAATGTTGTTGTCCATGCACAGGCTGGACGCCGTCGAATCCATGACGCCCAATCCCTTGTTCAGCACGTCGAGGAATGTCAGCTTGTCATACTTGACTGCAGCAGGATCGACGCTGGGGTCGGCGGAGTAGACGCCGTCCACCTTGTTTTTCGCCATCAGGATCACTTCGGCCTCGATTTCCGCCGCACGCAGGGCTGCCGTTGTATCCGTGGAGAAATACGGATTGCCCGTGCCTGCCGCGAAAATCACGACCCGGTTTTTCTCCAGATGGCGGATCGCCCGGCGGCGTATGTACGGTTCCGCCACCTGTCTCATTTCGATCGACGTTTGTACACGAGTCGGGACGTTCACTTTTTCCAATCCATCCTGCAGAGCGAGCGAGTTCATGACCGTCGCCAGCATGCCCATGTAATCGGCAGTGGCCCGATCCATGCCTTTGGAGCTGCCGGAAAGTCCGCGCCAGATATTGCCTCCACCGACAACGACTGCGACTTGTACGCCCAATTCTACAATTTCCTTGATCTGAGTAGCGATGGAGAAAATCACTTTCGGGTCGATTCCGTACCCTAATTCCCCCGCCAGAGCTTCCCCACTCAACTTTAACACAACCCGTTTATAGGCAGGAAGTGGCATGTGAAACGGCCTCCATTCATGAATCATTCTCTGTCCGGAACCGGAATCCTTCCGGCACCCGCCGGCGGCTTGTTCTTTTTACGCGGATGAGAGTTTCACACAGGGATCGTGTGAAACTCTCTTTCGACAAGCCTCTTACAAAATAGGGAACACACAGGTGTTCCCCATTTCGGTTTTTACTGTTTATTCACTTGCGCCATTACTTCCGCAGCGAAGTCTTCCTGTTTTTTCTCGATGCCTTCGCCAACTTGGAAGCGGACAAATGCCTTCAGCGTAGCGCCTGCCTCTTTCAAGAGAGCGGACACTTTCTTGTCCGGATCTTTCACGAATGGTTGTTCGACCATGACGAACTCTTCGAAGAACTTGGAGAGGCGGCCTTCCACCATTTTCTCCACAATGTTGGCCGGTTTGCCTTCAGCCAGCGCCTGGTTCTTGAGTACCTCGCGCTCGCGTTCGATCTCTTCCTGGGATACTTCTTCACGGTTGGCATAACGCGGGTTGGACGCAGCCGCGTGCATGCCCAGATCTTTCGCCAGCACTTCGTCCTTGGTGCCTTCCAGCGCTACCAGAACACCGATTTTACCGCCCATGTGCAGGTAAGCGCCGAACACGCCGTTGTCGGATTTCTCCAGAACGGAGAAGCGGCGGAAGGAGATGTTTTCTCCGATGGTGGCGATTTTCTCGCTGATCACTTGGGAGAGAGGAGCGCCTTCGCCTTTGAACGGCTGTTCCAGAGCTGCTTCCAGGGTAGCCGGACGTTGTTTTACCACGTGCTCGGCAATGTCTTTCACCAGCGTTTGGAACTCGGGGTTTTTCGCCACGAAGTCGGTCTCGCAGTTCACTTCCACGATGGCTGCCACGTTGCCCTCGATCGCGTAGGAGGTGAGCCCTTCCGCAGCGATGCGGCCCGCTTTTTTCGCCGCTTTGGCGATGCCGCGCTCACGCAGCAGGTCAATCGCCTTTTCCATGTCGCCGTTGGTTTCTTCCAGGGCGCGTTTGCAGTCCATCATGCCTGCGCCGGTGCGTTCGCGCAGTTCTTTCACCGCTTGTGCACTGATTGCCATGAGTTGAACCTCCTTGAAAAATGACGAGCTGGGTATATAGTGGTGAATAAAGGGTGGACGGGGTTCTGAAACCCTCAGTCCACCCTCTTAACACTTGCTTACGCAGTTGTAGTGGTTTGTTGTTCTCCGCCTTGGCTGCCTTCCAGCAGGGCGTCAGCCATTTTGGAGGTGAGCAGTTTCACGGCGCGGATCGCGTCGTCGTTGCCCGGGATTACGTAGTCGATCTCGTCCGG
The DNA here is from genome assembly GCF_007197875.1 of Brevibacillus sp. LEMMJ03. Lineage (NCBI taxonomy): Bacteria > Bacillati > Bacillota > Bacilli > Caryophanales > Paenibacillaceae > Brevibacillus > Brevibacillus sp. LEMMJ03. Next base: position 257,150 of record NZ_VKJN01000004.1, on the reverse strand, counting down.
ATCGCAGTTGGTATCGACAATCGCCACGATCGGGATGCCCAGCTTGCGGGCTTCCGCTACAGCAATGCGCTCTTTGCGCGGGTCGATGACGAACAGGGCGTCGGGCAGTTCTTCCATGTTCGCGATACCGCCGAGGAATTTCTCCAGGCGCTCTTTTTCCTTGCGCAGCACGATTACTTCTTTCTTCGGCAGTACGTCGAAGGTGCCGTCTTCTTCCATGCGGTTCAGCTCAGCCAGGCGAGCCGTACGCTTTTTGATGGTTGCGAAGTTGGTCAGCGTGCCGCCCAGCCAACGTTGGTTGATGTAGTAGTGACCGGTGCGTTCCGCTTCTTCTTTCACGGATTCCTGCGCTTGCTTCTTCGTGCCCACGAAGAGCATTTTACCGCCGTTTGCAGCGAGTTCACGCACGAAGTTGTACGCTTCCTCTACTTTTTTTACGGTTTTTTGCAGGTCGATAATGTAGATACCATTGCGTTCGGTGAAGATATAGCGAGCCATTTTCGGGTTCCAGCGACGAGTTTGGTGACCGAAGTGAACACCAGCCTCGAGGAGCTGTTTCATCGAAATAACTGCCATATTTCACACCTCCTTCAGATTGGTTTTTAGTGATGCCTACCTCCGCCTCACCGCATCTTCCGGACAAGACTGCCGACGGGCAGCACCGTTGTCGGAATTGGTGGACGTGCGAATTCAACACCGTTAATGAATATATCACATGGCACATTCAAATGCAACAAACGATTCCATTGTTTTTTGCAAAATCGTTCCTCCCCTGTCCGAGGCGTCATCCGCCCGCCGGATGCCGGCCCGGACCGCGCGCGAACGGGATGGCGGACAGCGGCCTGCCCAAAAAAACACCGCCTTACTTCGCAGGCGGTGTGGTGATGATCCGGACGATCTCCGCTTCGCTCGCTCCTGCCGGGATCTGATAGGTCCCGACCCGGATCCGGTTCAGTTTATTCTGCGCGCGCAGCGTTTCCACCAGTGTGTTGTCGGCGTCGAGAACCCCTGCTTCCACCATCTTGCGGGCGACACCTTCGGCGGTCGCCTTGTACGGGACCTGAACCGTGACGGTCGCTGCCGGCGGTTTCGGTGTCGCCGGGGCGGAAATGCGGGTGTTCCCGTCCGGTTTGGACGGCTCGCCGGCAGCGGCAGGGACGGCTGCGGACGGAGGCTGCGGCGCGCGGTTGCCCTCGGGCGGTCGGGGCGTCTGCGTTTGGGGCTGCGTCGGCGCCGTGACAGCGGGTGCCTGCGGCTGCTTTGGCGGAGTCGGAGCAGGCGGAAGCGAGACGTTCTGCTCCTGGCGCAGGCGGTCGTACTCGGCTTTGGACAGGAGCACCATCTGCATAGCCTCGGCCGCCTGTTTCACCTGTTCCTTGGTCAGCGAGGCGGAAGAGGCCGGAGCGGCTTGATGCACCGCGCCCAGCACGGCTGCCGCCACCATCAGGCCGGCGCCGAATCCAACCAACAGTTCACGCTTGCCCATCGGCCTTCCCTCTCTCTCCGGAACCGGCCAGCGAGAGGATCAATTCGATCTCGCCCTGCCCGGCTCCCAGCCTTTTGGCGATTTCATCGGGGGACAATCCCTCCTGCCGCAGTTCAAAGACGCGCCGATAGCGCTCCCGGAGGGAGAACGCGTCGGCCAATTCCTCTTCGCTCGCGCGCGGAGCCCCTGAGACCGCCGCTTGTCCTGCGGCTCGCCATGCGGCCCATTCGCTTTCCACACGGGCCAGGCGCTGCTTCAGTTCCGCCACCTCTTCCGCAAGCGCCGCATTGGCTTGCGTCCATCTGACTTCCGCCGCCTTCTGTTCGTGTTTGATCTGGTTGAGGAACCGCTGCAGGCTTCTTTCCATGTCCGCCTTGTCCCATGGCCCTTGCGGCGGCGTGGTTTCATCCGAACCGGCCGTCCGTTCCCGTTTGAACAGAAGCGCCGCCGTCATGATCAGCGCTCCCGCTCCGATCAGAATATAATAAGGAAGATCCATTGAAGTCACCTATGCTCCCATCTTGTCTCGGATGTTTACAAAGAGATGTCGATAAACCGCCCGCGCAGCGGATCGCGCATGGACACGCCGGCGGACGTCCTGCCTTCAGCCGACCCGTCCTTCGCTTCGTCCTGTTCCGCGCCGGAAGCGGTTTGTTTTTTTCGCTTTTGCGGATGTTCCCGTTCCCGAATCATGTTTTTCGCCGTCTCGTTGACGTCTGTGGGGCGCTGGCGCATCTGCAGATCCGCCAGTTTGCGGTCGTCCGTCTGCAACTGCTGCTCGTGCACGGCCCGCTGCTGATCATGTTCCTGGATGCGGCCGATCTCCGGGCTCCGCGGCAGGGACACCTGCCATTCAACCGCTTTCAAACTCATCCGGCCTCAACTCCTTCATCCCGTTTCCCACCAGGCCGCGTCAGATGAGGGTGGAGGTGGTGATTTCCCCCTCCAGCACGATAAACCGGGTGCGGGGGAACTCCTGTTTGATGAAGCGCACCAGCTTGCCAAACACCAGCTTGATGCCGGGGTACATCAGGTTGTACACTTCCACGGCAGCCGGCACATCCCCTTCCAATTCCTGTTCGATCTCTTTTTTTCGCGCCTCCAGTTTCTTTACCTCTTTCTCCAGCACGAGACGCGTATTGGTCAGCTTGATCTGCATCGTTCGTTTCTCCGGAGGCAGTTCGCCGGCGACCTGCAGCAGTTGGCTGAGCACGCCCAGCCCCTGATCCGTTTTGCGTAAATTTTCGTACACGTTTTGCAGTTCTTTGGTGATCGTCGACAATTCCTGCCTGAGTTCCGGCTTGACGCCCACTTCCAGCACGGTCGGGGTCGCGCTCGCATTGCCGATGACGCGGGCCGCGATCTTTTCACCGGCCTGCAGCACGCCGCCGATGATGAACCCCTTGGCGCCGTTGCAGATGATCTGCTTCCCGGCCCGGACCTGGGAAAACATGATGCTCTGCGACACCAGCACCTGATTGCCGGCGGTGACGTTGGCGTTTTGGATATAGGATGTCTTTACATTGCAGCCGGCCACCACATGTCCCTTGTCCTGGGCGACGATGCCGCTTCGGATTTCGATCGAGCCCCCTGCCTCCAGCTCGGCTCCCTCCACGCTGCCGAGCACGCGGATGTCGCCGGACGCCTTGATCCTGAACCCGGTCGGGACGTTCCCGCGAATGACCACCGTTCCCACAAAGTCGATGTTGCCGACGCGAAAATCCACGTCTCCGTTTACTTCAAACACGGGGAAGACGTTCACCTTGTCGTTTTCCGTAAACGACACCTGGCCGTCGATGGCGGCGTAGAGCAGCGTGCGTTCCTGATTCATCACGACGTTTTTTCCCGGCTTGATCATGACTTCCCTGCCAGCCTTCGGAGCGATGGGCTCGCCCGTCACGGCCGTTCCCGGCGTCCCCGGTGTAGGCGGCGTCTTGGCGGCCAGAAGCTGCCCTTTGGCCACGTTGGGAATATTGGTGATGCTGTAATAATCCACCCGCCCGTCATCCAGCTCTTTGGGACGTTTGTCGTCATGCAGGAGCGTCAGAAACGGATACTCGATTTTTCCGTCGATCCCGGGAACCGGGGGTGTGCCGCAGGCGACGGTGACCGAAACGTTGGCGAATTTGGCCGGGTTGCCGACCAGTTCGCTGATGACGCTGTCCAAAATGCCGTGCGTCACGTTTTTCGCGCGCAGGGCATCACGCACGTCTTGTTCCGTAATGAGGATAGGGCCACCCCGCCCCTCGTCGGGGACGATCAGCGTGACCCTCGCTTCCAGCTTGTCCGGAGAGATGTTCACTTCCAGCCTGATGTTCCCTGTCTCTTCCATCTTTCTGCCCCCCTCAAAACCATGGATTGCTCTCGTTCTGCAATCACCGCTCCCGTCCGCTCCTACATCAACTGCGATTTCCAGCGCGACAGAGCGGAGCGCATGCGGAAAATCGCTTTGGAATGAAGCTGCGAGATGCGGGACGGAGAGAGATTCATCACCTCGGCAATTTCCGACAAGGACAGTTCTTCGAAGTAGAACAGCGAGACGACCAGCCGTTCTTTTTCCGGCAGCTTGTCGATGACGCTTACCAGCACTTCCTTCAAGCCGGCCGTTTCCGCCACGTATTCCGGACTGGGCGTCACTTCATCGACGATGTAGGAATGGCGCGCGGTCTTTTGTTCGTCTTCTTCGCCGACCGCTTCATCAATGGAGATCATCGATGCCAGGGAGGTCTCGTAGTGAACCTGCCGCAGTTCCTTCTCGGAGATGCCCAGATACTGGGACACTTCCCCTTCGGTGGGCGTGCGGAGCTTCTCTTGTTCCAGGTAGGAGTAGGCCTCTTCGATCTTCTTGGCCTTGTCGCGAATCGTCCGCGGGATCCAGTCGTTCTCCCGCAGTCCGTCAATCATCGCGCCGCGAATGCGCCACATCGCGTAGGTCTCGAACTGCAGCCCGCGGGTGTGGTCAAACTTGGCCAGCGCATCCAGCAGGCCAAAGCGGCCGTAACTGATCAGATCGTCCTTGTCCACGTTGGCCGGCAGGCTGCCAGCCAAGCGGCTGGCAACCTTGTCGACGAGGGGGAGGTACTGGGTCACCAGGTCCTCCTCCGCCTCGCGACTGCCTTCCTGCTTCCACATCACCCATTTATCGAACTGTCTTGCCTTCTCCTGATTGGTAAGCCGTGCCACGAATCAGTCACCAACCTTTACTCATCAGTTAACCGCCTGACAACATCCGCAACGACAGAGGGATCTTGAACCGGAGCAATTCGGTCGATTTGGTTTGTGTTCAGCGGCATAAACGGTTCATCGTCCGGAGCGGTCTGCTGCTCCCCACTCTCCGGGGAGGCATCCGTTCCGTCCGCTGCTGCCTTGCCTGCGGCGGCCTCCGATGTATCCATGACCCTTGCCAGCAGCCAGCGCAGGGGAAACGCCGCGAGAAAAAAGAGAATGAAAGCCGTGAAGGCCCGCTCCAGAGAGACAAGCCAGATGTTTCCTGCCAAGGCCGTGGCCAGCGTCATGACGAAGCCGAGAAAGCCGATCCCTGTGTTCAGCCAAATGGTTCCCCACATACCTATACTTCCTTCACACCATGATTTACGGTCCGGATCTGGAGAATGCCCGTAGACGTGTCGAATTCGATCGTCCTTCCGCAATTGCCGCCGGTATCCTCAGCCACAATCCTGATCTGCGCGGATTGGAGCGCCTGCTTGCAGGCCTCCACGTTGCGCGGGCCAATCCGCATCGTATCGCTGTTGCCCAAAGACGCGAACATCTGCGCGCCGCCCGCCAGCTTGGCCACCATGTGGCGGACCGACGCGCCTGCCCGTTCCATCTCCTGAATCAATTGGGGAATCGCGGTGTCCGCGTATTTCCCCACCGTGAGCGGCCCGCCTTTTCCCAGGGACGATTCGGGCAGCATCACATGGGCCATCCCGCCCACCTTGTGCACGACGTCATACAAGACGACTCCGACGCACGACCCCAATCCGGTCGTGCGCAGCCGGTCCGGAGGTTTTGCCACGCCCAGGTCTGCCATGCCGATTTTAATGATCTCCATCGAACGGAACTCCTAATGAACCAAATAGTGTTTTCAACGAATCCGGGTCCGGGATCAGGAAAAAGTGGCCTTGCACCTGATCGTTTCCTTCAAAGAAGGCGGTGTCAATCGTCAGGGCGACGTCTCCCGAATGACCGAGTTCGATCAGCCCGTGGCTGAGGATCGCTCCGGCCATGTCGATGGCCAGCGCCGGCACGGAAGGCTGCATGTTCAGATTGGTGAAATCCGCCAGCGACGACAGGTAAGACCCGGTCAGGATGTTGCCGATTTCGTGCAGGGCGGAATACTCGAAATCGGTCCATTCGTGCACGTCTTTGTCCGCGCCCGTCATCTGCCGCAGCAGGCTGCGGGCGGACTCCATGTCCAGTATGAAGAACATGTTGCCGGGGCAATCGCCTTCCACGCGAAGAAACACGGTCACGACGATCGCCTCGGAACCGCCGACGCAATCGGCCACCTGGTCAAACGGGATCACGCTGACCTTCGGCACATTCATGTCAATTTCTTTTTGAATGAGCTTGGAGAGTGCCGTAGCCGCATGGCCGGCGCCGATGTTGCCCACCTCGCGCAGCACGTCGAACTGGAAGTCTCCAAACTTGGCAAAGTACTCCATTGCACTTATCCCTCAAGCGCGTCCAATTGTTTGATTTCTTCGGTGCTCAGCACCTTGTCGAGGTTGAGCAGGATCAGGAGGCGTTTCTCCAGCTTGGCCACACCCCGCAGGTATGCCGCTTCCACTCCGCCGACCACTTCCGGTGGCGGCTCGATGGCGTCGACCGGAATATCGATGACGTCGTTGGCTGCGTCGACGATCAGCCCCACTTCCAGCTCGCCGACCCCCACGATGATGATCCGGGTCGATTCGCCGTAGGCCGTCTCTTCCAGGCCGAAACGGCTGCGCAGGTCAATGATCGGCGTGACCACGCCGCGCAGGTTGATGACCCCTTTGACAAACTTGGGCGTGCGCGGAACGCGCGTGATATGCTCCAGCTTCTCAATCGACTTGACCTGGTTCACTTCCACGCCGTACTCTTCGTCTTTCAACCGAAAAACAATGACTTTCACTTCGCCTGTAATTTCTTTTTGCTCCAGCATGGGCTGCGCCTCCCTTTACTTGATCAGTGCGTTGCAATCGATAATCAGTGCGACCTGTCCGTCGCCAAGAATCGTCGCGCCGGAGATGGCAAAGACGTTCACCAGGTATTTGCCCAGTGATTTCAGAACGATTTCCTGCTGGCCGATGAAGGAATCGACCACCAGGCCGGCCATTTTCTCTCCCTTGCGGACGATCACGACGGCCACTTCGTCGTCACTGCCCACTCCGGCGTCAGGCACCTGGAAGATGTCCTGCAGCGAGACGAGGGGAACCACCCTGCCGCGGAAGTCGATCACCTGCTGCCGGTGCGCCATCATGATCTGATCTTTGCGGAAAACAGCTGTCTCGATGATCGAGCTGAGCGGCACGGCGTACTTCTCGTTCTGCACCTGCACCAGCATCGCCGAGATGATGGACAGGGTGAGCGGAAGCTGGATGAGGAACGTGGTGCCCTGGCCGCGGACGGAGTCGACGCTGACGCTGCCGCCCAGGGACTCGATTTTGGACTTCACCACATCCAGGCCGACCCCCCGGCCGGAGATATCGGAGATGACCTCTGCCGTGCTCAGGCCGGATGCGAACAGCAGCTCGTAAATCTGCTTGTCCGTCATGCTGTCGGCATTGGCCGGATTGACGATTCCCCGTTCGATCGCTTTTTTCAGGACCTTCTCCTTGTTGATGCCGGCCCCGTCGTCCTTCACCTCAATAAAGACGTGGTTGCCGCTGTGGTACGCCCGAAGGAAGATGGTTCCCTCTTCCGGCTTGCCCGCCTTTTTCCGTTCCGCCGGAGATTCGATGCCGTGGTCCAGCGAGTTGCGCAGGAGGTGCACCAGCGGGTCTCCGATTTCGTCGATGACGGTGCGGTCCAGTTCGGTCTCCGCACCAAAAATCTCCAAATTTACTTTTTTGTTCAAGTCTTTTGCCAAATCGCGGATCATCCGCGGGAAGCGGTTGAACACCTGCTCGACCGGCACCATGCGCATGGTCAGAATGATGTTCTGCAGGTCGCCGCTGATCCGGCTCATGTGTTCGACGGTCTCCTGCAGTTCGCTCTTGCCGATCTCGCGCGCCAACTGCTCCAGCCGTCCCCTGTCAATCACCAGTTCGCTGAACAGGTTCATCAGCACATCCAGCCGCTCGATATCCACGCGGATCGTCTTGCCCGCGGTGGACACCTTTTTCAATCCGCCTGCCGGTGCCTCCGGCTTTTTCTCGACTGCCGGCGCTGCGCTGGCCGCCGCCTGTTCTTTCGCCTGCTTCACTTCCTGCTCTGCCTTGGCGGCCGGTTCCTTCAACTGCAGCGGCTCCAGCTCCACTTCCCTGATTTCCGAAATGTTGGCGATGGTCTGGCGGATCTTGTCGGCCGGCTGCATCGTGACGTACACCAGTTCAAACGATCGGTCAAACCGTTCGTTCTCGATCTCTTCCACCGCCGGTGTCGACTTGATCACGTCGCCCATCGACTCCAGCTGATCAAACACCATGTAGGCGCGGGCCGCCTTCAGCACGCATCCTTCGTCAAGCGTCACCTTGATCCAGAACAGATTGTGGCCCGCTTCCTTGGACTGTTTCAGAACGGTCAGGGCAAACTCATCCAGGTTGTGCTGCCGCTCCGATCCGGCGGCTTCCTTCCCGGCGGGTGCTTCCACGGCCGCCTCGGCTGCCGCAGCGGTCTGCACGGCGGAAAAATCGCCTGCCACGATGGCGCGCAGCTTTTTCACCAGGGCGGAAACATCGGCGGAACCGTCGCCGCCTTCCACGATGTTCATCACCATGCCCTCGATCAAATCGACGCTCTGAAAGATGACGTCCATGATGTCGCCGGTAATCGTCAGCTTGTGGTTGCGGATCATGTCCAGCACGTTTTCCGTCTCGTGCGTGAGGCTTGCCATGTCCTCAAACCCCATGGTGGCCGACATCCCTTTCAGGGTATGGGCGGAACGGAAGATTTCGTTCACGATCTGGATGTTTTCCGGATCGTTCTCCAAGAGGAGCAGATTGGCGTTGATCGCCTGCAGGTGTTCCTTTGACTCTTCGATAAACATGTCCAGGTATTGATTCATGTCCACGGGTGATCCACCTCCCATAATCAATGCAACAGCTTACACAGCGTTTCGGCTATCCGGTCCAAAGGAACGACGTTGTCGGCAAGGCCCGCCTGAATGACAGCCCGCGGCATTCCGAAAACGACACATGTCGACTCGTCCTCGACAATGCTGGTCACGCGTCCCGTCTCTTTCATTCGTCCCAGGCCTTTTGCCCCATCATTTCCCATGCCTGTCATGATGATTGCCCATTTGTCTACATTTGTCAATCGGCTTGCCGACTCAAACAGGACGTCGACGGAAGGACGGTGTCCGCCCCTCGGTTCCTCTTGGTGCAAGCGCGTTTCCAGCCGCCCGCCGCTTGCCTGAACCACTTCCAGATGGAAGCCGCCCGGCGCGATATACGCCGTCCCCGGCTGGATCCATTCGCCGTCTTCCGCTTCCGTCACGCGGATGGCGCAAAGCGAATCCAGCCGCTGCGCGAGCGATTTGGTAAAACCGGCCGGCATGTGCTGGACGATGAGAATCGGCGCCGGAAAGTCGGCCGGGAGTGCGGTCAACACGGTTTGCAGCGCTTTCGGCCCCCCGGTGGACGTCCCCAGCACAACCAGTTTGGAGACGGCCGCCGTTCGCCGCGGGGCGGCAGCCGCCGGCGGGGTAACACCGGAATCAGCCGTCCCCGGTTGGATGGTGCCCGGAGCGGCACGATCCGGTGCACCCGTGCCCGGATGGGCCGGCTCCGGCTGCGTCCACACCGTCTTCCGCTTGAGCATGGCCGAAAGCGGGGCGACCGTCGTGCCGAGTCTGCCCGGAGGTTTTCGCAGACGGCCGTTCGCCTGTGCCGCCGCTTTCACCCGCTCGATCAGCCGTTCGGCCACTTTGTGAATATCGAGCGAGATGGGACCGGACGGCTTGGTCACGAAGTCTACCGCGCCCAGTTCCAGCGCGCGGATCGTCGCTTCCGCCCCTTCCCTGGTCAGGCTGCTGAGCATCACGACCGGGACGGGGTGCTCGGTCATCAGACGCTCCAGCGCATCCAGTCCGTTCATGACCGGCATTTCAATATCGAGCGTTACGACATCGGGATGGAGCTGCTTGACTTTTTCAAGACATTCGAGTCCGTTCTTGGCTCGGTCAACCACTTCGATGTCAGGATCGCTATGTAAGATGTCTGTGATGACTTTACGCATAAAGGCAGAGTCGTCGGTGACGAGAACTCGAATCTTGTTCATCCGCTGCCGCTCCTTCCTTCCTCCTGTTGCCTAACGAATGAAGCGTTTCAGCTTCTCCAGAAAACCTCCGAGCCCTGCCGGTGGAGACTGCCTTCCTCCCGCCTCGTTTCCCAGGTAGGCGGCCGCCAGATTCCGGATTCCTCTGGACGCCTGCGCCTGCGGATACGCGAGCAAAAAGGGCCGCTGCAGTTTCACCGCTTTGGAAACGTGAGGGTCGTCCAGCACAAATCCCAGCAGATGGACGTCCATGTTGAGAAACCGTTTGGCCACCATCGCCAGCTTTTCCGCGGTCATCGTCCCTTCACGGGCGGAGGTGACGCGATTGACCACCAGCCGGATCGTCGTCCGGGGATTGCGGGAGTGGAGCATCTTGATCACGGCATAGGCGTCGGTGATCGCCGGCGGCTCCGGGGTCGTGACGAGAATCACCTCGTCGGAAGACAGCATGAACCGCAGCGATTCGTTGGAGATGCCCGCACCGGTGTCAAAGATGATCGTGTCCGCATAGCCCTGCAGCGGCTCCAGACGGGCAAACAGCAGGTCCAGTTTGGCGTCGTCCAACTGCAGCAGCTTGGTGAAGCCGGACCCGCCGGCGATAAATTCCAGCTCGCCCGGTCCCCTTTCCATGATGTCCCACACGGTCATGTCCGGCTCCAGCAGATGCAGCAGATGCCGCTTGGGCGATATCCCCATCAGCACATCCAGGTTGGCCAGTCCCAGGTCGAGGTCGAACAGGATCGGCTTGTGCCCCTTTTCCTGCAGGCCCAGGGCAAAGTTGAGGCTGAAGTTGGACTTGCCGACGCCCCCTTTGCCGCTGGTGACCGTAATCAGCCGGGTCTGCCGGGAGACGTTGTTCTGTTGCATACGTGCGCGCAGTCGTTCGGCTTGGTCTTGCATGTGCTTCAATCTCCCATGATCATGTTGGCTACCAGCGCAGGCGTGGCCGCCACGATGTCGTCCGGCACGTTTTGTCCTGTGGTGATGTACGAAAAGGGAAGACCGGTCTCATATGCCACGTTCAGCATCGCCCCGTACGCTTCCGTCTCATCCGCCTTCGTAAAGATCACCCGGGAAACGGGCACATCGCCAAAGTTGCGGATGATCGCTTTTATGTCGCTGTACTTGGCGGTCAGGCTGAGCACCAGGAAATTGAGGCAGTCCGCATCGTCCCGCAGCAGGTCGCGAATCCCCTGCACGTATTCGTCGTTGCGGAAATTGCGCCCGGCCGTATCGACAAAGATCAGGTCGCATCCGCTCAGCCGCTCCATCGCCTGGACGATCTCTTTCGGCGAAAAGATCACTTCCAGCGGCACGTTCAAGATGTTGGCGTACGTCTTCAACTGCTCGACGGCGGCGATCCGGTACGTGTCCGCCGTGATGAATCCGATCCGCCGCTTGTCTTTCAGCATGCTGTCTGCCGCCAGTTTGGCAATGGTGGTGGTTTTTCCCACCCCGGTCGGCCCAAAAAAGAAAGCGTACTTGACGCCGGGCTCGATCCGGGACGGCATGGGCGATGCCTTTTCCACCAGTTCGGCGATGATCCGCGCGGCGGCCTGCCTCGCTTCTTCCTCCGTCCACTGGGCGGACGGCTCGCCGTGCAGGAGCAGCTTGCGGATGATGTCCGCCGTCACCTCTTCCGCGACCTCCTGCTTTGCGAGATGCGCCTGAACCGCCTGGATGGCAGGCGGCAGTTGGCTGTTGAGACCGCTGATCAACAGCTTTTCAAAGATCTGCCGCATATCCCGCACTTCGTCCGCCAACTGCTTGCTGTCAGCGTCAAGTGCCGCGGCTACTGCCGCTGGCGCGGAAGGGGCTCTCTTTGCCGGCGGTCGGTCGGGACGAGAATCCGCCTGGGGAGCGGCGGCGGCCGTCTCTTGAGGCGTCTGCCGGGTACCGGTGCCGGTCGGCTCTGTTTCTGCGGCCGGCTGCGCAGCAGCCGCCATCGCCGCTTTTTGATAGGCCTGCTGAGCGGCGTAGCTGCCTGTCTGCGGCCGGGCAGGAAGGTCGGGCTGACGGGCGGGAGAAGCGCTCGGCGCCCGCTCGGCCCCCTTGTCGTCAACGGCGGCCACCACTTCGATCCGCTGCTTCCCGAACAATCCGAACAGTCCACCGGTTCGGATCGGCTTGGAGTTGAGGATAATGGCGTCCTTTCCCAGGTCAATCCGGATTTTTTCCAGAGCGTCCGGCATGGAATCGACTACATAGCGTTTCACTCTCACGACAGGTTCACCATCCCTACGCTTTGCACTTCAACATGCGGCTCCAGCTCGCTGTACGACAAGACGGGAACATCCGGCATCATCCGCTCCATAAGCTGCCGCAGGTACATGCGAATCGCCGGAGAGGCGAGAATGATCGGCTGCTGGCCGGCATTGACCATTTTGCTCACTTCCGCCGACACGCTCTGGTAAATCCGCTGGGATGTCTCCGGATCCATGGCCAGATACGTTCCCTGCTCCGACTGCTCGATCCGCTCGGAGATGGCCTTTTCCAGTCCGGGGCCGGCGGTGATCACCCGCAGCGGCTGTCCGGGTTCGGTGTATTGCAGCGTAATTTGACGGGACAGCGCCTGACGCACGTACTCCGTCAGCACGTCCGGATCCTTGGTGTAGACCGCGTGATCGGCCAGCGCTTCCAGAATGACGGGCAGGTTGCGGATCGAGACCTTTTCCCGAAGCAGTTTTTGCAGCACCTTCTGCACGTCGCCGATCGACAGCGTGCCCGGAATCAGTTCGTCCACCAGCACAGGCGCCGTCTCCCGCACGTTGTCGATCAGGGCCCGCGTCTCCTGGCGGCCGAGCAGTTCGTGGGCGTGCCGCTTGATCACTTCCGTCAGATGGGTGGCGACAACGGACGGCGGATCGACCACCGTATAGCCGGACAGTTCGGCAATCTCCTTATTCTCTTCTGTTACCCACAATGCGGGCAGTCCAAACGCCGGTTCGACCGTTTCGATACCGACGACCGCATCGTCTTCGAAGCCGGGACTCATCGCCAGATAGTGATCCAAGAGGATCTCTCCCTTGGCGACCTGGTTTCCTTTGATTTTGATTATGTACTCGTTGGGACGCAGTTGGATATTGTCGCGAATGCGGATCACCGGCACGACGATCCCCAATTCCAGGGCGATCTGCCTGCGGATCATGATGACGCGATCCAGAAGGTCGCCACCCTGTTTGGCGTCGGCAAGCGGGATCAGGCCGTAGCCAAACTCGAACTCGATCGGGTCCACCTGCAGCAGGTTGACCACACTCTCGGGGCTGCGCACTTCTTCGATCTGCTGTTCCTCTTCCTGTTGGGCAGACTCTTCCTGCTCCACTTTCTGCTTCTTGTTCATCTTCCATCCGGCGAACCCGAGCAGCCCCGCAACCGGCACGACGGGCAGCAGGCCGATTGGCGTCAGCAGGCCCAACAGCATGATGCCGCCGGCCACGATCAGCAGCAGGCGGGGATAGCTGAACAACTGGTTGCTGATGTCCTCGCCCAGCCCTTCGCCGGAAGTGGCGCGGGTGACGATGATACCAGTCGCCGTCGAAATCAAGAGTGCCGGAATCTGGCTGACCAGCGCGTCGCCGACGGACATGGTGGTGAATCGGGAGGCCGATTCGGTAAAGCTCAAATCGTGAATCACCATCCCGATGATGAAGCCGCCGATGATGTTGACGATGAAAATAATGATGCCGGCGATCGCGTCCCCTTTGACGAATTTGCTGGCACCGTCCATGGCGCCGTAAAAGTCGGCTTCGTCCTCGATCTTTTTGCGGCGGGCGCGCGCTTCCGCCTCCGTAATCATCCCCGCGTTCAGGTCGGCGTCGATGCTCATCTGTTTCCCCGGCATCGCGTCCAGCGTAAAGCGGGCGGCCACTTCCGCCACGCGCTCCGATCCTTTGGTGATCACGATGAACTGGATGACGACGAGAATCAAGAAGACGACAAAGCCCACCACCTGATTGCCGCCGACGACGAAGCTGCCGAACGCTTCGATGACCTTGCCGCCCTCGGCGTGCGAGAGAATGTTCCGCGTCGTCGACACGTTCAGCGCCAGGCGGAAGAGCGTGGTGATCAGGAGCACCGTGGGAAAGATGGAAAATTGCAGGGCTTCCTTTGTGTACATCGAGACGAGCAGAATCGTCAATGCAAGGGAGATGTTGAGTATCAAGAGCAAGTCCAAAAGTTCAGACGGCAGTGGGATCACCATCATGACGACAATGCTGATGACGAACAGAACGGTACCCAGCTCCTTGAATTTGAATCCCACCGTGCATCCTCCTTTCTTCTGCTTATTTCACTTTCCCTTGCAGCTTGTACACGTACGCGAGAACTTCCGCGACCGCTTTGAACAACTCTTCGGGAATCTGTTGGCCGATCTCGACCTGACTATAGAGAGCCCTGGCCAAGGGCTTGTTTTCCATGGTGACGATCCGGTGTTTTTGGGCGATCTCCTTGATTTTCAGCGCGAGGTAGTCCTGCCCTTTGGCAATGACCGTGGGGGCGCTCATCTCGCGGGCGTCGTACCGGATGGCAACGGCGAAGTGCGTCGGGTTGGTGATCACCACGTCCGCTTTCGGCAGTTCCTGCATCATCCGGCGAATGGCCATGCTGCGCTGACGCTCGCGGATTTTCCCCTTGATCAAGGGATCCCCCTCCGCCTGTTTGAATTCATCCTTGATGTCCTGTTTGGACATGCGCAGGCTCTTTTCATGCTCGTAGCGCTGGTACGCGTAATCCAGGACAGCCAGGACCACCAGTGTGAGGCCGATGTACAGCCCCAATTTGGACGCTTCCGCCGCCGTCAGCGAGAGCGCGGCTTCCAGCGGTTTCAGCGAGAGCTGCACCAGATCGTCCTTGGTGTCCCACAAGATCATGAACGCAACGAGAATGCCCGCGTTGATTTTCAACAGCGATTTGAACAGTTCCACCACGGAGCGCAGGCTGAACAGGCGTTTCATCCCCTGCACGGGATTCAGCTTGTCCAGTTTGATCCGCAGGGGTTCGGTGGTAAACAGCCAGCCCACCTGCATGTAATTGACGAAGACGGCGACGATGAACACCACGGCCAGAACCGGTCCGACGATTTTGACCGCTTCGAAGGAAAGCTGGTAGAGGATGACCCGCAGATTTTCCTCGTTTACCTGCCAGCTCGTGTAGGTGACGAGCGACTCCCGCATCACGTTCTGGAACGTGTGAAACATCGACGATCCCAGCAGGATCAACATGAGAAACGCCGCGGTCAGGCTGACGGCCGAAGACAGGTCCGCGCTTTTGGCCACCTGTCCTTTCTTTCTCGCATCTTCCCGCTTTTTCGGCGTCGCCTTTTCCGTCTTTTCGCCGTTAAAATACTGCAGATCGACCGGATACAAAAAGGCAAGTCGTTTCATGCTGCGCCTCCGAGCCACTTCATCATTTCCGCAAGCGCCCGAAACATCTTTTCAAACAAGCCGTTCAGCGTCAGCAAAAATGCGGGCATGACCACGATCAGCATCAGAAAGCTGGCAAGCAATTTGATGGGCAGTCCCACCACAAAGATATTAAATTGCGGAACCGATTTGGCGATAATTCCAAGAGAGAGGTCGACCAGAAAGAGGGCGACCACGATCGGCGCCGCGATCAGAAAGGCGCTGAGAAACATGTCGCGAAACACCTTGACGGCCATCCACATCACGTGTTCGCTGCCGAACGCGGCCCACATCCTGTCGAGCGGAATCGCCTGGTAGCTGGCGAGAATCCCTTTGATCAGCACGTGATGGCCGTTGATGCTCAACAAATAGAGCATCGCCAAGATGTTCTTGAAGTTGCCCGTCAGCGGCACGTAGGCGCCGGTACGCGGGTCGATCACGTTGGCCATCGCCAGCCCCATCTGCATGTCCATCAATCCGCCGGCAACCTGGACGGTGACGTACATCAGCTCGCAGATCACGCCGAGAATCAGGCCGACCAGCGCTTCCTTGACCGCGTACAGCACAAAGGTGAGATCCAGCGGAATCTGCCCCTGGACCGGCACGTAGCTGAAACTGATCAGGGCCAGGACAAAGGCCAGGCCGATCTTGAACGGATTGGGCACGCCGCGCACCGAGAAAAAGGGAGCCGAGACGAAAAACGCGGTCATCCTGACAAACACCAGCAGCAGCACGGGTAGATGAAGCATTACGGCAGCCATCATTTATCCCACAAAGCGGTGCAGATTGCCGAAGATCCCCATCGTGAACTCCAGCATCACCCGCAGCATCCACGGCCCGACGGCCAAAATCGTGACGAAGATGGCGACAATTTTCGGGATGAATGCCAGCGTCTGTTCCTGAATTTGCGTGGTTGCCTGAAAAATGCTGACGAGCAAGCCGACCAGCATGCCGACGCCCAGCGCCGGAGCCGTCACCAGCAGGATGGTGTACACGGAGCTTTGGGCGATTTGCATCAAAAATTCTTGTGTCATGCTCTCCCTCCTAGGCTGGCTTGTCGGCCGGATGTCAGAAACTGGCCAAGAGCGATTTCACGACCAGATACCATCCGTCCACCATGATGAACAGCAAAATCTTGAACGGCAGCGAAATCATCACGGGGGGCAGCATCATCATCCCCATACCCATCAAAATGCTGGAAATGATCATGTCGATGACGAGAAACGGAATGAAGATCATGAAGCCGATTTGAAATGCGGTCTTCAATTCGCTGATGGCATACGCCGGCACGAGCGCGCTCAGCGGAATGTCCTGAATCGTCTTGGGCCTCTCCGCTTTCGTGTACGCCAAAAAGAGCGCCAAGTCTTTTTCCCGCGTCTGCTTGGCCATAAACTCCTTGAACGGGATCACCGCCGCTTCCAGCGCCTGCTGTTGGGTCAATTTGCCCTGCATGAACGGCTGTACCGCGGTCTCGTTTACCTTGGCCAGCGTGGGCGCCATGATGAAAAACGTCATGAACAGCGCCAGCGAAACCAGCACCTGATTGGGCGGCATCTGCTGCGTAGCCAGCGCGTTGCGGACGAAGGACAGCACA
Organism: Brevibacillus sp. LEMMJ03; assembly: GCF_007197875.1. Lineage (NCBI taxonomy): Bacteria > Bacillati > Bacillota > Bacilli > Caryophanales > Paenibacillaceae > Brevibacillus > Brevibacillus sp. LEMMJ03. Next base: position 240,247 of record NZ_VKJN01000004.1, on the reverse strand, counting down.
ACCACGATCCGCGTGAAGCTGGTCATCAACAGCAGGATGGCAGGCGCTACGGACAGGACCGTCAACATCAGCAGAATCTGTACGGCCGAGGAGGTTTCCTGCGGCGTTCCGCTGCCGCCGCCAATTTTCAGATCGATGGTAGGTACGAGCGGCGCGTTGGCAGGCGCTGCGGCCGCCCATTCCGGTATCGCCAGCAGCACCGCGGCGATCGCCAGGAGCTGGAGTAGTGATTTCATCCTCGATCCCCTCTGTCATGACCTTGCTTCTCCATCCAGGTTCCCGTCTGGTCGGATCGCTTGTCGAGATCGTTCCACTGCTTGTGCAGCAGTTCTTCAAACGTGCGCCCGTCCGCAGCGGACAGGTGTATCTCCTCGTCTTCCGTCTGCCGCTTCCGGCCAAACGGCAGCCAATCGAGCGAAAATCCGGCAATCGGCTTGATCTCCGCTTCCGCCAGGATGAGGTCTGCCTCTTCCCCCGGTGGAATGTGCTTGAGCAGTTGAACGTTTTCCCCCACACCGAGCAGGTACAGCGATTCCCCGATCATCACCAGTTGGATCGTCTTGCCGTTGCCCAGCGGAGCCGCACTGATCACTTTGATCGGACCATGCGTCTGTCCCATCTGCCGCCTGGCGAGAAAACGAAGCAGCAGATAGATCAGGACGACGATCACCCCAAGCGAAAAGATCACCTGGAGCAGATATCCCCACATGCTGCCCGTTTCACTGCCGGGAATGGCCGCCGGCTGTTGGCCGCCGGCAGGCGCACCGGGAGAGAGTGTTCCTTTGCGTAGGGCGTCGGCTACGGAGTCTTCCTCCGCCAGTGCGGAAGCCGGAAGGGAAGCGACAATCGCGGCGATGATGCTGCACACCCAGATGAGACGCGCCCCTGTTTTCCGGAAGCCCTTCATCATTAGCCCAGCGTCTTCTTGATCGCTTCCAGCACGCGATCAGCCTGGAACGGCTTGACGATAAAATCTTTGGCGCCCGCCTGAATCGCATCGATGACCATCGCCTGCTGCCCCATCGCCGAGCACATGATGACGCGGGCGTTCGGGTCGATTTTCTTGATCTCCTTCAGGGCAGTGATGCCGTCCATCTCCGGCATGGTAATATCCATCGTCACCAGATCCGGTCCCAGCTCTTTGTACTTCTCCACCGCCTGCGCGCCGTCGCTCGCTTCCCCTACGACGGTGTATCCGTTTTTGGACAGGATTTCCTTGATCATCATGCGCATGAACGCTGCGTCGTCTACAACGAGTACTTTGTTGGACATAGGTAAGCTCCTCCTTGTTTATCCGATGATTTGATGATTTATTGTAATTTTTGTACGCGGTCCCACTGGCTGATGATGTCGGTCACGCGCACGCCAAAATTTTCATCGATCACGACGACTTCCCCTTTGGCGATCAGCTTGTTGTTGACCAGGATGTCGACGTGTTCGCCTGCCAGCTTGTCCAGTTGGATGATCGATCCGGCCGACAGGTCGAGAATTTCCTTGATCAGTTTTTTCGTCCGCCCCAGTTCAACGGTCACCTGCAGAGGAATGTCCAGCAGCAGGTTGAGATTTTGTCCGTCAGCGGAAATCATCGGGCCACCTCCAAACGGCGCAAATTGGGCCGGTTTCACGTTCGCCTGGTTGTTCGGCTGTCCGCCCAGATGCTGCGGTGCGGGCGGCACCTGCTGCTGCGCATACTGAGGTGGATACGGCGGATAGCCTGCGGGCATTCCCTGCGGGTAGGCGTTCGGGTACATGGGCTGTCCCGGGTATCCCGGATACCCCATCGGCGGCGCATATCCGGCCGGAGGAGCTTGCGGCGGTTGAACCGGCTGCTGCGGCGGTTGCACCGACTGCATCGGCTGCTGCGGCGAAGTCTCCTGCGCAGCGGGAGCGTTCTGCTGTACCTCCGGCTGTGGAGCCGACGCGCTCAATGCGGCCATTTCCGGCACCTCCGTCGTAGCCGCCGCCGCTTCCAGCTCGCTCGCGGAACCGCCGGTCAGCCGGTTGATCATTTCCCGGGCGAAGGAAAGCGGCAGAAGCTGCATGATGTTGGAGTCGATCAGCTCGCCATGTTCCCCCACTTTCAACCGGAAAGACACCTTGACAAGCGGCGTGTCATCCTCGGTGAAGCTGTGCCCTTCTTTTCCCTTGGCCAAATCCATGATGTCGATGCCGGGCGGAGAGATGTTCACCAACTGGTTGAAGATGGTGGACATCGACGTGGCGGCAGACCCCATCATCTGGTTCATCGCTTCCTGTACCGCGCTGATGTGCAGCTCCGACAGCTCCATCGATTCCGGCCGGCCGGAACCGCCCATCATCAGGTCGGCGATCACCGCCGCGTCTTCCATCCGCACGACCAGCAGATTGATTCCCTTGAATCCGTCCGTGTACTCGACGTGAACCGCGACGTGCGGGATGGGAAATTCCTTTTCCAGATCGTCGACCTGAACCATCGAGACCGTCGGCGTGGTGATGTCCACTTTTTGGTTCAACAGCGTGGAAAGAGCCGTTGCAGCGCTGCCGAAGGAGATGTTGCCGATTTCCCCGAGCGCGTCCTGCTCAAACTCGGTCAGGTAGTCGGCGACGTTGGGAGCGCTCGAAGCTTCTTCCTCTTCCTCCTCAACCAGATTGTTCGCGCGGAGCAGCGCGTCAATCTCTTCCTGAGAAAGCATGTCTCTACTCATTGTTTTCCTCCCCTTCCTCGAGGACTTCTTCGATCTGCACGGCTACACGCCCTTTTTGCGTACCGGGCTGTCCGAGGAACTTCAGGCGGTTGCCCACCCGGATTTTCAGCTTGTTCTCGATGAGCTGGTCGAGCTGGATCACATCACCCGGCTGTAACTGCAGGAACTCGCCTACCGTGATGGTGGCCGTGCCCAGCTCGGCGATCACCGGCAGCTTGGCCGTCTTCACCCGCTCCTCCACGCGCAGCCGCTCTTCTTCGTCCCTGTTCTTCTTCTGCTTGGAAAACCAATACTGCCCGGACAGCTTCGGCATGATCGGCTCCAGCACGACATGGGGCAGGCAGAGGTTGATCATGCCCGTGGTGTCTCCGATCTTCGTGCTGAACGAGATGACCGCAACAATTTCGTTGGGGGAAACGATCTGCATGAACTGCGGATTCATTTCCAGTCCTTCCAGGTACGGATCAAGCTCGATAATCTGCTTCCATGCCTCATGAAACGTGTCCAGCGCCTTGCTGAACACCCGTTCCATGACTGTCGTTTCAATTTCCGTCAACGCCCCCATCTTGTCTGGAATCGTTCCCTGTCCGCCGAGAAGCCGATCCAGCATGGTGTATGCGATGTTCGGATTCACTTCCAATACCATGCGCCCTTCCAGCGGTGGCGCCTCAAAAATGTTGAGAATGGTCATTTTGGGAATGGAGCGAATAAACTCGTCATACGGCAATTGGTCGACGGAGGCAACCGTAATTTGCACGAAGGTACGAAGCTGAGCGGAAAAATACGTCGTCAACAGCCGCGCATAGTTTTCGTGAATGCGCGTCAGGCCGCGGATCTGGTCTTTGGAAAAACGCAAGGCCCGTTTAAAGTCGTATACTTTTACCTTTCGCTCAGTCTCTTCTTTTTTCAGCTCGTTGGCATCCATCTCTCCCGACGAGAGTGCGGCCAACAACGCGTCAATCTCACTTTGTGAGAGAACCTCGGCCATGTGTCGTCACCTCCCAGCTATGTATACATCCATCGCGGCTTACGACAAGACGCGCTTCGTCGTCAGCACCTGCACGATTTTTCCTTCCTGCATGAGCGAACTGATTTCGTTCATGATCTTGGCTTCCAGTTTGTTGACGCCTTCCGTTCCCTTGATGTCCTCGGGGGACAGGCCGGCCAGCGTCTTGATGATGATCTGGTTGACCTGGGGCAGGCGCTGCTCCAGTTCTTCCTTGGCATCCGCACTGTCCGCCGTAATCGTGAAGCGGACAATGATGTAGTTGTTGGAGAGCAGATTGGTGGTGATTTCTCCGGTATCGACGGAGTATTCCTCCAGTTCCTTAGCCGTGAGAGCCTTTACCTCCTTTTCTTCTCCATGGCCTGCGGTTTGTGCTGCTGGGGACAGGTACGTCTGCCAGAGAACGAAGGAAACGACGCCCAGAAGCGAAATCGCGATGATGATGATAAGTGCCATGTTAAACAACCGGTTTTGAAACATCACACGTGCCTCCCGCTATTCAATGAAATCGTCCGGAACGCGCGGCGTCGCGCTTGCCGGGAACGTCTGCCTGTAAAAGTCCACTATCCGCGAAGCCACTACCTCAGCGCTTTCCCTGACGATGTACTTCTTGCCGTTAAACAGCGTGATGACCGTGTCGGGAGTGGATTCCACCATTTCGACATGGGTAGCGTTGAGGTAAAACGCCCCGCCGTTAAATCGCGTCAGTCTGATCATCGGCTGCTCCTTTCGGGATGGGGGGCGGCGGGATGACCGCCTCCCCCTCACTCATCCGCTAGGCGTTATCGTTTCAGGTTGACCAGTTCTTCCAGCACGGTGTCAGACGTGGTGATGATGCGGGAGTTGGCCTGGAACCCGCGCTGAGCCACGATCATCTCGGTAAACTCTTCGGACAGGTCCACGTTGGACATCTCCAACTGGCCGGAGATGATGTTCACTTTGGCGGTTGCCGCATCGATCGGGGTATCGGGAGCATCTCCGTAAGCCCCTGCGTTGACGGTATATTCGTACAGGGAGTTGCCGATTTTCTTGAGACCGGCCGGATTCTCAAACGTCATCAGCCCGATCTGGATGGAAGAATCCAGCGTCCCCTGATCATCCACCGTGGTGATGACCCCGTCTTTTCCGATGGAGTAGGAGACGATTCCTGCGTTCCGCTGAATCTGAATCGGATCACCGGACATGTCAACAAGCTTCAAACCTTGCGGGTTTACCAAAAAGCCCTGCGCGTCGCGGGTAAAGTTGCCGGCACGGGTGTAGTAGTAGGTCGTACCGTCATCCGGCGTTACCATGAAGAACGCTTCCCCTTCGATCGACAAATCCGTCGGCACGTTGGTGGTCATCGGGCTGCCCGCCGTAAACACGGTGTCAATGGAGCCGATCTGCGATCCCAGTCCGACCTGCATCGGGTTGGATCCGCCTTTCCCGCCGTCGGTTGGAGCGGTCGCACCGGCAATGTTTTGGCTGAGAATGTCCTGAAACATCGCGCGGCCCTTCTTGAATCCCACCGTGTTCACGTTGGCGATGTTGTTGCCGATTACGTCCAGTTTGGTTTGAAAACCGCGCAGACCGGAAATGCCGGAGTACATGGAACGAAGCATAACGCAATTCCTCCTTCACAAATGGGTATCGGGTCTTTTGTCGACTGCCTCGGTCAGTCGGCAGCCGGCGGGCTTCCTCCGAGAGGTCCAGCCCTGTGATCCTGTCATGCAAAGACCGCGCTGTCGATGTTGGTAAACACGTTTTCCTTCATGCTGACGACGTCGACGGCGGTGATCACTTTTCGATTGATGATGCTGACGACGTAGGCGACGTTGTCCATCATGATCAGCGATTCTTTCGCCCCTTTGTCAGCCGCTTTTTGCACGGCCGACTGCAGTCGGTTCAGCTCGGCTTCGTTGAGCGAAATCCCCCGTTCGCGCAGACGCGTCAGAGCGTGCTGGCTGAACGTGAGGGACTTGGGGCCTTCCGCTTGGCCAACGGACTCGGCGAGGTAGTGGCGAAACGGTTTGCCGGCCGGTTCCGCGCCGGTTTGGCTGACAGCGGCTGGCCGCTTTGGCTTGTTGGGAAAGTAGGTCTGCCCCACGTAAAACGTGTGCATGGCGGGTCCCCCTTTCACGAACAGCTAGACCGGATAGCGGATGCCGTTCATGGCAGCGCGGCCAAACTCCCGCCCAACCGCGGCAACATCACTTTCCTCCAGCAGGGCGTCCAGCGAAAATTCCGCCTGATCTTCCTGCTGTTCCTGTCGTTGGCGTCCATCGCCTTGCTGACGTGCCTGTTCCCGCTGCTGCTGGAAGGCAAACGAACTCGCCTGCTGCTGATTCACTTCCAGGCGGTCCACCTGCAGGCCTTGCTGGGTCAACGCCGCGCGAAGCTGCGGAAGCTGGTTGTCCAGCAATTCCTTGCCGGCCGCCGTTTCCGCGGAAAACTGAGCCGTAATCACCCCGTCACGGGCTGTGATGATCACGTCCACTTGTCCCAGCGACTGCGGGTGGAGAATCAGTTTGGCCTCGTGCACGCCGTTCCCCTGCGTGATTTTCATCTGCTGGACAAACAGCTGCGTGACTTGCTGCGCAAATTGATGCGCGTGTACCGGATGGGATGTCACCGGCTGCTGCGAAATCCGGCCATGACTGGCCACCTGGTGGAACGGAAGGACAGCCGCCTGCTCAGGCAGAAGGGCTGAATCCGATTCCGCCAGCGGCGAAGCCTGCACGTTCAGCGTCTGCTGCGCTGGTGTGCCGCTGCCCCGCACCTGTACGGCGGCTTCCGCCTGGTAGCTGGACAGGGCCTGCGTGACGCGAAGGGACTGCATGGTGAGTTCCTTCTCCGCGTGCCGGACCGGAACGACAGACGGTTCAGCGCTCCGAATACCGCCCTTTCCATGGATCAAGACGAGCGGCAGCTTCCTGGCGTCACCCGCCTGTTTGCCGGCCGCTTCCCGCAGCTCCTCGCCAAACTGCTTCAGCAGAGCCACCACCTGCTTGTCCACCTGCTGCCATTCCGGCACCTTCGCGCCTCCTTCGGCACGTGCGAACGATACGAGCACATCGGCCAGTTTTTCTGCCGTTGCCTGCGGGATTCCCCGCTGAGTGAACGTAGCGGTTACCTCTTCGGGATCCTGCGTGTGAAGCGTGGGGAAGAGCTGTTGGATCAGCGCCAGCAGATCTGCCAGCAGCGCCATGTCTTCGGCGCCTGCTTCTCCTGGCAGGGTCTGGGGCAGTTCCCCCGCCTGCACATTCTGCAGCGCGTTTCCGATTTGTGCAGCAAACAGATCGCCGCCGTCCGGTTTCTGCTGTGCCGAAACGCCGGATGTGGTGGCGGACACTGCCGGGGCCCCCTTCACATTGGCTACATTCATCTCATTCACCTCCTCGGGTTGTATTGTTGCTTATGAGAACGACAGACGCGGTTCTTGTATTGCCGTCGCCTATCGAAGCAACTCGCTTGTGATGCGGGCAGCCACGTTCTCATTCCGCTGGCTGTCCTGCTGGGCGATCGCCGCCAGGATTTGCGCCCGTTTGTCATGAGACAGGCCGGCCATGATGGAGATGGCCCGGTTGCGGTTGGTGCCCATCAGCGAGCGGATGACGGCGGCGGCATCCTCAGCCGGCATCTGCGAGAAGGTCTGGATCAGCGAATCGATGCTGGTCGTATCCTTCCGCGTCTCGCTCAGCGCCTTGGTCAAGATCTGTACCCGTTCCTGCAGCGCGGCGATGTCATCGTCCTTGTTCACCACCGTATCCTTCAATTGAATGGAGATGTCGGCCGCTTTTTTCGGATCCATCTTGGCCAGGATGTTCGCCTGCTGCTCCGGTTTCATCTTCGTCATGACCGAAACCGCTTCGCTCAGGCTGAGGTTTTCGACGATGGCCGCCGCGTTTTTGGGCGACATCGTCGCGTACAATTTGGCCAGGTCCTGATACTGCTTCTGCCGCTCCTCCTCGCTGGTGCGCTTGTCCTCGAGCATCTTTTGCAGATCCTGCACCTGTTTTTCCAACGCCTGAATGGTGGCGTCCTTTTTCGCCGTTTCGCTCTGCAGGCTGGCGATTGTCTGTTTGTTTTTCGCCTGCTCCTCCTGCAAGCTGCTCACCTGTTTGCCAAGGTCGACTGACTTTTCTTCCGCATCGGCCGTCGCGTACTGGTCAGGCACGATTTTTTCCACGTAGGGAATCGTGTTGGCCCAACTGAGCACGCTGCCCAACACGTTGTATCCCAACAGGCTGAGTAGCACGCCTCCGAGGAGAGTGGCAAACAGAGCGGGGATCGCAATCATGTAGAAAAACCATTCCCACCTGCTGTACTCCCGTTCTTCTTGGATCTCTTCCATCGTGAACCTCCCTCAGTTGCTCCTGCGAAGATAGAGCTGCGTGCCAATCTCGTCCAATTCCTTCTGCTCCCTGAGCCTTTCCGCGTAGAGAAACTGCCCGAGCGCCTTTTCCCGCAGCCGCTGCCACAGTTGCGTCTCCCGCATCCGCTCCGCCAGCCTGCGCTGGCAGCGCTCCACTTCCTGCTCACACCCGTACAGCGTCCGCCGCTGGTTGGCGATGGATTGTTCGACGGCCTGGCGGTACCGCGTGAGTTCGATCAACTGGGCCGCGCTGCAGGTTTGGCTCTGCGCCTCGTGCAGCATGTTGGTCACCGCCTCGTGGCGCTCCGTCAGTCGAAACAGCTTGAGCTCCTCTTCGTTCTTTCGCTGCACGGATTTGCCAAACGCCCACTCCGCCTGCTCTTTTTCCTTTTCTTTTACATCCAGCACTTTTTGGAGTTGAAACCGGAACACGTTCACGCTAGTTCACCCCTCCGAAATGGGCGGTTAACGCCTGAATCGTGGTGTCCAGATCGGACGGTTCGTGCGTTCCCTGCGCCGTAAAATCGCGGATGATGTCCTTGTAGCGAATCGCCGCGTCAATCTCCCGGTTGGTTCCCGGCTTGTAGGCGCCGATGTTGATCAGGTCTTCCGCTTCCCGGAATGTGGCGAGATGCCGCTTTACCTGGCGGGCCGCTTCAAGATGACGTTCAGTGCAGATCTCGTTCATCACCCGGCTGACGCTGGCAAGCACGTCAATCGCCGGAAAGTGTCCCTTTTGCGCGATTTTTCGGTCGAGGACGATATGCCCGTCCAAGATCCCGCGCACCGCGTCCGCGATCGGATCGTTCATGTCGTCGGAATCGACCAGAACGGTGTAAAAACCGGTGATGCTGCCTTTGTCCGCCGTGCCGGCCCGCTCCAACAGCTTGGGCAGCAGAGCAAACACGGACGGGGTGTAGCCGCGCGTCGCCGGCGGTTCGCCGATCGCCAGGCCGATTTCCCGCTGCGCCATGGCAAAACGGGTGACCGAATCCATCATCAGCATGACGTTCAGGCCGCGGTCGCGAAAATACTCGGCGATCGAGGTGGCGATCATTGCCCCTTTGATCCGGATCATGGCCGGCTGGTCGGAGGTGGCGACCACGACAACCGACCTCTTCAGTCCTTCTTCCCCGAGATCCCGCTCGATAAACTCCATCACCTCGCGGCCGCGCTCCCCGATCAGGGCGATGACGTTGATGTCCGCCGTCGTGTTGCGGGCGATCATTCCCAGCAGCGTGCTCTTTCCGACGCCGGAACCGGCGAAGATCCCCACACGCTGTCCTTTTCCGACCGTCAGCAGCCCGTCGATGGCCCGCACGCCGACGCTGAGCGGTTCTGTGATGCGCGGCCGCAGCAGCGGATTGGGAGGCGCATTGTTGGTCGGATAGGTGGCAAGGCCGGGCGGGATGCTTCCCTTCAGCGGGCGTCCCAATCCGTCCAGTACCTTGCCGAGGATTTCCGGTCCCACTTTGACGGACAGCGAACTGCCGGTCGCCACGACGTCACTGCCCGGCCCGATGGAAGTCAGCTCCCCCAGCGGCATCAGCAGGACCTTGTTGTCCCGAAAGCCGACCACTTCGGCGATGATGGGCTCGCCGCTCTGCGGGAAGATCTGGCAGATTTCCCCCAGCTTCACTTCCGGCCCCTGCGACTCGATCGTCAGGCCCACCACCTGCGTAACCTTTCCGTTGACCCGCACCGGGTCGATACTCTCCAGCGCCTGTCTGTATTTCGCCAGGTCGAGGATCGTCATGTCCCTTCACTCCCCCTGGCGATGTCCAGCAAACACTGTTTGATTTCATGTAATTGCGTGTCGATTCGTGCATCGACGCTTCCCAGCGGAGTCCGAATCACGCAGCCGTCGTCCTGTACGGTGTGATCCGGGTAAATGGAGAGCTCCGCCTGCCCGTCCAGGAGGGCGAGCAGTTGGGCGCGCTGCTCCTGTACAAACGCGTAGTGGCGGTGATTGACGCAGACGGTGATGTGGCCGTGCACGCGTGAGCGGCGCAGCAATTTCTTCACCATCTCCAGCACCGTCTCCGGCGAGCTGTGCAGCTCCGTCCCGATCACCTTTTTCGCTACGTCCACGCTCAGCTCCACCAGGAACGGTTCCGCTTCGGCGATGATCCGTTCCTTTTCGGCGTACGCCTGCTCCAAAAGGGAACGGGCCTGTTCCACACAGCCGGCCTCTTCTTCCAGCGCCTGCCGCTTTCCGTCCGCGTAACCGGCGTCAAATCCTTCCCGGCTCGCCTGTTCCCGCGTTTCCTGAAACAGTGCCTCCGCTTCGCGCCGTTTTTCCTCCCACCAGCGTTCCACTTCCGCGAGCGCCTGCCGCTTGATTTCCTCCGCCTGCTCCATGGCCTCGCGAAGCACGCTCTGCGCGGTTTCCTCCGCATCCTGGAGGATGATTTTCGCTTCGTCCTCAGCATTTTTTACCATTTGATGATTTTCTTGCAACCTTTCGGAAGATTGCACCGTCTGTAATGGTGAAGTCCTCAACGAGAGGAGAACCGACTCGTCCGAAGCCTGGTAGTGGGACAGCTTGATGATTCTAGACAATGATATCATCCCCTCCACCGCGGGCGATGATGATCTCACCCGCCTCTTCTAAGCGGCGAATGATTGCGACGATGCGGGACTGGGCTTCTTCGACGTCGCGCAGACGAACGGGTCCCATAAACTCCATCTCTTCCTTGAATGTGTCCGCCATCCGTTTGGACATGTTCCGGAAGATGACTTCGCGTACTTCCTCGCTGGCCACCTTGAGCGCGAGCTGAAGATCGGCATTTTCCACGTCGCGGATAACCCGTTGAATGGAACGGTTGTCCAGCGTGGCGATGTCTTCGAAGACAAACATGCGCTTCTTGATCTCTTCCGCCAGTTCGGGGTCCTGAATCTCCAGCGAGTCCAAAATGGTCCGCTCGGTTCCGCGGTCCACGCCGTTGAGAACGGCCACGATCGCTTCGATACCGCCGGCCTGGGTGTAGTCCTGGGTGACGGTTGCGGACAGCTTTTGCTCCAGAACCTGCTCCACCTGGGCGATGACCTCCGGCGACGTGCTGTCCATCAGCGCGATCCGCTTGGCCACGTCGGCCTGCCGGTCCTGCGGCAGCGCGGAGAGAATCATCGCCGCCTGCTGCGGCTCCAGATAGGAGAGCACCAGGGCAATCGTTTGCGGATGTTCGTTCTGGATAAAGTTCAGGATCTGGCCCGGGTCCGCTTTGCGGGCAAAGTCGAACGGGCGTACCTGCAGATTGGCGGTCAGACGGTTGATGATATCCATCGCTTTCGATTCGCCCAACGCTTTTTGCAGAATTTCCTTCGCGTATGTAATCCCGCCTTGGGCGATCACTTCCTTGGCGACCGCTATCTGGTGAAACTCGGCAAGAATCTTGTCTTTTTCATCGGAATCAACCTTCCGGACGTTGGCAATTTCCAACGTAAGCTGCTCAATCTCATCTTCGCGCAAGTGCTTGAACACCTGGGCGGAGATTTCCGGCCCGAGCGAGATGAGAAGAATCGCAGCCTTCTGTCGTCCGGTCAACTCTTTGGCGCCGCGAGCCATACTGCTTTCACTCCTTAGTCTTCAGCTAACCACGTGCGAAGCAAGACAACGAATTCGTCCGGCTTGCTGCGCGCTAGTTTTTCCAGTTGCTTGCGCACCACCACTTGATCCGTGTCTTCCTGGTAGGTCAAATCCGGAATCTCCATCGGCTGCGGCGGCATCAGGTCCGGAACCTCTTCTTCTTGCAGCTTCGCTTGGCGGCGGCGGCGATAGATAAGGAATGCGACCGCACCAAGAGCCAACAGGGCGACTGCACCTGCCCCGTACAAATACGGTGTCAAGTCGGTGGAGCTGTCGACGGCCACCTTGCCGGAGAATTGACGCGGCAAGACGGAGATGTGCTGGTCCAGTTCCTCCTGGGTCAACTGCACGCCTCTGTCGCTTAACGTGACCCGCACCACGTTGCGGAGCACCTGTTTGATGCTTTCAATGGTCTGAGCATCCAACTGCCCGCCTTCCGGAGGCTCCACGCCGACGTTGATCGTGATGTCCTCGATCTTGTACGGGCTCATCGTGATGTTGCGGGTGATTCGGTTTACTTCGCGGTTGATCGTATCGTTCAGTTCCTCGTACTGGCTGTTGCTTCCCTGCGGCGTGCTTCCTGGATAGCCGGGGACGGCGTTTCCGCCCGTTCCCGCCGTTCCGCCCGGAGGGGCACCCTGCCCGGAGAACGTTTTGGATGATTTTTGGGATGAGATGATAAGTCCTTCGTTGTTTTCCTTATCCGGCGCTTCGACCAGGTTTTCCACGCGGTTTTCCTTGTCGAAATTCATCTTGATAAACGTATGGACGATGACCTTATCCCTGCCCATCATCGTACCCAACAGTTGATACAGGTTTTGCTGGATCTCCCGCTCGACGTTGGCCCTGATTTTTTCCTGCTGCTCGAACCCGGTCAGCGAGCCTTCCGCTTCGCTGCCGTCCTTCCACTCCAGCAGGTTGGAGTACTGGTCGGAAATCGTGATGTTTTCCGGCGGCAGCTTGGGCACGCTGCGGGATACCAGCAGGTACAGCGCGTTGATCTGCTTTTGGTCCAACCGGGTACCCGGTTCCACGTCGACGATGACGGAGGCTGTCGCCGTTTCGGGCTTCTCCGTGATCCAGACGCTTTCCTCCGGCAGGTTGATCATCACCTGAGCGCTTCTGACGCCGTTTACCCGCTCCAGCATTTTGCGCAGTTCCTGCTGCAGCGCCTCTTTTTTCATCACGTCAAACTGACGGTCTGTGACGCCCAGCGTGTTGGAGAAGATCTCCGTATTGATGCCCGCCTGGCTGGGGATTCCTTGTGCGGCCAAATCGACGATGACATCCTGGGCCAGCTTTTGCGGAACCTCGATGTTGGTCCCGTTATCCGTGATCCGGTAGGGAATTTTCTTGCTTTCCAGTTCCTGCTTGATCAATCCGATTTCCTGTTCACTCAGCCTCTGGTTGTAGAGGGGCGTGTAGACCGGCTGTGAGGCAATGTATATGTATAGGCCGAGAGAGATGAGCAAAAACAGCACGATCCCGGAAATCATCCACCTTCGCTTGGGCGAAAGCTGATTCCATTTCGCCAAGACTTGCTCTTTATACTGTGATAGACGTTCGTTCATGGTTCACCTCACCAAGAATACCGACAACGTTAGATAGGCATGCGCATGATTTCCTGATAGGATTCAATCACCTTGTTGCGCACCTGCAAGGCCATTTGCAGCATGATCGCGGATTTCTGACCGGCGATCATGACCTGATGCACGTCCTGGACTTGTCCGGCTGCGAACCGGTCCGCCAGTACGGCTGATTCCACCTGCGCCTGATTGACCTGATCCAGCGCATCCGAGAGATAGGACGAAAAGGACTTCGTGACCTCGGCAGGCGTATACGTCTTCGTCAGGGGTTTTGGCTGTATCGCGTCCGTTCGGGAAAGCGCGCTAATGTCCATTCCTTACGCCTCCTTCTACTTGATCTCCAGTGCTTTCATCATCATGCTTTTGGCTGCGTTCAGGACCGTGACGTTGGCTTCGTAGGAACGCGAGGCAGAGATCATGTCCACCATTTCCTTCATCACGTCAACGTTCGGCAGCAGCACGTATCCTTCCGCGTCGGCATCCGGATGCGTCGGATCGTACATCCGTTTGAACGGCGCGTTGTCTTCGCGGATCGCCGTCACACGGACGCCTTGTTCCGTCTGGCCGGTCACCGTGCCGATCGCCGCCTGCAGCAGGTTGTCAAACGACTGGCCGGTTACCGGCGACAGTTCCACCATTTTGCGCTTGTACGGCTGCCAGGCCCCGTTCACGAATGTGGCGCGGGTCGTATTGGCGTTGGCGATGTTAGCCGCGATCGTATCCAACCGCAGGCGGTTGGCCGTCAGCGCAGACGCGCTTGTATCCATTCCCTGAAACAGGCTCATCTACTATCTCCCTCCACCCTCGATCACGCTGCGCAGCTTCTGGAAGTATCCGGCGGTGAGCTGCGTCAGACCATTGTACCAGATCTGGTTTTTGGCCAACTCGTTCATCTCAAACTCCAGATCGACGTCGTTGCCGTTGTGCTGCATCATGTTGTCGGCATTCGAGACGATTTGCGGCATCGGCAGCGTCCCCGTGCCGGTAAACGGAATGTGCCGCTCATTCGTCCGGTACGCCTCCAGCTTCGGCTGTCCCGAAGTCCCCGCCAGTTCCTGCTGCAGCAGCTCCTCAAACACGACATGCTTGCTTTTGAACTGAGGGGTATCCACGTTGGCGATATTGTTTGCTATTGTTCGTTGTCGAAGCATGGCGGTGTCCAGCGACCGCTCCAGGACCTGCAAATGAAAGCTATCCAGCATCTTCCCACTCCCCTCATTCCGCTCTTTTTCCGCATAAATTTCGGAATTTCTCGCTTATTCGACACAAGAATACGACTCCATCATAGCAAAACTGGTATAACGAAAAAAGCCCTATTGTGGCAACTTTTCTCAAAATGATTCAATGGGACTAAATCCCTTATCCTTCCTGATATTACTAAGTTTTTGGCACGATCCTTGTTGCAATTCTATAATTTTACAGAGATACGAGTATTTTTGGCTCGAAAAACTTGATTCTGCACAACAAAAAATAGGACTATGTGCCCAGGAAAAAAGGTGTAGCTTTTACCATCGCTACACCTTTTCTTTACAGGATTTTCACACTCCGGAGACGTTCTCCCCCTGCCTCCAGGGGCTCCAAGTGTCAAGAAGTTTTCAGTTTTTCCAGTTCCGGCAGCAGTTTTTCGTTCAGCACCTTGATGAAGGTACCTTTCATCCCCAGCGAACGGGATTCGATCACGCCGGCGCTCTCCAGCTTGCGGAGGGCGTTGACAATGACGGAACGGGTAATGCCCACGCGGTCGGCGATTTTGGATGCGACCAGCAGGCCCTCTTTGCCTTCCAGCTCTTCAAAGATGTGTTCCACCGCTTCCAGTTCGCTGTAGGAGAGGGAGCCGATGGCCATCTGCACCACCGCTTTGCTGCGCGCTTCCTCCTCGATCGCTTCGGAGCGTTCCCGCAGGATTTCCATGCCGACAACGGTCGCGCCCACTTCGGCCAGGATCAGGTCATCGTCGACAAACTGGTTGTTGACGCGGCCGAGAATCAGCGTGCCCAGCCGGTCGCCGCCGCCGATGATCGGCACGATGGTGGTCCAACCGGTGCGGAATACTTCTTTCATCTCCACCGGGAAAATGGTGTACGGGCTGTCTACGTCCAGGTTGGCGGACGTCTCTTCCACTTTCAGAAGGCCGAGGCTGTACTCTTCCGGGAAACGGCGCTCTTCCAGCATTTTGCGGATGCGATCGTTGTCCACTTCCTGATGAATCGAAAAGCCGAGCAGTTTGCCCTTGCGGCTGACGACAAAGATGTTGGCTTCAATGACATCACTCAGCACTTGCGCCATCTCGTTGAAGTTGACGGCATGCCCTGCCGATTTTTGCAGCAGGCGGTTAATTCTTCTGGTTTTCGATAACAGATCCATTGTTACGTTCCTCCCAATAATAGTGATCGATTGGTTTTACAGAATGTACTGGCTTAAATCCTTGTTGCCGGCAATCGATCCGAGCTTGTCGCGGACGTACTCCGGCGTGATTTGCACCACATCCAAATGAATGTCCGGAGCCTCGAAGGAGAGGTCTTCCAGCAGTTTTTCCAGCATCGTGTGCAGACGCCGCGCGCCGATGTTGTCGGTCGCCTGGTTCACCTCCGCTGCCAGACGGGCGATTTCCTGGATCGCCTCCGGTGTAAATTCCACCCGGACGCCTTCCGTCTCCAAAAGCGCACTGTACTGCTTCAGCAGCGCATTTTTGGGCTCTGTCAAAATCCGGACAAAGTCTTCCGCCCGCAAGCTGGTCAGCTCCACACGGATGGGGAAGCGCCCCTGCAGTTCCGGAATCAGATCGGACGGTTTGGCCATGTGAAACGCTCCGGCGGCAATGAACAGGATGTGGTCGGTCTTGACCGGTCCGTACTTGGTCATCACCGTCGAACCTTCCACGATCGGCAGGATGTCGCGCTGAACGCCTTCCCGCGAGACGTCGGGACCCCGGCCGTCCTTACCGGCGATTTTGTCGATCTCGTCAATAAAGATGATACCGTGGTTTTCGGCACGGCGAATCGACTCCTGCGTGACTTCGTCCATATCCACCAGTTTTTGCGCTTCTTGTTGAATTAATACCTTTCGCGCATCTTTAATTCGCAATTTTCGCTTCTTCGTCCTCTTGGGGAGCAGGCTGCCCAACATGTCCTGCATCTGCATCCCCATCTGTTCCGTACCCGGAACCTGAAACAGGTCAAACATGGACGGGGATTGATCCTCCACGTCGATCTCGATCATCTGGTCCTCCAGTTGGCCGGCCGCGAGCTGCCAGGCCACCTGCCGGCGCTGCTGTTCCAGCGACGCGTCCTCCGTGTCGGACGAATGGGTCTGCTGCTGCTGACCGCCGAACAGCATCTCCAGCGGATTCTTGAACGAATGCTGCTGTTTGCGCGAAGGGACGAGGATGTTGACGATGGCGTCGTTGGCCAGCTTCTCCGCCTTCTCCCTGACGGCCTCCATTTTTTCCTGCTTTACGGTGCGGATGGCCGCTTCGACCAGGTCGCGAACCATCGACTCCACGTCGCGGCCCACATAGCCCACTTCCGTAAACTTGGTGGCCTCCACTTTGACAAACGGCGCCCCCGTCAGTTTGGCGATCCTGCGGGCGATCTCCGTTTTCCCCACACCGGTAGGCCCGATCATCAGGATGTTTTTCGGCACCACTTCATCCCTCAGGTGTTCCGGCAGCCGACTGCGCCGGTACCGGTTGCGAAGCGCCACCGCGATGGCTTTTTTCGCCTGGGCCTGCCCGACGATGTATACGTCCAGATGTTCCACAATCTTGCGCGGGGTTAACTGCTCAAGGTTCAGCACAGGGAGCCCTCCCTTCCTTTCATTTCATCTCATCCACAACCAGATGGTCGTTGGTGAACACGCAGATCTCAGCAGCCGTCCGCAGCGCGGCTTCGGCAATCTCTTTGGCGCTCAGATGAGGCGCGTACCGTTTCAGCGCCCTGCCTGCCGCCAATGCGTAGCTACCTCCCGAGCCGATCGCGAGAATGCCGTCATCCGGTTCGATGATTTCGCCGTTGCCGGAAATGAGCAGCAGGTGCTCCTTGTTCATCACGATCATCATCGCTTCCAGCCGGCGCAGGATCTTATCCATGCGCCATTCTTTCGCCAGCTCCACAGCCGCCCGCTGCAGGTTGCCGTGGAACTCTTCCAGTTTGGCTTCAAACTTTTCAAAAAGGGTGATCGCATCCGCGACAGAGCCGGCAAACCCCGCCAGCACCTCGCCGCGGTACAGACGGCGCACTTTTTTTGCCCCGTGCTTCATCACCATGCTGTTACCGAACGTGACCTGTCCGTCGCCGGCCATGGCCGCTTCGCCGTTGTGATGTATGGCAAAAATCGTTGTTGCATGAAACTGTTCCATTGCAGATTCCTCCCGCTTATGTACTTCCGGCGGACCCGGGATGGCTCGCGTTCGCGCGCGGATGGGCCGCGTCATAGACATGGCGCAGCCGTTCCTTGGTCACATGCGTATACACCTGCGTCGTCGAAACGTTGACGTGGCCCAACAGCTCCTGTACGGTCCGCAGATCGGCTCCCGCGTTCAGCAGATGGGTGGCAAAGGTGTGGCGGAACGTGTGCGGCGACACGCGCAGGTTCAGGGCGTGCTGCTCCACGTATTTGTCGACGATGCGGCGGACGCTCCGGTCGGACAGCGGTTCTCCCCGGTAGTTGAGAAGCAGATAGCCGTGGTCGCTGTTGCCGGCGAGCAGCTTCGGCCTTCCATATTCTAGGTATTTCCGAAGAATGTCGCAAGCATAACTGCCAATCGGCACATATCGCTCCTTGGCCCCTTTTCCGTACACCAGGGCGATTCCCATGGAAACATTGACCGCATCCAGCGTCAGCGTCACCAGCTCCGACACGCGAATCCCGCTCGCATACAGCAGCTCGAAAATGAGCCGGTCGCGCATGCCGAGCGGGGTCTGTGTGTCAGGCAGGTCAAAAAATGGTTGCAGTTCATGCGGGTACAGAAAGGAGGGCAGCTTTTTTTCCACCTTGGGTGTGGACACCAGTTGAAACGGATTTTGCTCCAACCGGCCTTCCCTCAGCAAAAAACGGTACAGACTCCGCAAACTGGAGAGCTTGCGGGCGATGCTGCGCCGTGACAACCCCCTTTTGGCCAAATGGGCGAGAAAAGAGCGGCCGTGTAAATAAGAAACAGCAGCAAATACGGGGATTTGGTGCTGTTCCATAAAGGCGACGAATTCGTTAATATCTGCCACGTACTGCTTCACCGTATGAGGAGAGGCATTTTTTTCGACGCGCAAGTAACGGGTGAACAGCTCCACGTCTATGGATATCGGCTGCGATTTGTCCATCTGGCATGCACCCTCCTCAAAGGCACCTATATAGTAACACAGCCGAAATTCGGATATCAACTCAATTTGTGTCTTTTTTGTGTAAAATTCTGAATTGTGTCTAGCGCTCGCTCAGCGAGTTTTTCGTTCTTCTCCCGCTTGTTGCGAATGCGTTTCGGCAGCTCGGGGACAAGCCCGAAATTGGCATTCATCGGTTGGAAGTTGTTCGGGTCGGCGGTGGTGATGTACCGAGCCATGCTGCCCATCACCGTCTCCGGTGGGAGGACAAGCAGTTCCTCTCCCTTGGCAAGCCGGGCCGCGTTCAATCCCGCCAGCAGTCCCGATGCGGCCGACTCCACGTATCCCTCCACGCCGGTCATCTGTCCGGCGAAAAACAGCGTGTCCCGCTCCTTGTACTGATAGGTGGGACGAAGCAGCTTGGGCGAGTTGATGAACGTGTTGCGGTGCATCACGCCGTAGCGGACGATTTCGCAGTTTTCCAAGCCGGGGATGAGCGAAAAGACCCGTTTCTGTTCCGGCCACTTGAGATGCGTCTGGAAGCCGACGATGTTGTACAGGGTGGCCGCGCTGTTGTCCTGGCGCAGTTGAACGACGGCAAACGGCTGCTTGCCGGTACGCGGATCGATCAAGCCCACCGGCTTCAGCGGACCGAACAGCATCGTCTGACGTCCCCGTTTGGCCATCACTTCAATCGGCATGCAGCCCTCGAAGTAGATCTCCTTCTCAAACTCCTTGAGCGGGACCTCCTCCGCCGTAATCAGCGCTTCGTAAAAGCGGTTGAACTCCTCTTCCGTCATCGGGCAGTTGAGGTAGGCCGCTTCTCCCTTGTCGTAGCGGGACGCGACAAACACCTTGTCCATGTCGATGGAGTCCCTTTCGATGATCGGCGCGGCCGCGTCGTAGAAGTACAGGTACTCTTCACCGGTCAGCGCCTTCAGCTTCTCCGACAGCGCCGGCGAGGTGAGCGGGCCGGTGGCGATCACCACGATGCCTTCGGGAATCTCCGTCACTTCCTCGTTCACCACTTCGACCAGCGGGTGGTTGCGAACGGCATCCGTCACATACTGGGCAAATTCGTGCCGATCCACGGCCAGCGCACCGCCGGCCGGAACGGCGCACCTGTCCGCCGCGCCGATGATGACCGAGTCAAAGCGGCGCATTTCTTCCTTTAATACGCCCACCGCGTTGGTCAGCGAATTGGCCCGCAGCGAATTGCTGCAGACCAGCTCCGCAAATTTGTCGGTATGGTGAGCGGGCGTCTGCGTTTTCGGCCGCATTTCATACAGTTTTACGCGGACGCCGGATTGGGCGATCTGCCAGGCCGCTTCACTGCCCGCCAACCCGGCACCCACCACGGTTACGTACGGTTGTTCATTCATGCTGGTATCCTCCACACGTCCTCAGGAATCGGCTTCTTCCTGGTAATCGCATCTGGTGCAGGCAATGCTGACGCCCTGCTTTTTCCGCTTCTTTTCGACGAGCATCCCGCCGCATTTCGGACAAGGACGCGCAATTGGTTTGTCCCACGAGACGAAATCGCATTCCGGATATCGGTTGCAGCCGTAAAAAATACGGCTCTTCTTTGATTTACGTTCAATGATCGATCCGGTTTCACACTGCGGGCAGGCGATGCCGATTTCCTTGACGATCGGCTTGGTGTTGCGGCATTCGGGGAATCCGGAGCAGGCGAGAAACTTCCCAAAGCGCCCCAGTTTGTACACCATCACCCGGCCGCACAGTTCGCACGTCTCGTCGGATTCTTCATCCTTCAGCTCCACTTGTTCCATCTGCTCCTCGGCGACGGTGACCCGCTTGGCAAAATCCTGGTAAAAGGCGTCGAGCACCTTCACCCAGTCGGCGATCCCTTCCTCGATGTTGTCCAGGTCGGATTCCATGTGGGCGGTAAACTCCACGTCCAGGATTTCGGGGAAGAACTCTTCGATCAGGGAAATGACGATCTCCCCCAGTTCGGTCGGGACAAACCGCTTCTCCTCCAGCGCCACGTAGCCCCGTTTTTGGATCGTCTCCAGGGTCGGCGCGTAGGTGGAGGGGCGTCCAATCCCCAGTTCTTCCAGGGTCTTGACCAGCCGTGCCTCGGTGTAGCGGGGCGGCGGCTGCGTAAAGTGCTGGGCCGGTTCGATTGCATTCAATTCCAGCGTCTGCCCCTCTTCAATCGGCGGCAGGAACGTTTCCTCTTCCTTGCCGTCGTCGCTTCCTTCAATATATACCTTCATGAAGCCGGGAAACTTTACCTTGGAACCGGTCGCCCGGAACGTCACTCCGCCCGCCTCGATGTCCACGCTCATCGTGTCCAGCACCGCCGACGCCATCTGGCTGGCGAGGAAGCGCTCCCAGATCAGCCGGTACAAGCGAAGCTGGTCGCGGCTCAGCACATCCTTGAGCTGGTCCGGCGTGCGCATCACCGAGGTCGGCCGAATTGCTTCGTGGGCATCCTGGGCATTCTCCTTTTTCACCTGGGCACGCGGCTCGGCCGGGACGTAATCGGCTCCGAAGTGCTCCAAGATGTACGCTTTGGCTTCCTCTTGCGCCGTCACCGAAACGCGCGTGGAGTCGGTACGCATGTAGGTGATCAGACCGACCGTACCTTCCTTGCCGCCGAGATCGATCCCTTCGTACAGCTCCTGCGCGATCCGCATCGTCTTGGCCGTCCGGAAGTTCAGCTTGCGGGCCGCCTCCTGCTGCAGCGAGCTGGTGATGAACGGCGGCGTGGGATTGCGCTTGCGCTCCCGTTTGGTCACCTTCTGCACCACGTACGGCTGCCCCTGAATGCGGTCCATCACCGCTTTGACGTCCGCCTCCGATTTCAGCTCCATTTTTTCGTCGCCGTATCCGTAGAATTTGGCTTCAAACGGCTTGCCGTTGCTCAGGAGCGTGCTGCTGATCGTCCAGTACTCCTCCGGCACGAATCGCTGGATTTCCCGCTCACGGTCGATGATCAGCTTGACCGTCACCGACTGGACGCGCCCGGCGCTCAACCCCTTGCGCACCTTTTTCCACAAAATCGGGCTGATGTTGTAGCCGACCAGCCGGTCCAGGATCCGCCGCGCCTGCTGGGCGTTCACCAGGTCCATGTTGATGTGACGGGGGTGTTTAAACGCCTCCTTGATGGCGTCTTTGGTAATCTCGTTGAACACCACGCGCAGCGGCTGGCTCATGTCCAGCCCGAGGTACTGCGCCAAGTGCCAGGCAATCGCCTCCCCTTCGCGGTCCGGGTCCGCCGCCAGGTATACCTTTTTTACTTTCTTGGCGGCGTCCTTGAGGGTTTTGAGCACGTCCCCCTTGCCGCGAATGGTTATGTATTTCGGTTCAAATCCTTTCGATACGTCAACACCCATCTGGCTCTTTGGGAGGTCGCGCACATGGCCCATGGACGCTTTCACCATATATTTGCTTCCCAGATATTTTCCGATCGTTTTCGCTTTCGCTGGGGATTCGACAATCACAAGCGTGTCAGCCATTTATTTCCTCCCCTTTCAGTAAGGAATCTCCCCTATTATTAAATATGCTTATCCGATTTGTCAAACACCTGCAAGGCCTGATGCTGCGGGAGGAAATCGGCCGGGGTCACCTTCTGGCGAAATAGCCTCCGGGCAAGCTGACAATGAAGCCGCCTGTTTCCAGCGTGAGCAAGGTCTGATGCAGCCGCTGCCGTTCCGGCGGCGCGAGCGCATCGGCCAGCTCGTCGGCGTGGACGGGCTCGCAGCCGATCAGCGCGAACACGTTGCTTTCCTCTTCCCCCAGCTTGGCCCCTCCTTCACCGGCAGGCTGACGGTCCGTGACAGGCTGCGCCTCCGGCCATGCACCCAATTCCTCCAGCACATCGGCCGCGTTTGTTACTAGCTTTGCACCTTGTTTCAGCAAGTTATGCGGACCCGCGCTCACCTCGGAAAAAATCGGCCCGGGGACGGCAAACACCTCCCGCCCCTGCTCCAGCGCACAATCGGCCGTAATCAGCGATCCGCTGCGTTCCGCCGCTTCCACGACCAGCACGCCGAGGCTCAGCCCGCTGATGATCCGGTTTCGCTCGGGAAACAGGCCCGGCTTCGCCGGAGTCCCCGGCGGATACTCCGAAAGAAGCAGGCCGCAAGACCCAATCTCCGCGTAGAGCGGCCGGTGAAACGCGGGATACACCTGATCGATGCCGCAGCCCATCACCCCGACGGTCGGAGCCCCGGCGCCGAGTGCCGCCTGATGCGCTTCAGCGTCAATCCCGTACGCCAGGCCGGAGACGATCACCATGCCGGCTTCGGCCAACTGTTTGACCAGGTGGCGGCACGCCGCCCGTCCGTACGCGGTCGGTTTGCGGGCGCCCACGACACCGATGGCCGGCCGCTTGAGCAGCGACACATCCCCTTTGTAAAACAAGGCCAGCGGCGGGTCCGGAATGTGCCTGAGCAGCGGGGGAAACTCGTCTTCCCAGAAACATACGAACGAGATGCCGCCGCGGATTCGTTCCCGCTTCGCCGCCAGCACGGCGGCCGGCGCAAGCGCATCGGCCCATGTCTGCGCCTGCCTGGCACGGACGCCGCTCTCCTCAGACACCGTCTCCCAGTTGACCGCCGCTTGCGCGAACGATCCCCAGCGCCGGTACAGCTCCCGCAGCTTTTTTCGCCCCAGTCCGTTCAGCCTGATCATCGCGTACAGCCAATCCCGCTCTTCCAGTCGATCACTTCCGCCCTTCACCCGACCGCCTCCCGTCTTTTCCTGTTTGTCCGGCTGCATCTGCCGAGACGTTTCGCCTGCTATTGTACACGGAGACAGCGGCGGGCACAAAAAAGAAAGAGGGCAAGCGTCCATGCTTGTCCTCTTTCGGCACCTGAAAACCGGCCGGATTGACTTACTTGTTCATGACTTTTTCCAGCAGGCCGCGCTCTTTCAGCACTTCCACCAGCGTTTCGCCGATGACCGCCGGCGTTTTCGCCACGCGAACGCCGCACGCTTCCAGCTTGGCGATCTTCTCGGCTGCCGTTCCTTTGCCGCCGGAGATGATCGCACCGGCGTGGCCCATGCGTTTTCCCGGAGGAGCGGTTTGACCGCCGATAAAGCCTACAACCGGTTTCTTCATGTTGGCCGCGATCCATTCAGCCGCTTCTTCCTCGGCGGTACCGCCGATTTCCCCGATCATGATGACCGCTTCGGTATCCGGGTCTTCGTTGAACAGTTTCAGCACGTCGATGAACTCCATGCCTTTTACCGGGTCTCCACCGATACCGACGGCCGTGGACTGACCGATACCGCGGGTCGTGGTTTGATGTACCGCTTCATAGGTCAGGGTACCGGAGCGGGATACGATGCCCACTTTACCCGGGGTGTGGATGTAGCCCGGCATGATGCCGATTTTGCACTCGCCCGGCGTGATGATGCCAGGGCAGTTGGGGCCGATCAATTTGGTCTTTTTGCCTTCCATGTAGCGTTTCACTTTCACCATGTCGAGAACCGGGATGCCCTCGGTGATGCAGATGACCAGATCCAGTTCGGCATCGACCGCTTCCATGATGGCGTCGGCCGCGAACGCCGGCGGAACGTAGATGACCGACGTGTTGGCACCGGTTGCTTCTTTTGCTTCCGCTACCGTGTTAAACACCGGAACCGAAACAGTGCTGCCGTTGTCCAGCGTGAAATCGACAACCGTGCCGCCTTTGCCGGGAACTGCCCCTGCAACCATTTGGGTGCCGTACTCAAGTCCGCCTTTGGTATGGAACATACCGGTTTTACCGGTCATGTTCTGGGTGATTACCTTTGTATGCTTGTTCACGAGAATACTCATCGCGTATATGTCCCACCTTTTTCATCGCGTATAGATACTTCTCGAAAATGTCTTTTCACCGGTGCGTCCGGAACCGTTCGTTATTGAACCAGCGCTACGATCTTCTCAGCGCCGTCCGCCATGGAATCGGCCGCCACGATGTTCAGCCCGGATTCGCTGAGGATTTTCTTGCCAAGGTCCACGTTGGTGCCTTCCAGACGGACAACCAGCGGACGATCCAGTTTCACCTGTTTCGCAGCAGCGACAACGCCGTTTGCGATGACGTCGCATCTCATGATGCCGCCGAAGATGTTGACAAAGATTCCTTTTACTTTCGGGTCTTTCAGGATGATCTTGAACGCTTCGGTTACCTTTTCTTCGGTAGCGCCGCCGCCCACATCGAGGAAGTTGGCCGGTTCGCCGCCGTAGAATTTGATGATGTCCATGGTCGCCATGGCCAGGCCAGCGCCGTTTACCATGCAGCCGATGTTGCCGTCCAGGGCGATGTAGGAGAGGTCGAATTTGGACGCTTCGATCTCTTTTTCGTCTTCCTCGTCCAGGTCGCGCAGCGCGACGATCTCAGGGTGACGGAACAGCGCGTTGCTGTCGAAGTTCAGCTTCGCGTCAAGCGCCATGACTTCGCCGTCGCCGGTAACCACGAGCGGGTTGATTTCGGCGATGGAGCAATCTTTTTCGACAAATGCCTGGTACAGGCCCATCATGAACTTGACGGCTTTGTTTACCAGTTCGTTCGGAATATTGATCGCAAACGCCAGCTTGCGCGCTTGGAATGGCGTCAGGCCGGTAACCGGGTCGATGACTTCCTTGAAGATTTTTTCCGGCGTGCGGGCTGCCACTTCTTCGATTTCGGTACCGCCCTCTTCGGAGGCCATCATGACGACGCGGCCTGTCGAACGGTCAACCACAAGACCGACGTAGTATTCCTTTTTGATGTCGCAGCCCTGCTCAATCAGGAGGCGTTTTACCTCTTTGCCCTCCGGACCGGTTTGGTGAGTAACCAGAACCTTGCCAAGAAGCTCTTGAGCATATGTACGGACTTCGTCGAGGCTTTTCGCCACTTTTACCCCGCCCGCTTTACCGCGGCCGCCGGCGTGGATTTGCGCTTTCACGACGACAACCTGCGTGCCCAGTTCCTTGGCCGCTTCCACCGCTTCATCCACGGTGAACGCCACGCGCCCTTCGGGAACCTTTACACCGTACTGCTTCAGTATCTCTTTGCCTTGATACTCGTGAATGTTCATTCTCCATCCTCCTAATGGCAAATAAAGATCGGCAGGTTCGCCCCGGCACAAGGTTTTTCGGCCAGTCACAAAACTGCCTTTATCAGTGCAACGTAACTATTCTACGACAAAAATCGCAAAAGTGGTAGTGATATTGACATGTTCTCTTCTATCGTGACCAGAAGACGGAAATTTCATGAGGATTCGGCTTACTTTTTTGTCCGCAAAAGGGTCAGCAGTTCGTCGTCCAAGCGCTCGTGGGCATACCAGTTGTCGTTGAAGCGAATGTGGCGGTCGTAGACGTGCACGGTCACTTCGCTCTCTTCGACGGAAAAGATGAGGCGGTAGCGCTCGCTGCCCGGCGACTTCGGCTGACCGGCAAGCGCCACGCCGCCTTTCAGCAGCCGGACGCACTGATGCGCTTTCCCCTGCTCCACCGTCGTTTCCGTCGCGCTTTGCTCGACAGACGCCACGCTTGCGTCCCCGGACGGCTCCACGCGGATTTTCGACGCCTGAAACAGCCTGTCAAACGCATCACCCGCCGTCCGCCGCGGCGGCAGCCATTGGGTGAGCTGCGAAAACAGCGAACCCTGGATGCTGTAGTAATGGGTTTCCCGGCCGAATGGAATGGACACCAGTGTCGGCGTCAGCATGGTGATGTGCAGGGAGCGTCCCCCTGTATCGATGCGCAGCCGGTAATGCGGATACAGCGGGTACTGATCGATTTCCTTGTCGCTCAGCGGGGTCGCGGCCGCAAGCACCCCCTGGAGAAATTCCGCCTGGGTTTTGCCGAGCGTAACCGTTTGGCCCAGGTCTTCGGCGGAGACCACCGCCGTTTGGACCGCTGCCGGCAGCAGCCCTTTTCCCGCCTCCCGATGGATCCATTGGTAAAAGCGGTCGGCTCCTGGCCCGCGATAGCTATTCTCTCCGTACTGGCTTGCCTGCTTGCCCACTTCCACCACCAACGGGGCCAGCTTGTGCCGGTAGAGCACCAGCGTATAGCGGATCTCGTCCCGCTTCAGGGGCTGCGGGGAAACCTGCAGGTCTTTTCCCTGCTCGGGAAGTTCCTTGAGAAATTCGTCCAGGGCGAGGGGGACTTCCTGACCGTCCGTGGAGAGCACGGTTACCTTTTCCACGGCTCCCAGATCGGCGTCCAACTGCTTTTTCATGTCGGACTCCGTTCCTTTGACGCCCTCGGAGCAGCCGGCCATCAAAAGACCGGCCATCAGTACCGGAAACACATACGCACGCAAGGTCCTTTTCATGCAGGTATCCTCCCATCGTGTTCGCTGGCTTGGCAGACGTTCCTACAAAAGCCCCAATCGACGGCTGATTTCACTGCCCAATTTGCGCTTGACGTATATTTCGCCGATCTGGTGCGGGTCCTTCACGATGACCGAGCGGTTGTTGGTGCGAATCGCGACGTATTTGTCGCCGTTCTTGTCCAATCCGCAAACCAGTTCGGAGCCCACCTCGACGAAGATGGCCACGACGTATTTGTCCTGTACCTTTTTTAATGAAATCTTTGGAAACGGCGAAAGAAACGGTGTCGTTTTGTCCTGGATGTACTGGGTGATGGCCAGCAGGTACTTGTCCGGGTCACCGTACTGTTTCAGCTCGTGGTTGACGCCGATGATCTCGCCCTCGTCGGAGATGCCGAGGAACAAGTTGCCGTTGTTGGAGTTGGCGAACGCCACCACCGATTTGATGATGCCGCCTTTGGACAAGAGAAAATCGCGCTTGAATTCGATCATGTCGTTTTCGCCAAGCTGTGCGGCGACCACCGGATCGTCCACGCGTCCCAAATGGCGGAAGCGGCTGATCGCTCCCAACCGGTAGACGTATTCCTCAAACACGTCGGCCGCAAGCGAAAGGTCGTCCAGAAACGCGTCCGCCTTTTGCCACAGCTTGTAGGTTTGCGGCGAAAAACACATGTCGAACACCACGGTGCTTCCCAGTGACCTGATGTTCATCCCGATCGCGGCCGGCTGGGCGGGCGCAGGCACATACGGCTGCCCGCTGTCTACTTCCAGCACGCCGCTGTACAGCAGGTAGTCGAAGTAATGGCGCGGCAGCCAGGCGTTCGCCTTCAGCAGTTGGCGCACCGGCTGGGGCTGCTTCGACAGGTGGTAGAAGTCAAAATGCACGGTGTGTTCTTCCAGCTTTTTGACGACAGCCAAAAAGGTACAAAAGTGGCGCATGATTTCCCTCATTTTGGATGCGGTAGTTCGCAGGTCTTATTTTATCGCAGGGCTCCAGGGCTTGACCAGTTTTTTTCTCCCATGGGGCCGGGGCGTGGGGTTGTGTCCCACTGCCAGCCGATGACGGATTGCGCCCGGCGCTTCCGCCGTTTTTTCGGAACGGCCTTGCCGCCGCCCCGCTTTCATCTGGTCCTGGTTCTTTCGTAGGATGAGCTACTGCGTCAACGGGAGTCCGTCTCCCCTTGTGCGATGCGAAACGTTTCCGGCGGCGCTGTTTATTTGCGGACAATTTCGAAAACATCAATTCTCTTGTTAGAATAGTATTGCCAACCAGTCGGAGTAAAGCATTTTTTTGCTCCGCTTGTTTTTGCTCTCCCGCTTCGCCCCAAAGAGAAAGCCGGGCAGACGCCCGACTGTCACTTCACCCGTACCGCTGTTCCCGTCGCGATCACCATCATCATGCCTTCGCGCAGCGTTTCGAAGTCCAAATCCACGCCGATGATGGCATTTGCCCCCAAGGCTCTCGCTTTCTCCGTCATTTCCCGGATCGCCAGTTCCCTGCCTTCGGCCAGCTTGTTCTCGTACGCCCCGCTGCGGCCGCCGATGATGTCGGTGATGCCCGCCAGAAAGTCGCGGACCACGTTGGCCCCCAAAATCACTTCGCCGCTGACAATGCCCAGATACTCCTCAACATCTTTGCCCTGCAAGGTGCTGGTGGTTGAAATGAGCATGTGAATGCCTCCCCCTATGGATCATGTTCGATTTCCTACTACTATTACGGTTGGGGCCGCGGTTTGGTTGCACACTTTCCCCACACAGCGCCGGAAGGGCCTATTCCTCTCGTCCTCCACAGAAGCGGCGTGGCGCAGGTTTTGGCGTTTTGACACGGCATCCGAGACGTTGGGGACCTGCTTTCGCTCGCGAACCCCCGCTTACCGTACCTGTGGGCTGTCCGCCTGCCGCCGTTCGTTCGCGGCCACGTCCGCCAGATTTCGTTTGCTGCTTCCCTGATGCAGGTTGCCATTGTTGCTGTTGGTATTGCTGTTGGTATTGCTGTTGGTATTGCTGTTGGTATTGCTGTTGGTATTGCTGTTGGTATTGCTGTTGTTATTGCTGTTGTTATTGCTGTTGTTATTGCTGTTGTTGCTGTTGTTGTTGCTGCTGTTGCTGCTGTTGCTGCTGTTGCTGGCTATGACCAAGTGCTCCTTCTTGCAGATCCTGTTTGGATTCCTGAATAAACTGATCGATTTGCTGTTTGGCCGCCTGATTCTGCTGTCCCTGCTGCTGACAGGGCACGGCTGGTGGCGCCATTTGCTCGCGGGTCTGCTGCATCGCCTGCTGAACGTCCTGCGGTCCATGCTGCCGGGCTTCGTTCTGCGGCCTTTCCTGCAGGCCAATCCCCGGAATGTCCGCCCCTGGATTGCTTACGAACAGATCGCTGAACGGATTCTCTTCTTCCCGTTCGTGATTCATACGGATCCCTCCTTGTCCATGAACAGACAGACATCGTTTTCTCTAAAGAGCGTATTCGTCAAATCGCGGCCGCCTATTGTCGGCCGTTTCACCATTCAAGGGTAAACGTGATCCATCCGGCAGGGTCTCGGCGGCCAACTGCCGCGGGAGGTGTAGCCGACCGAGGTAAACCAAAGCGAAGACCTCCTCATTTGAGAAGGGCTTTCCCGCGTTATCCCTTCATCAGCTTTTCAATCCGCTTCAGGTTTTTCTTCTGTTTGCACGCTTCTTCGGGCTGTGTCGACCACGGCGTTTCGTACAGCTTCTGCAGTTCAGCCATGATCTTTTTGTCGGAGGAAACATGAACCTTTGCCTGAGGAAACGCGGCTTTCAATTTTTGCGCCACTTCTTTTTCAATGGATTCCAATCGGAGGCGATTAAAGTTGCTCACGTGGATGGCGACATCCAATTTCTTGTCGATGTGCACGGCAACCGCGTGGTCAATGCCGTCCACCTGTTCCGCAATCGATTTCGCTTGTTGTTCCCAATCAAAATGGCGGATCGGTGTCGGCTTGCAAAGAGGATCTTCTGCCGCAGACTTGGCTTTCGTCTCCGGTTTGGATGGCTGGGTACAGCCGGTTACCAGCAGGAACAGGGACAACACACAAAGCAAGGTACGCAAATCGAAACCTCCCTATTTTAAATCGCATACCCATACCCTTCCCCTGAATATCTTTTGTATGAATAGAAAATCTTGCATTACCGGCTGCAGAAACGGTGTTGTCGACGCCGGCCTCCTTGCCGTTCATTCGCGGGTGACCACGCGGCCAAATGCCCTGTAACACAGTCAGACCACGGGCAAACCGTGTTGTTGTGAACGATTCGCCCGTGGTCTTCTCTTCGCGCCTCCACCATATCGGCCAAGTCCAGTCCCGGACG
Source organism: Brevibacillus sp. LEMMJ03 (assembly GCF_007197875.1). Taxonomy (NCBI): domain Bacteria; kingdom Bacillati; phylum Bacillota; class Bacilli; order Caryophanales; family Paenibacillaceae; genus Brevibacillus; species Brevibacillus sp. LEMMJ03. Next base: position 210,113 of record NZ_VKJN01000004.1, on the reverse strand, counting down.
GATGTTTCCACTCCGATACGCTCGGCAAGTTTTTTCCACAGTATTTGTAACCGGTTTCATTTTCGTGAAGGAATGCGCGGCTTTCTACTGAAAATTGCCCTTCGTTTCCGGAATGATCAGACTGCCCACCAGATACAAGAGGAAGAGACCAATGGAGAAATACGCCAGGAAAAAGGGAATCTCCGACGTTTGACCGCTGGCCATTGTCACGAACGTGGGCATCATCCCGCCGATGGCAAAGCCCATGTTCCAGGACAGTCCGGTACCCGTCGAACGAATCGCCGTCGGGAACCGCTCGTTTAAAAAAATCAGGACGGGCGCGTACGAAGCGTTCCCGAGAAACGCCAGTCCCATGGCATAGAGCGCAATCCGCGACAAATCCTGGGCGGCTGCCAGTTCCGTATACAGGTACGGGAGAGCCATCAGATTCAGGATCCCCAGAAGAACAAACGTTTTCTTTCTGCCGATGACGGTGCTCAGATGACCGAGCGCGACGGAAGCGATGATGGCAGCAATGCTGCTGGCGGCAAGTATCATGGAGGCTGTCGTTTGCGGGACATGGTTGATCACGTTCAAAAAGGTGGGCAGATACCCGGAGGTCAAGTAGTACGCTGATCCCCCGCCAATCACGATCAACAAATTGACCAATAAAACCGGCAGGTATTTCGTAAACACCATTTTCACCGGCGACTGCTGGCCTGCCGGTTTCGCTGCCTGCTCGTTCTTGTGCTGCACCCAGAGCGGTGATTCTTCCAGCATGCGGAATACGAACAGTCCGAGAACGGAGCATAGGATGCCGGTAAAGAACATGAAGCGCCAGCCCCACTCGCTGAATGCCTCGCCGGGAAACAGGCTGGACAAGACGAAATAGACGATGGAAGCGAGCAGCGCACCAAGACCGGCACCGCCTCCGCCGACAAGACCGGACATCAGGCCGCGCCATCTCTCCGGCACGGATTCCGTCCCGATCGTATGCGTGGAGGCGACGACCCCGCCCACGAACACCCCTTGAATGAGACGAAGAATAATGAAGAGAATCGTTGCAGCGGCGCCGATGTGAGCGACCGTCGGCAGTACGCCAAACAGCGCGGTCGAAATCCCGACCCCCGACACGGCCACCACCATGGCCCGTTTTCGGCCGTTGCGATCGGCATAGGAGCCAAACAGCGCCGAACCGAACGGACGCAGCAGCAGTGTCACGGCAAAAGAAGCGTACACCGCCGCCAAGGAAAGCGTGGGATTGTCTGCCGGGAAAAACAGCTTCCCCAGCACCGGCGTAACGTACAGCAGAATAAAGAGGTCGTACAAATCCAACGACCATCCCAAAAGGGAGGCCAAAACGGCCGTGATCATCTGCTTTCTCCCGACCGCTGCCGGCGGCCGTCCTTGGAGAGAAGAAACCCGCTGAACCTGCGTTTCCGCATTTGCACTCATACGTGACCCACCTTTCCGCAACCCCCAAAATGTCAAAAGTCATATGGAAACTTCAGGAAGCGGCGTGAGGCCCACTCCCTGAAGTCGTTGGCTTATTCCCCTGTGAAGTTCGGTTTTCTTTTCTCGTAGAACGCTTCCACCCCTTCACGGAAATCGCTCGTGCTGCGCAGCATGCCGTACGCATAGCCCTCGATTTCCAGACCGGCGCTGAGGGGCCCTTCCTGCGAAGCGTTCAACACCTGCTTCAACACGCGCATCGCCAGCGGCGAGAAGCGGGTCAGTTCCGCTGCAAGCGCCTCTACCGCGGCATCCAGTTCCGCTTGCGGCACCACCTTGGTGACAAGTCCCCACTGGTAGGCTTCCTCAGCCGGAATCCGACGCGCGCGCATGATCATGTCCTTGGCCCGGCCCAGTCCGGCGATTCTCGCCACGCGCTGTGTACCGCCGCTTCCCGGGATCATACCCAGGTTGATTTCCGGGAGCGCAAGCAAGGTGGTATCCGACGCGATGCGGAAGTCACACGCCATCGCAATTTCCATCCCGACCCCGAAGGTATAGCCCTGCAGTTGGGCAATGACCGGCTTGGGCGAACGTTCCGGCGCGGCCACGCATTTATGCAGGTAGGAAAGCTCTTCCGGATGACGCTCCAGGAATCCGCGGATATCGCCTCCGGAGGTGAAGGCCTTGTCCCCGGCGCCCTTGATAATGATCACGCGCACGTCGTCGTCCCTGTTTACGTGGTCGAAGATTTCACTCAGGTGAGAGCGGGCGATAAAACTGACCGTGTTCATTTTCTCCGGACGGTCCAGAATAATGGTGGCCGTCTGCTTCTCCTTGTTCTTTTCCACACGGATATGGTCCCACTGCGTTTCATAAACGGTTTGATTGGTGATTTGCATCAGGATGCACTCTCCTTCATCATGGGTTCGGATTGGGTATACTCGCCGGATCGCAGCTTGCGGCGCAGTATTTTTCCAACAGGGCTTTTCGGCAGTTCGGCGACCCAGACGTATCGGCGCGGCCTCTTGAAGTTGGCCAGATCCGGGCTTTCCTTGCAGAAGGCGTCCAGCTCTTCCACCGTCAGGGAATGATCGCTCGGGACGACAAAAGCCGTAACCACCTCGCCCCAGCGTGAATCAGGCAATCCCACCACGGCGACCTCGGACACTTTGGGATGCTTGGCGATCACATCCTCCACTTCGATCGGGTGTATGTTTTCTCCGCCGGAAATGATCATGTCGTCGACCCGTCCGACCACATACAGGTCACCGTCGCTGTCGATCACCCCCATATCCCCGGTAAAATACCAGCCGCTGCGAATCGCTTTCCGGTTCGCGTCCGGGCGTTTCCAATAGCCTTGAAACGCTTCAATCGACGCAAGATTGACGATGATTTCGCCAGGTTCGCCGACCGCGACGACATCGTCCGGCGTCGATTTGCCATCCGGATCGGGAACAACGACCCGAAGCTCCTGATGGATGCCCGGCTTGCCTGCGCATCCCGGTTTTTTGTCCAGATAGTCGCACACGGAAAACGTATACACTTCCGTGCTGCCGTAGTGGTTGACAAAGACGTCCGGCTTCAATTCCCGGAAGCAGTCCTGCACCAATGCGGTCGTCATGGCGGCTCCGGCATACCCCAGTTTGCGCAGTTTCGACAAATTGTACTTTTTAAAATCCGGGTGATATAATAAATCGTGCAGAATCGTGGGTACCAGATAGACACAGGTGATTTCTTCCTTCTCCAGCACCTCAAGGGTCAGTTGAGGGGCGTAATCTGGTATCATCACGATTTTCCCGTTGAGGAAAGCCATCGATAGGAGGGAGCGGATGCCCATCGTGTGATACAGGGGCATCACGCCTATCGTGCTTTCCTTTTTTTCATAGCGGTTCTGGATGATGTGGGCCATGGCGGCTCCGTATTCATTTTTATGGGTACGCGGAACCCCTTTGGGCCGCCCAGTGGTTCCGGACGTGTACAGCATGAGACAGTAGTCGTCATCCGAGATGCTCGGCTTTGCCCAATCGGCACTTTCGCTGGCGGCCAACTGTTCATACGTGACCTCGGCGCCTGCGGCTCCCAGCACGCCGATTCTGATCGAGCTCCACGAGGCAGTCGCCTGCAGCACCGCCTCCTCGGAGGCGGGCTCATACACCACCGCCTTCGCCTCCGCGTCCTCGATGCAGTACCGCACCTCTTCCGCCGAAAGCCTGAAATTGATCGGCGTGAATACGGCCCCGAGCTTTTGAACAGCCCAGTACAGCGCGCTCATTTCCAAGCGATTCTTGAGAACGAGCACAATCCGATCCCCTTGGCCGATCCCCAGCGACTGCAGACCGGCCACAATGTTCGTCGTAAGCTGGTCGAACTCCCTGTAGGTAAACCTTCGCTCGGCTTCCACAATCGCGGTCCAATCCGGATGCCGGGAAACCGCGAACTGAAAAAGGCTACCCAAATCCATACCTCATCACCTACCTGTCCTTTTGCTCCTTGGCCACCTTCGCGATCGCTTCAACGATGCCCTTGTAGCCCGTACAGCGGCACAAATGGCCTGACAGCATCTCCTCGATTTGTTCCGTCGTCGGGTCCTGATGCTCCTCCAAAAACTCCGCGGCCGACATGAGAATCCCCGGCGTGCAGAATCCGCACTGCAGCCCGTGGCATTCCGACAAGGCATCCTGCAGCGGGTGGCGGCTGCCATGGAGAGAAAGCCCCTCAACCGTGGTAATCTCGGCGTCCGCAGCCTGAACGGCAAACATCAGGCAGCTCCGAACCGCGGCACCGTTTACGCGTACGGTACAGGCCCCGCACACGCCATGCTCGCAGCCGACATGGGTACCGGTCAAACCGCAATCTTCCCGGAGAAAATCGCTCAGCAGCCTGCGCGGCTCCACCTCTTCTGCGTAAAGTTTTCCGTTGATTCGGACGCGGACGAGGACTTTTTCATGTTTGGCTGCCTGAATCATGGTTGCGTCCCCCCTCCCAGCTTTTGCAGCGATCGCTCATAGGCTTTCCGGATCGCTCGCTTGGTGAAAACCTTGGCCAGATGCAGGCGGTATTCGCGGGAGGCATGAAGATCGCCCTCCGGATCGGTATTCTCGGCCGCGATTTGCCCGGCTTCCTCCAGCAGGGCATCCGTCAGCTTTTCTCCCAGCAGCACATCCATGGCCTCCTGGGCGATCATCGGAACGGCATCCACGCCGCCGATCGCGAGACGTCCTGCCGTGATCGTTCCGTCTTCGTCCGTATCGAGCAGGCACGCCGCGGCGACCAACGCGAAATCGCCGTGTCTGCGGCTGAACTCCACAAACGCATAGCCTTTCGGAAGCGTGTCGACGGGAATCTGAATTTCCGTCAGCATTTCCGTGGGAGCGATATCGGTGGTCAAATAGGTGATGAAGAAATCCTGCACCGGCACTTCTCTCGTCTCTTCCGCACTCTGAATGATCGCTGTCGCATCCAGCGCCAGGAGCGAGAGCGGTATTTCCGCCGTCGGGTCGGCATGCACCAAACTGCCGCCGACCGTGCCCCGGTTGCGGGTCTGCACATGGCCGATAAACGGGACCGCTTCGCTTAACAAGGGGGCGACCTCCTTCACGGTCGGCGATTTTTCCAGGCTTCTCTGCCGGCAGAGCCCGCCGATTTTGAGTATGCCTTCCTCCAACCGGATGAAGTCCAACTCCCGCAAGCCGTTGATATCAATGACATGCTCCAGCGACGACAACCTCATGTTGAGGATCGGTATCAGGCTTTGTCCTCCGGCAATCAACTTCCCCTCGTCTCCGCAGTCCTGCAAAAGCTGAAGGGTCTCCTCCAAGGTGGAAGGGCGGTAATAATTGAAGGAAGCCGGTTTCATCTGTCTCCCCCCTTTCGATGATCGTGAACCTTACGCGATTTGCTGTCCGCGCTCCAGGTTTTTCTTGATTTTTTTGAAAAAATCGCCGATCAGCAGTTTGGCAACCCCGCCCAGCATGCGCTGGCCGATCGCCGCCACCTTGCCGCCCACCTCTGCCTGATAGGTATAGGTAAGCTGCGTCTTGGACTCGTCCAAGGGGGTCAGGTCGATGATGCCTTCGGCGTCCACATACCCCGGGCCGCCCTCGCCGTGTACGACCAGCTTGAAATGATGCGGCGCCTGCACCTCTTCGACGGTAATATAGGCGTCGTATTTGCCTTTGACGGCGGCAATCCCCACGGACAGATCGGCGCGGTACTTTCTCTCACCGACCAGTTCCATGCTTTTGCAGCCCATGATGCACTCGGTCAGCACCTCGGGGTCCATCAGCTTGTGAAATACGTGCTCGATCGGTCCGTTCAGCTCGATGCTTCCATTTCCTGTCATGGTATGGCCTCCTTCGTGTTTATGCGGTGATCTCCATCTTCTGTTTGGCGTCCTGGATCAATGTCCAAATCCGGTTCGGCGACAGGGGCAGGGTGTCAATCGTCACGCCCAACCCGCTCAACGCATCCTCCACCGCATTGGCAATGACCGCAGGGGCGCTCATCGTGTTTCCTTCTCCCAACCCCTTGGCTCCCAGCGGCGTCAGCGGTGAAGGGGTCTCCAAATGCTTGATCGTAATCGGCGGAATCTCCGGCGCTGTCGGACAGAGGTAATCCATAAAACTGCCGGAGAGGAACTGCCCGTTGCGGTCATATGCGAGCTCCTCATACATCGCACCGCCCAGGCCGTGAACCAGGCCGCCCAATATCTGCCCGTCCACAATCAGCGGATTCAGCAGTTTTCCCGCATCGTGTACGGTCGTGTAATCCAGAATCTTGACTTCCCCCGTCTCGATGTCCACCTCAACGGTGACCGCATCCGCTACAAATCCGTACGTGACGGAGCCGTTCACCTGATCGTTCTCATCCGGCGGCATTGCGGCAGGGATGGTGTAAAAAGCGGTTTCGTGTATGCCCGGCTCCATCCCCGGCGGGAGCACGTCCGGATTCCAGTGCGTGGAGCCGATCAGGCGCTTCAAGGAAATCTCCCGCCCGGGGGCATCCTTCACCGCGATCCTGCCATGTTCCAGCACAAGCTGATCAAGCGGGACCTGCAGCAGCTCCTGCGCAATGTGAAGCAGTTTTTGACGGACCTTGTGGGCGGCTTGATACACCGCACTGGAGCCGATGGCGGCGAAGCGGCTGGAGTAGCTTCCTGACGCGACCGACCAGGGACTCGTCAGCGTATCCATTTCGGCGACCACTTTGACGGTCCGCGGATCCACCCCCAGCACCTCGCCGACAATTTGCGCCGCCACCGTTTCGTGTCCCTGCCCGGTCGGCGTTGTGCTGATGCGGACGGTGATTCCTCCCATCGGGTCGATGGAGACCGTCGCCCCTTCCGCACAGCCCGATTTCGGGAGCGACTTTGCCCGCTCCTCGGGCGTCAAGGCGATGGTGATGTAGCCCATGTTGGACCCGGAAGGCTCCACGATGCAGGCCAGCCCCATTCCCAGATACTTTCCTTCCGCTCTGGCCTGCTTTTGCTTTTGGCGAAACTCGTCGTAGTTCACGATGTCCAGCAGCATGTCGAAAGCCTTCCGGTAATCCCCGCTGTCGTAAACGCCTCCGCTTGGCGTGGTATAGGGGAATTCCTCGGCCCGAATCAGGTTTTTGCGGATCACGTCCACCGGGTCCATCCCCAGCTTCTGCGCGATCATGTGCATCAGCCGTTCCAGCGGGAAATACAACTGCTGCCCCCCATAGCCGCGAATCAAGCCGGTTGGGCTCTTGTTCGTCATCACCGCGATCGTTTCCATCTGCAAATGCCGGATGCGATAGGGGCCGGTGGTGTTGGAATGGGTGCGGTACAGACAGGCCGGCTCCGGGGCGCGCACATAACCGCCCACGTTGTCCACCATTTTCATCTTCAATCCCGTTACGGTGCCGTCCCGTTTCACCGCCGCCTCGATCCAGGTCACCCGGTCCGTACCGCTGGAGCTCGCAGCCAGATGCTCCTGACGGTCCTCGATCCATTTGACCGGCACCCCGGCGATCCGCGAGGCAACCGCCATGAGCACCATGTAGGGATAGACGCCGGATTTGATGCCGTAGCTCCCGCCTACATCCTTCGGGATCATGATGCGCAGCCTGTTGCTGGGCGTTCGCAGGGCTGCCGCCATCACCGACTGCAGGGTAAACGGTCCGTGAAAATTGGACCAGATCGTGTACTGCTGTTCACTCGGTTCATAGTGGGCGATGACCCCATACGTCTCAACCGGGGTTGCACTGTACTTGGGATAGAAAAACGTATGCTTCACCACGAGATCCGCCTGCCGGAACGCTTCGTCCACATTGCCGTAATGAAAGTGGCGGTGATTGGCGATGTTGCTGCCCACCTCTTCATGCAGCACGGGAGCGTCCGGCTCAAGCGCCTTCTCGATGTCTACCACGGCGGGAAGCTGTTCGTATACGACTTCGATGGCCTCCAGGGCATCTTCCGCCAGATAGCGGTTCTTGGCGATGACCACGGCTACCGGTTCCCCGACAAAACGCACCTTGTCAACCGCCAGGGAATAGTACTTCACCGGGGCCGTGACGCCGACCGGAAACGGATTCGTCAGCGCCGCGATGTCCTGCCCCGTTATCACGGCCTTCACGCCGGGCATCCGCTCGGCCTTCTCCGTACGGATTTCCTTGATGCGCGCATGCGGATACGGACTTCGCAAAATGGCCGCCTGATGAATGTTCGGAAACGGATTCATGTCATCGATAAACGTGCCGCGTCCTGATGTTAAACGGATGTCCTCCACTCTCTTCATGGGTTTTCCGATGTGTTTACAGTCCACGAATCGCACCCTCCCTTCTCGTGACTCGCTCATAATCTTCCCACGTATCGATGTCCTCCAGGGGGGGAAGGGGCACGTCCACCCATTGACGCTCGTCCCCCGAAGCCTGTATGAGCTGTTTGGCGCCTTGGTCCCCCGTGATGTGCAGCAGGTCGGGAAACCATTTCCGATCGAACAAAACCGGATGTCCCGGCTTTCCGCTGTAGGCCGCCTGGATGATCGAGGCGGATGAACGCGCATAGGCATCGATCACCCGTTCGATGACAAACGGCTCGATCTCGGGCTGATCCGCCAAGAGAATGAGGGCGGCCGAGACATCATGGGGCAGTTTTTCCACCCCTTTGACCAGAGACGTGCTCATTCCCAGATGAGCCCGTTCATTCCACACCACCCAAACAGGCAGATCCCACAGATGATGCTGCACCTCGGGCATCTCCGCGTTGGCGACCACCATCACCCCCGCGGATTGGACTTGCGCCGCTTTTTTGGCTACCTGCCGGACCAGGCTGCCGTCCCGGTACGGCAGCAGGATTTTGGGCAATCCCATCCGCCTGGAATATCCCGCAGCCAGAATGATGATCCACACCGCCGGAGAAGCCCTCACGTCAGACACTCTCCTTCATCGGCACGGATGAAAACAGGTCCCCTGTCCTTTCGTGAATCGGGCCCTTCCGCAGCCGAAGCGGCATGCCGCTCCGCCTGGTTCTTGCACAAATCATTTCCGAAAGAATGCTGAACGCGATTTCCTCCGGCGTTTCGGCCCCGATGTCCAACCCGACCGGCGAATGAAACGCTTTCATTTTGAGCGGATGCAAGCCGATCGCCTTTCGATTCGACTCGATCTTCTCCAGCAGCTTTTCTGTTCGGGCACGCGGCCCCAATATGCCCAGATACGCGATCGTGCGCGTGAGCATCTCCGCGAGAAACAATTGATCCTGCTCGAAGTGATGCGTCATGATCACCACGTTGGTCTCTTCGTCCACGTCCAGAGGAGGGACGGTCCCCATTGGCGCCACGATGATCTCATCCGCATCCGGAAATCTGTCCGTTGCGGCAAATGCTGGGCGGTGATCCACCACCGTCACATGCCACTGCAGCAGCTTCGCCCCCCGCACCAGCGGGATCGCATCCGGACCGGCACCGAAGATCACGAGCCGCGGCACTCTTCGAACCGTGTGGAAAAAGCACTGGACCCGGATCGTTTTCCCGCCGCTTCCGGACAAGTCGATCCACGCCAGGCCCGAGCGGCCCGCTGCTCGATACTGCGCCGCCCGCTCGGCAATTTCTCCCCATCCGTGCAGCGCCCCGCCTTCCTCGCGATCATGCCCCAGCGCAACCAGGGTGCCCGGAGACAGCGCGGCGGCATCGGATGATTGAATCACCGTCACAATCGAAAACGAGCGAGGTGAGGCTGCATGCAGTCTCATCACCTGGAGCAGTTGTTTTGCCTGAGCCGGATATGTGGCAGGATGAAACGGGGCAAGCCATATCGTCAGCGAGCCGTTGCAGCCGACGCCCAATCCCCACAGCAGGTCCCCGCTCCCCCGAAAATCGTACTGGAGGGTTCGCGGCACGCCGCTCTGCATCACCTCGCGCGCGTGCTCGTAGATGTCGCCTTCGACACATCCGCCGCTGACGGTTCCGATGATGCGCCCATCCTCCAGAATCAAGCACTGCGCCCCAACTCCGCGGTAGGTGGACCCTTGCGTGTCGATAATGGTCGCCAAAACGGCCGGCCTGCCGCTGCTCCAGCATTCCTCCAACCCTTTCAGCAGATCAAGCATTTGTTCACCTCCCCGAGAATGTGTGCAGGCAGCTTTGTTTCGAGTATAAAAGCAGTCCGGATGGTTTGGTTTCAAAATTTTCTTGAAACGAATTGTAGTATTTTGCTGTAACGTGACGGCCCGACAAGCAGCGCCATCCTGCGCAAAAAATAAGGAAACCTCCCATCCGCCGATCGGAGGTTTCCTGATGCATTCGCGCACGAAAAACGGCTATGCGCGGTGTGCAGAATGCTGCTGGCTATGGAGAAAAACCTGAAACTGGCTGCGGTATTCACTGGGCGTTTGGCCGACCATTCGTTTAAAGGTGGTGGAAAAATAGCCGGCACTGGAGAACCCGGTGTTGTTGGCGATCACATCGATCGGCAGGGAGGTCATTTTCAACAGGCTTTTTGACTTTTCGATGCGGTACTGCGTCAGGTATTCGACAAAGGTAATCCCCGTCTCCGCCTTGAAGAGCCGGCTGAAGTGAGACGGGCTCAAATAGACCAGGCTGGATACTTCCTGCAGAGTGATCGTCTGCTGAAAATTCAACTGGATGTAGCGAATGACGGTATCGATCGGATTGCCCAGGTCGGTTTCGAATGTGGCGGGGGCTGCCCCTTCTCCCATGAAATGTCGGGTCTCTCGGCAGAGCTCCGACAGCAGCAGGCGATCGAAGGCGGCCATCAGCTCATGTTTTGAAACCGGTTTCAACAAGTAGGAAGAAAAACCGGCGTTTATGCACTCCTGAACCAAATCAAACATTTTCAAATGGGACAGCACAATGATGGGGAGCTGCGGATACAGTCCCTTCGCCATTTTTCCCAACGAGACCCCATTCATGTCCGGCAGGGAAAGATCGAGGATCATGATGGTGGGCTGCATCTGTTTCAACAAGAGTCCGGCCCGGTGTGCCGTGTCCGCTTCATGGACGGCCAGATACTTGTATGGACTCTCTTCGATGACGCAACGAACGGCTTGGCGACTTTGTTCATCCGAGTCTACGAGGAAAAGCGCTGCCAAGCGAATCCCCCCAATCTTGAAACGGTTTGGTCATTGGTCAAGCACGTTGGAGATTTCTTTTTCTTCCCGTTCGATCTGCGCAAGTTTCCGGCGAAGCGTTTTCCCTGTGAGGCTTTCCGGTATCTCTGACACAAAGACGTATTCCCTCGGCCGTTTGTAGCTGGCCAGCCGGGGATGCTCCTTGCAGAACTGGTCCAGTTCCTGCGGGGTTACCTGGCTTCGGGGCACGATATAGGCAACGGGGATTTCTCCCCAGCGTTTGTCCTTCACGCCGACGACGGCCACCTGGGACACGTGCGGATGCTCCAGGAGAATCGTTTCAATTTCCTGCGGGTGAATATGCTCGCCTCCCGAGATGATCATTTCATCCACCCTGCCGATTACATACAAGTCCCCCTGCTCATCGATGTAACCGAGGTCGCCCGTGAAGTACCAGCCTTCCCGAATGGCCTTCCGGGTAGCATCCGGTCGGTTCCAGTATCCTTTAAACGCTTCCACCGAGTCGGTGTGGACGATGATTTCCCCGATCTCGCCGGGGGACACGGTATCGTCCGGATGGGACGAGCCGTCCTGATTGGGTACGATGACGCGGATCAGTTGATGAATGCCGGGTTTTCCCGCACAGCCCGGCTTTTGGAGAACTTCGCTGCAGGTGGTGAAGGTATAGATTTCCGTGCTGCCGTAATGATTGACAAAGGTCTGCGGACGAAAGACCTCCTGGCACCGCTGAATCAGCTCCGCGGACATCGACGAACCGGCAAACCCGATGGTCCGCAGCGTGGAATAATCATAGCGGTCCACGTCCGGGTGATATGCCATGTCGTGATACATCTTCGGGATCATGTACAGGCTGTGGATCCCTTCCTCTTGAATCAGGCGCAGCGCTTCATGCGCATCGAAATCCGGAACCGTGACGTACGTGCCGTTGAGGACCAGCATCACCGAAAGCAGGGCGTGCAGCCCCATCGTATGATAGAGCGGCATGGCACCCAGCGTTTTATCAAACATCAGGTAATTGTTTTGCAAAATATGGGCCATCGTGGAGGCGTATTCATTTTTATGCGTGCGCGGAACGCCTTTGGGGCGTCCCGTTGTTCCGGACGTGTACAGGATGACGGCCAGATCGTTGTCATCGATCGGAGGACGTTCACATGAACCCTTTCCCTGCTCCAGCAGTTCATGAAAGGTCAGATCGGCCCCTTCTGGTTCCAGCCCGATAAACAGCGGGCGGGTATTGTACTTGTTTTTCAGGACGGAGGTGCGCACGAGGTCCTCAAAAATGATCATTTTGGCTTCCACGTCGTTGACGCAGTACTGGATATCCTTCGTGGACATTCTGAGATTGATCGGCGTGAAGACCGCCCCGATTTTTTGCAGTGCCCAGAAGGCGATGATCGTCTCCACGCGGTTTTTCATGAGCACGATCACCCGATCCCGCTTGCCCACCCCGAGCTTTTGCAGGGAAGAAGCCAATACGCTGCTCTCGTGGTGCAGCTGTCCATACGTATACCGTTTCTGACCTTGGACGACGGCAATCTGGTTGGGATAGCGATTCGCCGAAAATTCAAAGAGAGACCCCAGGTTCATGTTCATCAGCTCCTCCCTCCCCTTGACGTGATCACGCCTCGATTTGTTGCAGGTCGCTGCGGTACTGGATGCCTCTGTCCTTGTAAATCTGCGCGGAGATGACGATTTTTTCGATCTCTTCCGGCGTGAGGTCGCGGATGACTTTGCCCGGACTGCCGAGAATCAGGACGCCGGGCGGATAGGTTTTGCCGGCGGGAATCACGGTTCCGCTGCCGATGATCGTATGCTCGCCGATGACCGCGCCGTCCATGATGATGCTCCCCATTCCGACAATCACCCGATCGGCGATCGTACAGCCGTGAACAATCGCGGAATGCCCGATCGTCACATCGCTGCCGATGACGGTCGGATACCGGGAGTCGACGTGGATCACCGTTCCGTCCTGCACATTGCTGCCTCGTCCAATCCGGATCCCCTGCGTATCCCCGCGCAGCACGGCATTGAACCAGACGCTGGCATACTCGTCGATCGCAACGTCGCCGATGATGTTTGCCCCGGGGGCAATATAAGCGGTTGGAGAAACGGTTGGCTTTTTGTCGGCAAGGATGTACTTCATCTCTTTTTCCCTCCTGATCCATGAACATGCATGCCTTTTCTCTATAAAGTAATGGAATTTTCAAAATCTTGAAAGCGACGTCGGCAAGAAGAGCAAATTTTTAAAAAGAAAGAGTAAAAATGTGAAAATGAACCCGAACAATACGGACTATCATGAGTAACAGGAACCTATTGCCAAGGGAGTCATGAACATGTCCAAACCGATCAGACCGTTCAGCAAACAATCGTGGAAGCAGTTGATCGAAGTGTCCCGTTTTCAGCGGCCTGCAACCGCATGGATCAGGGCTGGACAGCTCCTGAACGTATATACCGGGGAAGTGTGCGAAGGCCATATTGCGATCAGTCAGGACCGGATTGCCTACGTGGGCGGAAAAGAACCCCTGACCGACGAACAGACTATGGTCATCGACGCGGCGGATCTCACGGTCGTGCCGGGCTACATCGAGCCCCACACCCATCCCTTCCAACTGTACAACCCGCTGACCCTGGCCGAATTTGCCCTCTCCCGCGGAACAACCACGCTGATTCACGACAATTTGAATTTCTTCCAAAAGCTTGAGCCGGACCAGCTCGACAGATTGTTTGCGGTCATGTACCGCATGCCGGTCAAAAATTTCTGGTGGGCCCGCCTCGACCCGCAAACCACCGATGACAGCCTAAAACGTGCGTTTACCCCGGAGCGCGTCAAGCGCATGCTGCAGCATCCGCTCGTTCTGCAGGCGGGAGAGCTCACGGCCTGGAGGGAGCTGCTCGATGGCGCGGAAGACATCGAAGAGCTGATGTATCTGGCGCGCCTGGAAGGAAAACCGATTGAGACCCATAATCCGGGGGCCTCGGCGGAGACCTTGAATGCGGTGACCGCCGCCGGCGTGACCTGCTGCCATGAAAGCATCACCGCCGAGGAGGTGCTTCGCCGTTTGCGGCTTGGCCTCTATGCAGCGCTGCGGCATTCGTCGATCCGTCCCGATCTGCCGGACTTGGTCAGGGGGCTGCTTCCGGAAAAGAACCTGTCCTGGAGCCGCTTCATGCTGACAACGGATGGTTCGGCGCCGTTCTTTTTTGCGCACGGCTTCACCGATTTTCTCATCCGGCTGGCGATTGAGAACGGGGTGCCGCCCGTTGACGCGTATCGGATGGCCACGCTGAATCCCGCGGTCTATTACGGATTGGATCAGGAGCTGGGAGGCATCGCGCCGGGCAGGCTTGCGGACATCCTGTTCCTGGAGGATCTTGCCCATCCCACCCCGGTCAAAGTCATGGCGGAAGGCAAAATGGCGGTGGAACAGGGCCGGGTGATCGCCCCGCTTCCCGAGATCGACTGGGCGCAGTTCGGCATCGGAAAGCTGCCTGCCCCTTCCTGGAAAGCGGAGCCGGAATGGTTTCGCGTGGCAAGCACCGGAGAGAAGTTTCCCGTTGCGGACATGATCAACGCGGCGATTCTCTCGCATCGAAACGAATCCCTTCCCGAAAGGAACGGCGCAATTGTACTGACCGCGCACGACGATTACCTCTATGCCGCGCTGCTTGACCGCCAGGGGAAATGGATCTGCACCGGCATCGTAAAAGGCTTCGGAAACATACATGCCTTGGCCAGCACCTACACACTCTCGCAGGATATCATCGTCCTCGGCAAGGATGCCGCGCAGATGGCCCAAGCGGTCAATCGGATCATGGAAAACGGCGGCGGCGTCTGCCTCATGGAAAACGGCCGGCCGCTGTTCGAGCTCTCCCTGCCGCTGATGGGCGGGATGAGTCTGGAGAACATGGATGTCCTCATTGCCCGGACCAGCACGCTGGTTCACCTGCTGCGAGAGCGCGGGCACCGCCATGAAGACCCGATCTATTCCCTGCTGTTTTTCTCCGCCACGCATTTGCCCTCGATCCGTTTTACACGGAAGGGGCTGTTGTCTGTCAAGACGGGTACCCTTTTGATCCGCTCCCGGGAGCTGGGCGGGTAGGTACGGGATACTTTCTCCAAAAAGCGGTTGCTCACCCGGCTCGCAAACAAGACAAAAACCCTTCCGATGCTGGAAGGGTTTTTGTCATTCGTTGTCTGCGGGAAAGGTTGTCACGTACGCACACGACTATTTCCTGGGTTCTACGTAAATATCAAAGTTCATCCAGACCTCTTCCAATTCCAGAAGTACATCCTTGGCCTGCTCGGCGGACGCCTGGGTCATCGCCCGCAGCAGGGCGGTGACGACCGAAAGCGGCGCCACCAGGGAATCCATATGCGACGCAATGCCTGTCGGTGTATAGAGAACCTCGTCGGCATGATGAACCAGCGGCGAAGAGGGATAATCGGTAATGGCTGCGACTTGAACCCCTTTCTTCTTCCCGTAGGCCAGACAATCGACCGTAAAGCGGGAGTATCGCGCAAACCCGATGCCCACGATGACATCGTCGGAGCCGAAGCGGTGCAAATGATCGACCGTGCGCGGCTCTCCGGTAAACAAGACGGCCTCCTTGTTCAGGAAACGCAGGTAAAACTCGAAGAAGAGCCCGATGGATAGCGTGCTTCGCGAGCAAACGATCCCGATGCGTTGAGCCGAGACGAGACGTTTTACGATCCTCGCGAACGCCTCCAAATCGATCCGTTCCATCATCAGCGTAAGGTTTTGGACATCCTCTTCGAAATATTGCAGGACCGTTCGCTGCTCGGCGCTTTCAATCACGCGCGAGAGCTGGAACCGCTCGCCGGTGGTCAGCTTTGATCGGACCAGTTCCTGCAGTTCGCGCGAGAGCGCCGGATAGCCCGAACAGCCGATAAACGTGGCGAAGCGGGTAACCGTCGACTCGCTGACATTCGCCTTTCTGGACATCTCGGCGACGTTGTAAAAGGCAGCCGACTCGGGGTCCCGCAAAATCACGTCCGCAATTCGCTGCTGCGAAGGACTCATCTGTGCGTACAACTGTGACACCTTCTGGAGAATGGAAGGTCCGTGTTCCATCGTGATCACCTCAAAACGTTGTCCCGTACATCCAATACCGTTAAGTATACGAAAGGAAAGAGGCGGCGACAACGTCGGGGGACACGACTATACGGTCACAAATTGGCCCAGAGCGGCAAAACTTTTTTCAAACGCGTCCAGCGTCGCCTGAATTTCTGCCGGTCCGTGCGCGTCTGACATCGAAAAACGATTGAGCGGTTTCGAATAGACGCCGTGATCCATCAGCAGATAATCGAGCGCAAGGCGAAGCTCGTGGCGGTTGGCCCCCAGATCACGATAATTCCGCACCTCTGCCTCGGTAGCCAGGACGTTGAAGATGGTACCGACTCCCACGGTTTTTACGGGGATGCGGTACTGCCGGGCAAGCTCGTGAATGCCGTCGCGCAATTGATGTGTGCGCTGCACCAGCGATTCAAAGCGGCCCGGCTCCTTCAAATACCGAATGGTAGCCAGACCCGCCGCAAGCGAGATGGGATTCCCGTTGAAGGTGCCGCTGTGAAAGACGACTTCATGGCGATTGCTGGAGCGCAGAGGCGAACACATTTCGAGAAGGCGGCGTTTTCCCCCTACGACGCCGATCGGGAACCCTCCTCCCACCACTTTTCCCAAAGCGGTCAAATCGGGCTGGACGCCATAGTAGTCCTGGGCGCCCCCCAACGAAACGCGAAAGCCTGTTTTGACTTCATCAAAGATGAGGATGATTCCGAGCCGGTCGGTCAGCTCCCGCAAATTCGCCATAAACTGGCGGTCGGCCGGGATGTATCCGGACTGCATCGGCTCCACGATGACAGCCGCAATCTGATCCTTCTTCTCCGTCACAATCTTTTCGCAAGCATCCCAATCGTTGAACGGAAGTACGACGGTATGCCGGAGATAGTAATCCGGTGTCCCCAGGGATTCCGGTACGGACGCCGGCGACGATTGATCTCCTACGCGGTCGATGGTTGGATTTACGCTGACCAGCACATGATCATGCGCCCCGTGATAATGGCCCTCAAATTTGGCGATATGCGTTTTCCCCGTGTAGGCCATCGCCAGACGCAGGGCAAACAGCGTCGCCTCCAAACCGGAATTGGTAAACCGCACTTCCTCGAAGCTGGGATACAGGCCCGCCAGTTCTTGCGCCATCTCCAGCTCCATCGGATGAGTCGCTCCAAAACTGCTGGTCCCCTGCTGGTCCCATACCTGTTGAATCGCTTTCTGCACGACCGGATGGCCATGTCCCAAAAGCAAAGCGCCATAGGAGAGCAGGTAGTCTACGTACCCATGTCCATCCAGGTCATACAGCCAAGCATTCTGTGCCTTCTCAAAGGTAATGGGAAAGGGTTGATAGTAGCGAAGATTTCCGTTCACTCCGCCTGCAATCAGCGTATGGGCCTGCTCAAAAAACGCGGCCGATTTCGGGCGTTTTTCGCGGTAGTGCTGCTGTAAGGAAGAAAGGTTCATGGTGAATCCCTCCACGTCTATGATGAAATAATTATTGCACCACCAAAAGATATAAGCAATAATAATTTCATGTGATAGTAAAATTAAGAAAAGGGGGAATTGTATGAAAACAAGATCGGCTTTTTACATTCTCGGGGCCACCGTGCTGGGAGCGCTGTTCGGGCATGTCTTCCCGGAAGCGGGGACAGCCATAAAACCGCTGGGCGATGCGTTCATTCGCCTGATCAAGATGGTCGTGATCCCCGTGATCGTGACGACCCTGCTGGTTGGGATCACGGGCATTGGCGATATCAAGCGCATGGGGCGCGTGGGCCTGAAAACGATCATTTGGTTTGAAGTGATTACGACGCTCATCCTGTTCATCGGATTGGCCGTCGGCAACCTCGTACAGCCCGGAAAGGGAATCGACCTGAGCCAGCTACCCAAAGCCGATATTACCGCGATTGCCTCGAATACCTCGAAAGTACTGGACGCGAAAACCCTTCTCCTGAACATCATTCCGACCAACATTGTCGATGTGCTTGCGAAAAGCGACCTTCTGGCCGTCATCTTTTTCTGCATCATGTTCGGCATCGCGCTGGTCGGTCTCGGAAACGAAGCGAAGCCCTTCCTGTCCATCATGGAAATCGCATCGAAAGCGTCGTTTCGTCTCGTCAATCTGGTGATGAAGGTTGCCCCGATCGGCGTGTTTGCGCTCATGTCGGCTACCATTGGCACGTATGGAATCGCGCTGCTGTTCCCGCTCCTTAAACTCATCGGGACTGCCTACCTGGGGCTGGCTGTCCTCGTGTTCGGCCTCTTTCCGCTGGTCGCTGTGTTCCTTTCCATCCGCATCACTGACGTGTACAGGATGATTTGGGACCTGATGGTGATTGGCGCTTCCACCGGGAGTACCGAGACGGTCGTGCCTCAACTGATGCAGCGTCTGGAAAAATTCGGCGTCCCCACATACATCACTTCGTTTGTCATTCCGGCGGGCATGCCGTTAAATTCGGACGGCACCACGCTTTACCTGACCATTGCCGGCTTGTTTATCGCCCAAGCGTTTGGCATTGACATGAACCTGCAGCAGCAGCTCATGATGGTGCTGTTTTTCGTTGTCACCAGCAAAGGGGTGGCCGCGGTTCCGTCGTCTTCCATGGTGATTCTGCTGGCCACCGCTACCGCCGTCGGTTTGCCTGCTGAAGGCGTAGCCCTCATTCTCGGGATTGACCGGGTCATCGACATGGCACGTACCGCGGTGAATGTGATGGGGCATGTCTTTTCATGCGTAGCCGTGGCGAGATGGGAAGGCGTCTTTCAAAAGGGGCCTGTCGTCCTTGACGGGATGGCGGCTTCTTCCGAACGCGGAAGTCTTTCCTCGTGATTCATCAGGAGAGCGCGTGCACCGGTCATTCGTCCGGAACCCCTGCAAAACGGATCGAACTGGAAAGGCATGTACGGTATGGACATGAAAAAGGAAAAACCAGGTCACTGCTCTCAAGTGACCTGGTTTTGGGTAGGGTTACTCATGCAGGTGAAACGGTATCGTTGACACGACCACGTCTTTCCGATAGATCAGCGCGGCTTTCAGCAGGAATGCCGTTTGGTTGTGCAATAACGCATGCCACCATTTGCGGACGATGAACTGCGGGACGAGCACGGTAATAAACGCATCCCCTTCTTTTTCCTTCTCCAGGGTATCGATGTACTTCAAGAGCGGCGCAATCACGGTTCGGTAAGGCGAACGCAAAATAATCAACGGAACGTTCGGATTCCATTTTTCCCATTTTTCCCGCATTTGTCCCGCATGTTCATCATCAAAATCGACGGTGACCGCTACGATGTCATCCGAGATCCCCTTGGCGTACGAAATCGATTGCGCCACCACTTTGCTGATTCCGGAGATCGGGATAATGACTTTGGTCTTCACTTGCTGCGGATGGGCATGCAGATCCAGACGCAGTTCCTTTGCAATCTTGCTGTAATGGTTCCGGATCACGTAAAACATCCACACCACCACGGGAATGGCAACCGTGACCATCCATGCCCCTTCGGTGAATTTGGAAACGATCGTAATGACCGTAACCAGCCCCGTGATCAAGGTGCCGAATCCAATCACGGCAATGCGGGCAATGCCTTTCTTTTTCTCACGCAGGAGCGCTTTCATCATGCCCCATTGGGCGATCGTAAAGGACAGAAACACGCCAACGGCATACAGCGGAATCAACGCGTGCGTATCGCCATGAAAGACGAGTATCAGCAGAATGGACAGCACGCTGAGCAGCGCAATCCCGTTGGAAAACACAAGACGGTCTCCCCGCATTGTCAGCTTCCGGGGCAGGAAACGGTCTTGGGCAATGATCGAGGTCAACTGGGGGAATCCCGTGAAACTGGTATTGGCCGCCAGGAACAGAATGAGCGTTGTGGCCACCTGAATGACGTAGTACAGCGGCCCGCGGCCAAATACATGTTCCGCGATTTGCGACACTACCGTCTCATGTTCTTTGGGGGCGATTCCGAACGCATACGCCAACAGCGTAATCCCAAAAAACATCATCCCCAGCAAAAGCGACATCCATGTCATGGTGATCGCCGCATTGCGCGGCGCCGGCGACCGGAAAGCCGGCACGCCGTTGCTGATCGCTTCCACTCCGGTTAACGCCGAACAGCCTGACGCAAAAGCACGGAACAGCAGCAGCATCCCCGCCCACGTCCACATGTCAGCGGCGGGGGCTGCCCCCTGCGCGTGATAACCGTGCCAGCCCTCTTTCCAGATTTGGATCCCTCCCACCGCGATCATCAGCAGGATCGACAAGATAAAGAGGTACGTCGGGAAAGCGAACACGGTGGCCGATTCCCGAATGCCCCGCAGGTTCAGGATCATGAGGAGCATCACGAGAAAGACAGCCAGCTCCACTCTCCAGGGAAGCAAAGAAGGAAAGGCGGACAGCAGCGCTGCGACCCCGGAACTGATGCTGACGGCAACCGTGAGCACATAGTCGATCATCAACGCCGCTCCGGCCACCAGACTGGCAGGCGTGTTCACGTGCTCCCTGGCGACAATGTACGCCCCTCCCCCAGAGGGAAACGCATGGACAATCTGACGGTAGGAGAGCGTCACGACCGTCAGCAATACCAGAATCGCGATGGCGATCGGGAGGGAATAAGCAAACGCGCCGAATCCAATCAGGGCAAGCACGAGCAAAATCTCTTCCGTAGCGTACGCGACCGATGAGAGCGCATCTGACGAAAAGATCGCCAGCGCTTTCCATTTCGGCAATTTTTCGTGAGCGATTTGCCTTGTTCGCAATGGTGACCCAATGAAGAAACGCTTTAACTGACCAATTGTCATTCGTGACTGACCTTCCTTCGGGTTGGATTTGCCTGGAAAACGAGAAAAAAGGCCACAAAGGTAGTATTACCCTTGCAGCCGCAGCCTCGACATCACAAGTGCATCCCCCTTTCCACAACGCTTACGAGGTTAGCTGACGGATTCGGGCAGTGGAATTAGCCCTACGCATGTTCTGCGATTCACCCCAAAAAGTGGTTCCCCCGCTCTTTCGATTCAGCGTGTCACGATATGAAATTCTCCCTCCAAACATAATCCCGTCTCCCCCAACGTGCAACGGGTACGCCGCTCAATGAAAGCGCATACAAACCTGTCTATGTTTTTCTTTCGAATGAAATCGAATGCACACGCAATAACTCGTGATGGCGGATGGGATGAGCACACGAGGTTCTTTCCCAGGAAAACGCAGCAGGATAAAATAGAAATGGCAAACGCACCGCAGCCAGGCGCTGACGGAGTTTTCCCCGCTATGACCAGGGGGCCTCTTCCAAACACTCCGGCCGGTCGTTTTTCGGATTCCCGACCATCGCCGATACGGGATATGCCTTCATCGCCTGGGGATCGTACGGTACGAGCAGCGACTGCAGCCATTCCGCATCGAACCTGTCCCGGTCGAGCCACGCGCTCTCATGTTCCGGACGCAGTATCACCGGCATCCGGTCGTGGATGTCTGCGACGAGCTCGTTGGGCCGGGTGGTAATGATCGTGCAGGTGTGAAGCTTGTGGCCGTCAGGCGCCGTCCAGGTGTCAAACAGGCCGGCGAAGGCAAAGGGTTCTCCGTCCCGCATGGTGATGCGCATCGGCTGTTTCCCCCGGGCCATCTGCTTCCACTCGTAGAAGCCGTCGGCCGGGATCATGCAGCGCTTGCGTTCGAACAGCCGCCGAAAAGCCGGCTTCTCCCGCAGCGTTTCGGCGCGGGCGTTGATCATCTTGGAGCCGATCTTCTCGTCCCACGCCCACGACGGAACCAGGCCCCAGCGCAGTTGGCCGATTCTGCGGCGACCGCCGTCGGCAAGTATGGCCGGGATGGGCTGGCCGGGAGCAATGTTGTACCGCGGCTTCCATTCAAACGGGATGTCCTGCAGGTGAAATCGGCTCATCAGTTTTTCCGGGGCGGTGACCAGCGTGAAACGGCCGCACATGGGCAATCTCCCTCCTGCCACCAGCTTTCCCGGGCTCAAGGAAAAACATCCCCGTCCAAGCGAGGGAGGGTGTGGTGTTGTCTTCCCCTGACATTGGCGGAATCATGCAGCCAGCCCGCTTTCGAAATGTGGGATACTGTAAGAGATACACGAAAGAAGAATCTGGAGGATATCATGGAACTTTTGGACGTATTGAAAGCCTTGTCCAATGAAACGAGGCTGCAGATCATACAGTGGTTAAAACAACCGGACGTTCACTTTCCCAAACCGCTTCACGGAGACATCCACGAAGACGGGGTTTGCGTGAGCGACATTCAAAAAAAGGTGGGATTGTCCCAATCCACCGTGTCCCTGTATCTGTCCATGCTGCAAAAAGCGGGATTGATAAAAGCAAAACGGATTGGGCAATTTACGTATTACAAGCGGGATGAGGAAAACATCAAAAAAGTGATGGAACGGTTATCAAGGGATCTGTAAGGGGACGGATTTTTACACATTTACACTTTTGGGCTTGTAGGTTCCCTGCCCTTTCTTTTATTATTATATCGACAATTATAGATATATAGATATGGAGGGATCATCATGAACCGGTTTGACAACCACAAGGGTTACACGCGCATGTATCAGGAAAACAAACTGACGCTGGGGCTGTTCTTCCCGCTGGAATCATACCAAGGCAGCGTTCCGGAGATGGACATGGACAAGCAGCTGAAACTGGCCAAACGAGCGGAAGAGCTGAATTTTGCCGCATTGTGGGTCCGGGATGTTCCGCTGCATGACCCCCATTTCGGCGATGCGGGCCAAATGTATGATCCCTGGGTCTATCTGGGATATATTGCCGCCCATACCAAGGAGATCGCGCTGGGTACGGCAAGTATTATTCTCACCCTGCGTCACCCGCTGCATGTCGCGAAAGCAGCGGCATCCGTCGACAAACTGTCCGGCGAGCGCCTGATTCTCGGGGTGGCGACCGGGGACCGTCCGATCGAATTCCCGGCCTTCTCCGTCGATCCGGAAAACCGGAGTCCGTTCTTTCAGGAATCCCTGCTGGTCATGAAAAAAGTGTGGGCGGAGAGTTTCCCTGCGATCAAATCGCCGCGGGTGGACATGTGGAACGGGGACCTCTTGCCCAAGCCGCGACTCGGGGACATTCCGGTGCTGGTTACCGGCCACAGCTCCCAGTCCGTCGAATGGATCGCCCAAAACAGTGACGGCTGGCTGTACTATCCCCGAAACCTGAAATTCCAGTCGGAACTGATCAACAATTGGCGTTCGCTGACGGACGGGTTCAAGCCATTCAGCCAGTCCCTCTATGTCGATTTGACCGAGGACCCGAATCATCCGCCGATTCCCATTCACTTGGGCTTCCGCATCGGGCGCAATCCCCTCATCGGGTTCATCGAAAGTCTGAAAAATGCGGGTGTCAATCACGTGATCATCAACCTGAAATACGGCCAGCGTCCGTTTGAAGAAGTGCTGGAAGAACTGGGCGAAGAAGTGGTTCCGCACTTTCCCGCACTGACCGGCAAGCCGGAAAGCGTATCGTAAACAGGCAAGAATCCGGCTGCCACGTGAGCGGCCGGTTTTCACAAAATCTGGTGGGGAGTGGTTGTGAATGAAGGTGCTGACGATCGTCTCGCATCCCAGAAGAGAATCGCTTACGTTTTCCGTCGCCGAGCGTTTTGTTCAGGGACTGGCCGATGCCGGACATGAAGTGGAACTGGCGGACTTGTACGGGGAGGAGTTTCATCCGCTCGTCCTGGAAAAAGACGAACCGGATTGGGAGAACCCCCGCAAGAGCTATTCCGCACGTGTTCAAGCCGAAATGTCAAGGCTGAAGCGAAACGATGGACTGGCGTTCATCTTTCCGTTATGGTGGTACTCCTTGCCGGCCATTACGAAAGGATACATTGACCGCACGTGGAACTACGGCTTTGCTTACGGCGGATCGCGTCTTCCGCACAAAAAAGTCCTGTGGATTCCGCTTGTCGGAGAGACAGAGGAAAGCTTGAAAAAACGGCAATTTGACGCCATGATCTCCCACTATCTGAATGTCGGCCTGGCTGGGTATACGGGTATTTCCCAATCGGAAGTGGCATTCCTGTACAACACGCTGGCGGAAGATATGGACAGCGAGGAGGAAATCAAGCAGCATTACGACAGCCTGCTAAAGCGGGCGTACGAGTTGGGGTATACCTACAGCGATTCGGTCACGCAAACCTGACAGGCTGACGCGGCAGCGCGATACGCTCCATCAGACAGATTCTAGGAAAGCATACGGGGATCGGGGAACCGAACGGCCGAAAAGGAGGAACGCGAAACGATGGCTTACCGTGTGTACGCAATGGATTTTTCCTTCTACAATTCCATGGGGATATACAGCTTCGAGGCACGCTGCGAGATGCTGAAAGAGATCGGGTATGACGCCATGCACATGTCCATCTGGCACGGAGAGCGGTGGCGGGACGCGGCGAAACTGAGCAGCGTCAAGCAGAAATACGGTCTGGACGTCGCAGGTGTGTACGTCGTATTGGATCTTTCGCTGGGCGAGAACCATCCGCGAAATGCGGGCATCCTGACGCTGCTGGAGACGATCGAAGGCTGCTCGACTGTCGAACTGGCAATTCAATCCGTCGGAAATCATATACGCCCCTCGGACCCGGCGGGTGACGACATCGCGGTGAAGTGGCTGGAAAAGGCGCTCGAAATCTGCGAGCGGCGAAACATCAACCTGCTGCTGTACACCCACCTCTCCTTCTGGATCGAGCGGCACGAAGATGCGGTCCGGCTGTGCCGGCGAATCAATCATCCCAATCTGGGAATCGTGTTCTGCGGCTACCACTGGTACGCTGTCGACGGGACAAACCTGTCGGCTACGCTGGAAGCGGTAAAGCCGTACCTCAAGCAGGTGAACATGTCCGGCAGCCGTCGGAATCCGCACGGTTTCGGAAACGTCGCGACGATCGAGCCGCTGGACGAAGGCGAATTGGACAATTTCGCGCTGCTGGGGCAGTTGAAAAAGATCGGCTTCGATGGGATGATTGGCTTCCAGGGCTGGAGCGAGGGCGGCGACGCCTACAGCAAGCTGAGCCGCTCGCTCCGTGCATTCCGTGACATGGAACGCCGGTTGGAGGCACATCCGCACTGGGCCGAATTGCGATTGCTTCCGTAAAACAAACCTGTCCCTCCCGCCGCTCTGCGGCGTTCGCCATCTGTCGCCGTTGGCACGCGGCACCTGCCGCCCGCCGACGGCGATCTTTTCTTGCCACGACTCCGAAGAACCTCATGCCTTTTCTCCACATAGGATAACGTGGGCAGTACGACATCTACCTTTGTGGAGGGTATCATGCATCCATTCACACACCACGAACACTATGTACCTGTCGCGTCGTCTGATTCGTCCCGCCGCGTACCGACTCGCGCCTTTGCACACATACAAGGCGGTCCCCTTGCCCCCCATCTCAGGGGGGGGGTGATGTTTGTCGACGTCCCCTACGGAACCGAGGTCTTCGTGGAAGTCGCCGGACTTCCCCCCTATCAGCCCGCTTCGGCACATCGGCAGCCAATCGGTCCTCACGGGTTCCACATTCACGAACACGGGAGCTGTGCAGTCGGAAACCCGAACAACCCGTTTCAGGCTGCCGGCGAACACTGGAATCCGACCCACCAGCCGCACGGAAATCATGCGGGGGATTTCCCTGTCCTGGTTTCCAACAACGGGTATGCGCGCATGAGCTTTTTTACGAACCGGTTTCGCGCCGCCGACGTCATCGGCAAAACCATCATCATTCATCAAAACCCCGACGACTATCGCACCCAGCCAGCCGGCAATTCGGGAAACCGCCTGGCATGCGGCGTGATTCAGGCGGGATAGGCCCGCGCTGACGCGAAAAAACGGGAACGCGCCAAAAAACCCCTCTGCCCGAACAAGAGACGGTTCATTCCAAAAAAAAGCTCCGACCATCAACAGATGATCGGAGGAGTAGTACGTGAATGACTTCATTATACGTACGGAGGGCAGCGCCTGCCTTAGTTTGTTGATGGCAACGGAGGCAGGCCTATCCAATTGACGTCAGTGTACTGCTCAGTTTTGAACGGTAGGCGGCCGCCTTTTCCGTGATCACATCCCAATTACCTGTCTTCAGGGCTTCTTTGGTTAAATCGCTGCCGATTCCGTCGCGGTTAACCCCCCCGAGATAATGCCGCCAAGAATGATAACGGTCGGGGTCAGTGACAGAAATCCATGCAGCAGGATGCCGGGCACCTCGCTGCGAGGCACGGGATCCCCTTTCTCATAGCCCCGCTTTCTGGCGATCAAGTACCCCGTCAGCAGCAAGGACACCAGCAGGATCAGCCCGGGAATGACACCTGCCATAAACAGGCTGGCGATGGAAATCCCCCCCTGCCGCCAGCGAATACAGCACAAGGTTGTGACTGGGGGGAACGACCACCCCTTGGATCGCGGAAGAGATGGTCACACCGACGGCAAAATCAGCATCATACCCTCTCTTTTTCATCATGGGGATCATCACCGAGCCGACGGAGGACACGTCCGCTACCGCCGAACCGGATATGTTGCCGAAAAACATGCAGGCTACGCTGTTTACCATCGCAAGGCCGCCGCGTATTCGTCCCACAAACAGATGGGCCAGATTGACCAGACGCAGGGCCAATCCTCCTTCACTCATGATTTGTCCCGTGAGGATGAAGGATGTTTTCCCGAAACCTCAGGGCAATGCCCATAAACGCCAACCATCCAAGCAGCAGCAGCGTGACTTCTTCCGACCAGAAAAAGACGAAATTAAACAGCTTTCTGGTGAACACTTGCATGGTCACGATTACCACCAATGAGAGCAGAGCCAACAGGGCAGCGTTTTCAAAGATGGAATCAATCAACAGACCGATTTTTTTCAGGTATCTCACAGCCCCCCCGTTTCCGGCAAGCGTTTTCATGTACAATCTTACGTAGGCATGTGTAGCCGAATGATTTTAGGATTATTTGTGATTTTTTTGGTGATGAACGCCAAGGGGAGCGGCACAGCAAAAAAGGGACAGCGTTTCACTGCTGTCCCTTGGTGTGTGATGACGGCATTGTCGCATCACATGCCCCCTATGATTCGAGGGCGCCTTCTTTTTGTTTCAGATGTTTCTTCCCTTGCAACGTTAGACGCAGCATCCCTGCGGTACATACACAAAACGAAATGATGAGCAGGGCGCGTAAATCTCCCCAAATTTGTTCCCAACCGTTCCCTTTGATCATAACCTCCGTCAGCCCGTGTAAAAAATACGTGAGCGGCAGGAGGTGTCCGATATAGGAGAAGATGCTGGGCATCGCCATGAACGGCCATACATAGCCGGCCACAATAAATGACGGACCGGTTACCTGAAAGGTTTTCTTCGATGCATCAATCGTATTGTGCGCCGATATGGAGAGGAGAAACCCGATCGCCATGAGACAGAACACGAACAGGGCAATCAGCGTGAACAGCGGCCCCAGTTGTCCCATAAACGGCACGTGAAAAACATTCGTCAAGATCCCCAACGTCATATAAATGACAACATTACCGATGATGAAGTAGGGAAGCGCCTTGGCGAAAAACACTTTCCACGGAGCCTTCCAATGAATCAAAAATTCTTCCCATCTCTTTCTCTCGATTTCTCGGGCGACACACAGGGCCATTCCCAACAAGATCACTTGTTGGTTGATCGCCCCCATGTACCCCAGCGGGAGATAGATGCCAAAGCTTCCTCCCGGGTTAAACAGCATGCGATAACCCATTCCGATACTCGATACATAGTCAGCGGGAACACCATTGGCTTCCAATCGTTTCATGGAGATTCCGGCTGAATAGGTCTGGGCGATTTCATTGGCACTCTTCAGCACACTGCTGACAACCGTCATGTTGCTGCCGTCGATGACGGTCATGAATTCCGCTTGTGATCCCTGCTTGATCTTTTCGGACAACCCCGACGGGATGATCAAGCCGACGTAAGCCTTCCCCTCCTGTACATCCTGCATCAACTCTTCTTCAGATGCCGCTGCTCCTACGATTTCAAAGGATTCGCTGGCATCAAACGCCTGAACAATTTGCTGGCTTAACTGGGTGGCGTCTTCATCAATATAAACGGTTGGGACGGAACGTATCTTCCCGTGGTAATAAATCGAGCCGAAGAGAATGGCACAGACCACTGGAACCAACAGCAGGATCGCAAGCAACCGTTTGTCCTGTAATAGGGATTTCCACTCTTCTGTTACCATCGTCGAAACATTCATCATTTGCCACGCTCCGAAGCCGTCTGTCCCATCATCTGTTTTCGACCCTGGATGGAGAAGACGGTCATGGATGCAAGGGCGGTCACCAGGAATATCGCTGCGAGCGAGGCCATGTCAGCAGCGATTTGGTCCCAGCCGTTCCCTTTTATCGCAATCTCGGTCAGTCCATGCAGAAAGTGTGAGACAGGAAGCAGTTTTGATAAGGCGGCCACCCAATCCGGCATGAACATGTGCGGGAATGAGTATCCCGACAGGACGAAGGAAGGCAGCGAGGTGAGCATCACCATCTGCAGCACTCTTGCCAGCTTGTCGATGAACAGCGCGACAAGCGAAGCCACGCCCATCACACTTGCGATAAACGTGGCGGACAGCAGAAATAACAGCGAAACATCTCCGATAAAGGGGATGTGAAACACATTTTTCAAAATGCCGGTTGTGCAGACCACCGCGAGCATGATGATCAGGAAATACGGGAAGGATCGCGCGTAGAATACCTTCCAAGGCGTTCGCCAATAGCGAAAGTAGCTTTTCCATCTGCCAATCGTTTTCTCCCGAACCATCCATAATGCGATTGCAGTGAGAGCGGCGTTCTGAAGCAATACCCCCAGAACGCCCAGCGGTACAAAATACAGATAACTCATGCCGGGATTGAACAGCAGCCGGTACCCGTATCGGATACTCTCCACAGAGCTGTCGGCCAATCCCTTGGCCTCCACTCTCTTCATGGAGATCCCGACGGAAAAGGTTTTGGCGATGATGCTGGCGTTCGTCAGAGCTACGTTTGCAATCGACAGGTTGGAACCATCCACTACCGCCAGAAACTTCCCCTGTTTCCCCTCTTTGATGGTTTCAGACAAATCCGGCGGTATGATGAGCGCCATGCTCACTCGTCCATACGCAACGTCATCCAGCAGTTCCTGCTCCGAATAGGCCGCTCCCACTACCTGAAACGATTCGCTTGCCGCAAACGCCTGTATGATTTGTTGGCTGATTTGACTGCGATCTTCATCCAGGTATCGGATCGGAACATGTTCGATTTTTTCATGAGAATAAATGAATCCGAAATATAACGTAAAGATGATCGGGATGATGAGGGCAAAACTGTAGAATTTATGATGCCATATCAGTTTCCACTCATCCAGCATCGCATCTGAAACAGTCAATGGATTTACCTCCCATTCCAGTTCGCTGTCATCCCCGCATAGACTTTCTCTGCTCCTTCCGTTACCTTCACTCGCACTTCGAAGGAGCGAATATCGCGGTCTTGCAGATAGTTGGTCGCTTTCTGGGCGGCAAATTGGGGCGCAGGGTTAATGGATTCAATCTTTCCGGTTACGTGAGCATGCAGCGAAGGCACTTCCAGATGAACCGTTTGGTTAAGCTTCAAGCTGTTGACTTTCGTCTCCGGAACATAAAATTTCACCCATTTGTCAGAGGGATCGGCCATGGTGACCGCTGTAAACCCTTGACTCACCATTTCCCCTGCTTTTACATTTTTGTGGATCACAATCCCGCTGATCGGGGCACGCAGTTCGGTATACGACAGATAGATCTGGGCTTCTTCCAGACTTGCCTTTGTCCGCTCCAACTGCCCTTGGGCCACCTTCACATCGTTTGCAGAGATTTTAACCTGCCCTTTTCCGCTGAGTGCCTCTTGGAGGGTACCTTCAACCAGTTCCACTTGATCTCTGGCAGCCGCCAACTCTTCTTGTCTTGCGCCCTGTTTGGCAATGTCCAGGGATTTCTGCGCCGCGGTGAGATTTGCTTTCGCATTTTCAAACGCGACATCGGCTTGATTTTTTTGGTCCTGCGAAATGGCTCCTGATTGAAAGAGACGATCCATTTTGTTCTTCGTATCCAGGGCATGATCGTAGGCCACCTGTGCCGCTTCCAGCTTTGCCTCCAATTGCGCAATCTCTTCCTTGCGCGGACCATTGGAAAGCAGGGCAAACTTGTCTTTTGCCTGCTGCAGAGAAGCTTTTGCCTGTTCTACCTTTGCCTGTGTCGTTTGATTGATCACGCCTACACTGGCAGCGGCTTTGTTAACGTTTGCCATCGCCAATGCCACCGCGGCCTTGGCGTCATCCACCTTGGCCTGCCACTCCCCTTTTTCCAGGGTCCCGATCACCGTTCCTTTTTTCACGTATTGGCCTTCTTCCACATTCATGCTGGCAACACGTCCGCCAATTTTGAAGCTGAGATTGTACTCCTCCTGTTCCACGATCCCGCTGAAAGCGTAATCGGGGGCTTTCTTCGTTTGAGCGGGTTGAAAGACAAAAACAAAACCCAACCCAATGGCTGCAATCAGTCCAGCACTGATGAACCAGGCTTTCTTGTTCACGGAAATCACCATCTTACCTAATCGTTTTCGCACGTCGATCTTTGATAAATGCGCATAGATAATCATAGTCTCAACATTTGATGGTGTACAATATATAATCAAGAATAAAAGCATTCCTTTGGATCAATATAATAAACAAGGAAAGGCGGCGATTTCCGTGGAGCTGCTTCAATTACAGTATTTTCAAACCGTCGCTCGACTGCAGCATATGACAAAGGCTGCGGAAGAGCTTCACATCGGTCAGCCCTCTCTCAGCAAAACGATTGCACGGTTGGAAGAAGATCTGGGGGTTCCCCTGTTTGATCGCCAAGGTCGTCAGATACGGTTGAATCAATTCGGCAAAGTGTTTCTTCACCGTGTAGAACGCGCCCTCATGGAGCTGGAAGCCGGCAAACGCGAACTGATCAATCTTTCCGGTCTCGATCGCGGAGTCATTAGCCTGGCGGTGTCCATCACAAGTGTTCTTCCGAATTTGTTGGGCTCCTTTCTCACCCAATATCCCAATGTACGTTTTCAACAATTCTTGGGCTCCACTGTCTCCATGAAACACCAGCTCGAACAGGGGGAGGTTGACTTCTGCATCTCCTCCACACCGATCCAAAGCCCCGACATTGAATGGGAACCGTTGTTTACAGAAGAAATCTTTTTGATTGTCTCGACGGAACACCCCTTGGCGAGTCGTGAAGAGATCCATCTCAAGGAAGTCGCGCACGAACCTTTCATCAGTATGAATCCAAGGTACGGGCTGAGAGATCTAACGGATGAGTTCTGTCGCCAGGCCGGATTCACTCCCCATATCGCTTTTGAAGGAGACGAACAAACCGTCTTGCGAGAGTTGGTAAAGGAAGGGCTTGGCGTCGCTTTCACGCCGGCCCTGACGTTGGGATCCGCTCCCAGCGGCAGGATCAAACGGCTCCGGATTGTGGAGCCTACCTGCCAGCGTACCATCGGTTTGGCGCGTGTAAAGAACCGTTATCTGTCAAAAGCTGCCCAACTGTTTCATTCATTCACCATCGAATATTTTTCCAAGCTGACACAATCATGGCAACATAGCTGATCCGCACAACAGCGCGGGGGCTTGGGCTCCCCGCCGCCTCCCCTCAGCCGCAGTTGCGAGTTCTTTGGCAGCCTGACCGCAGCAGCGGCGAGGATCACCGGGGATGCCATCGTTTCCGGAAACATGCGGGCGGCGAAGGCAAAAGTTCTCGGGAATCTGGACATTCACGGAAACGCCGACTTGCAGGAGGTCCTGATTCGCGGGGCGCTGACCGTAGACGGCAGCCTCAGCGGCGACGAGATCGAAATCAAAGGGATGCTCAAGGCAAAAGGCGACTGCCAGGCGGAAGCTTTTCTGGCCTCCGGCGGCTTTACCGTCGGCAGGCTGTTGAACGCGGGCACGATCGACGTCCGCCTGTACGGCGAATGCAAGGCGCACGAAATCGGCGGCGACCTGATCCACGTCCGCAGAGGGTTCGGGTCTGGTTTTGGCGCGATGTTCAAGTCGCTGTTCTTCTCGTCCGGCGGTTCGCTTACCGCCGGCACGATCGAGGGCGACGACATCTATCTGGAGTATACGAAGGCCAGCGTTGTGCGCGGAAACAAAGTGACGATCGGCCCCGGCTGCGATATCGGCCTCGTCGAGTACAAGGAAGCGTTTCAGCAGGACAAAGGCACAAGGGTAACAGACAGCAGAAAAGTGTAGGCAGCCCGACCTGTGAGCTTGCGATGCTCCGGCGGACGGTTTGCTGCAGGCTGCGGTGCGGAGGCGTTGGAAGCCGCGCGGGAGGAAGTATCGACGGTTCCCCTTGCGGCAGCCGGCGGCGTCTGCAGGCCCGGAAGGCGGCAGGCGGGCTGCCCGGGAGCGGTGATTGGCGATGCAACGAAACCGGATCGAACCCGAGCCCGAGCGTGGGCTCCAGTGCCAGGCAGCGCCGTTTGCCCGTACATGTCAACGGAGCCGTATGAGCGGCTCCGTTTTTGCCGGTTGAGTTTGGTCCATTCTCTCTCATTGTGAGCTTGTCCAGCGGTAATGCTTGTGTCCG
This sequence comes from Brevibacillus sp. LEMMJ03, assembly GCF_007197875.1. NCBI lineage: Bacteria > Bacillati > Bacillota > Bacilli > Caryophanales > Paenibacillaceae > Brevibacillus > Brevibacillus sp. LEMMJ03. The sequence continues at coordinate 177,436 of NZ_VKJN01000004.1, read as the reverse complement.
AGAGGCGTTCCGAAAGCGTTAGAAACGCATAAGGACGTGTCTGGACTGATCGTTTACAGCGACCAGGCTTACCCGTACACGTCCCAAGCTTCCCATGACATTCCGCTGAAGGTTGGCCCCCGTAACAGCATGTCCCGTCGAGGCAAATGTCCTGCCAACGCCTCAATGGAGAGCTTCTTCTCCCAACTGAAGGCGGAATCTCCGCTGCCCTGTTTCGGTTAATGCCCCGGATCGACTACATTCGGTTGTACTTCCGCTGCCGCGATACTTCCATTTGCCGGGAGAACACTCACCGCTGCAAGAAAGGCCAATGAGAGCAGCATCATTGCGATTGTCTTTTTCACCCTAACACCTCCTGTTTTTTACATTTACTGACGATTTCATTATACACTTTTTGGATCATTTCTATATATTGTAAATTTATTGATTTGGAAAAAAAGGATAAAATATCATTCAAACATGTCATGATTTCTTCCAGAGCGTTGACCGTTCCGTATGCTTGTAAACTGATCGCGTAACTTTTCATTCCTTCATCAACGAGACCGATGCTCGTTTGAAATTTCGCTTTCTGTTGATAATACCTTCCAATCGATACATGTTTATAGGGCGTTTGCAAATTCGTGGGCAGGATCTCCTCCTCTCTTTTCAACAGTTCCGCAATGGAGTCCATCTCCCCTGTCTGGAAAAAGACTTCCATCAGTTCATTTGCCGCATGAATCTTGATGTCCCGGCTCCCTTCGTCCAGACAGTTTCTAAGGATCGGAATCGCTGCGTCAAAATCTTTCTTTTTTGCTTTAACGATGCCGCGCGTTGTTTTTGCTGCGTCGGGAACGAAGCCATAATCGAACGTTTCAAACACATCCAGATGTCGTTCTACAGCATCGAAATTGTCCAAGAAATAATAGGAGTTGATCATTGCCAGATACGCTCTGGCTGTAAGTTCAGTGTCAGCCGTTTCCAACGCAAGGCCCGCTTTACAGAATTGGATACACTGCTGATATTTTTTGGTGTTGTGGGCATGGAGCGCCATTCTGTAATAGAAGAGAATCTGTTCTTTCTGCGTTAAAAAGTCAACGTAATGAATGATCTCCTCACCCATTCGGAATGATTCTTCCAGGCGCTTCAAGTCAAGCCGTTCAATCAGATATGTCTGCAGCAAGCCCTTTGCGATGTACGGCGGCACCCCGCGTTCCCGCGAGTATTTCACGATCAAATGGTACAGGGTCAGCTTGACTTCGGCATCGGTGACAGTTCCGGCAAAGTGGTACAGTCGTTCCAACAAGGTATAGGTTTCCTCGCGCGGGGATTCGAGAAACGTTAACGCGACACGTGAAACCATCCGCATGTCAGCCAGTTTAATCCCTTCCAGCAGCAATTCCAACAACGCGTCCGGCCGCTGTTCCAGGTCCACGTAGTGCTCCACGATTTGTTGAGGAGGGATTTTCAGTACACTGGCAATGGCTTTGAGCGTCTTCCATTCAGGGCGTTTGGTATCGCCGTTTTCGATCTTGGAGATGACGGTCTTATGAATGCCCGAAACATTTGCCAGTTGTGTGATGCTTAGGCTGGCTTGTCCCCTGTATTTCCTTATGAGTTCACCGATGGTCGTGTATAGAAGTGCGCTCCCATTCCCTCCCATGGCACCCACCCTCCTCTTATTCACTTTTTTCCTTCTTTTCCTTCTCCTATCTATAGCACCTCTCTTTATTTTTTTGAATGGTTGTACATTTCTCGACAAAAAGCCATTGGTTCGCTGCAACTGCGTTTGTGTAACGGCCAGTGACGGTAACGCGATCAACGAGAACGCAAGACAAGGATCGACAGGACTCGCCGGGAAAGGACAGTCGTTTGTCATGCTGTTGCACAGAAGCAGCTTTCGTCGTTTTCACGCAACCGTATGGTATTTTTCAAGAAAGAGTGAAAATCTGGGGGGGCGATGATGAATGACGGCACGTAAGCGAGTAAGCGACGAAGAGCTTTCACAAATCATTGCAAACCTTCAAAAGCGGCTCTGCGAGCTTGTCAAACAAAAAGGAGTGCTGACGGATGGCGCGGTGGTGCAGGTCAGCCAGGAACTCGACAAGTACATCGTGGAAAGTCAGCGAAGAAAACGAAAATCGTGAGGAAGGAGATTTACCCTCCACGCAGCGATTCGTCTCGGGCAGGCACCTAACACCGTGGTGGATGTATCCCCGTTTCCACCCGCCCGAACGATCATAGAACAATCAAGCATATACTTCTTATGTATATTGTATCATTGATTGGGGAAACCGGGAAGCGGAACTGCGTTTTCGCCCCCGTTCAGACCAAGGTGGAAGCGGATGTGTTACGTATTCTGTTTTTTTAGTTCCTCCTTTATTTCTGCCAATACTTTATAGATTTCCTTTACGCCATGACTGATTACTGAATCATCAATCGCGCTTTTCACAACCCAGTACAGGATGGCATAGTTAAGCGCAGCCAGTATGATCCATATAAAAATTTCCAAGTTGCCTCCTCCTCTTTCCCTATTTTTCCATGAACGTGTTTCTCCCATATCTTCTCGCAGGAATACAGGGTTTCCTTCTCCGGCACAAAGTCCCCTCCCTTGAGAGCTTGAGAGAAAAAAATCCCCCAACGCCAGGCGAGGGGGAAAACCAAAGGTTATGAAAAATCATTAGTTATACGGTAATAAAAATGAGAGTATCCATCAACAAGTAGATTGTGGAAGATCCAACCGCTTCAGCCGAGACTGGCCGGCGCGCCCATACAGCATGGGGGTCGCAACCGTTTGACGTGTCGGATGTTCTTCCGCTTTTCCGGGATGAAGGTTTGACCGGCGCAGCCTGGATCAACGGTCAGGATTGTTATACGCCGGCCCAACGTGGAACAACAGGAAATCCTTTACATTCCCACGCCCAAAGTATATAATCCCTATAAAATTACTTTGTTTTGAGAGGTGAGATCATGGCACAGTCTTCGACATTGTTGAAGGTTTCTGCGTCAGGCAAATGGGAATCGGGCGTAAAGACGACGAATTTCGTACGGAATTTTCCCTCTTTTCAGACGGATGAGCCCGTCGAATTAGGCGGAACAGACGCAGGGCCCAATCCCTTGGAGTTTGTCGCAGCCGCACTGAATGGATGCAACGGCGTAATGATTCCCCTTGTCGCGAACGAACTGAACTTCTCGTTTTCGGCCATCGACTTTGAAACATCGGGGATTATTGACATTCGGGGGTTGCTGGGTGAAGAAGGGGTTTCTCCCCATTTTCAAAAGGTTCGCTTCCACGTGAACATCCAAACGGACGAAAGGGAAGAACGGGTGCATGAACTTCAAAAAGAGGTAGAGCGCAGGTGCCCCGTTTTTAATCTGTTGGCTGACGCTGGTGTGCAGCTCGAGGTCAAGTGGAACAAAGTCAATCGGTAAAGAAAAAGGAACCCGACTCGCTTCAAAGCAGTCGGGTTCTTTCCATGTTTGCTTGTTGCAGGGTTTATGGTAACAGGATTTTGTGAATACTTTTGAACAGACCGGTGAATTTGCAATCGTGCTGTTCGTACCTGTACACAAAAGGAGCAGATGTTCAGTGGAACATTCCACTCAAAAAATCGCGACGTTTTTCATGTTCTCGGGCAAGGCTGAAGAGGCCATGAATTTTTACACCTCGTTATTTGACTAGTCAGAGATCACGAATGTGGTACATCATGAAGACGGAAAAGTGCTGCATGCTTCCTTCACGTTAAAAGGCCAACCGTTCATGTGCATCGATAATCCAACCGGGGTTCATCATGCCTTTACTCCTGCCATGTCCCTGTTTGTCACCTGTGAGTCAGCAGAAGAAATTGATCGACTATTCGAGAAATTATCGCAAGACGGCAAAGTATTAATGCCGTTAGCTCCTTCTCCCGTCAGCGAAAAGTTCGGGTGGGTGGAAGATAAATTCGGTGTTTCGTGGCAGTTACACCTTCCCAAACACTAATACAAGAAAGTAGGGGCGAAGATGCATGTCAATCGTATCTTCGCCCCTTCTTTCTACTTTGTCTGTACGAACCGCTCTCAAGGCGCTCCCCATCGTGAGGCCGCAGACGGCTGCGGTCGCTCCTGCGGGTCTGGGAGTGTGGCGTCCGCTTCTCGGTGTCCGAAGGGGCTCCGGTGACACGGCGCCGATCCCCTCCCGCTTCTCACACGGTAACGCTCTTCGCCGCCTGGCTTTTTACGGGATTGGCCAATACGCCGATCCCGGATATCTCAATCTCGATGCGATCCCCGTCCGCCAGCGTGAACTCATCCGGCGGGACGATGCATGTGCCGGTCAAGAGCACGGTGCCGTCAAAAATCTGGTTGTCCCGCAGCAGATACGCGACCAGATCGTCGAACCTTCGCTTCAACTGCCCGGTACTTGCCGTTCCTTCCACCACCGTGGTTCCGTTTCGGCTGATGCGGCAGGTGATCTGGAAGGCGTACGGGTCTTCCACCGTTTCCGCCAGGCGTATCGCCGGGCCGATCGAGCAGGAGCCTCGCCACATTTTCGCCTGGGGCAGATAGAGCGGGTTTTCTCCCTCGATGTCGCGGCAGCTCATGTCGTTGCCCACCGTATATCCGAGGATTCTGCCGTCACTGGCGAGGACCAGGCCAAGTTCCGGCTCCGGTATCTGCCAGTTGGAATCGCTGCGCAGGTACAATTCCCGATTGGGGCCGACCGTGCGGGCCGCGGTCGATTTAAAGAAGATCTCCGGCCGCTCCGCCTCGTACACTTTGTCGTAAAACGTCGTGACGTCCAGCTTTCCGCCAGTCGCCTCGTAGTTTCTCGCATCCCTGCTTCTCTCGTACGTCACTCCGCACGCCCAGACTTCCGGAGCTTCCAACGGCGCCAAGAGCGGCAATTCTTCCATTCGTTGCGGAATCGGCTGCGAGCCGGCGATCGCTTCCTGGACCACGGCAAGCGGGGTGGTCCCGCGCTGATCCGCCTCCCTGACCAGGTCGAGAAAATCACGCTGCGGCAGCACATACACCCGGGAATCATCGGGAACGGCTGCAAGCGCAGGAACAGAGTCCCCCAACAAGAATCGAATAATCCGCATATGGTACCCTCCATTTGTTTTGTATGATAAAACCGAGTTTTAAAAGAAGCCGACACCCGAGGGTGCACTCCCCTGTCATGGATGACGTGAGGCAATGCCGTACCCCATCTGCTGCGACATTTCCTCTGCGGCCGGTTTCAGCATGCCGAGAAATTCCATCAGCGTTTGATCGTCTACGCGGGAGACCAGCGTGGAGATGCTGACGGCAGCCACCACATGCCCCTTGTGATTGCGGATGGGAACGGCAATGCAGCGAACTCCCGGCTCGTTTTCCTGATTGTCGACGGCGTAACCAGCCTGCCGCACCTTCTCCAGTTCCTGCCGAAAGGCCTGTTCATTCGTAATCGTATTCGGCGTCTGCGCCACGTACTGATAGCCGTCCAGGATGTTTTGCAGCTCTTCCTCCGACAAAAAGGCGACCAGCACCTTGCCGACCGCGCTGGAGTGTACGGGAATTCTCCTGCCGATGCGCGAGTACAAAATCGTCGCCATGGGGCCTTCCACCTTGTCGATATACACGCCCTCTTTGTCGTCCAGGATGACAAGATGAGTCGTTTGCCCGGTTTTCAGGGACAAGTCGACGAGATGTCTTTTCGCTATTTTCCGAATATCCAGACCATGGATGACAAAATTTCCTCGTTCAAACAGCTTCATCCCCAGCCGATATTTGCCGTTTTCCGGGTTTTGGTCAATGTAGCCGTGTGCCTGCAGCGTCTTTAACAGGGAATGAACCGTGCTCTTGTGCAACTGCATACGCTCGCTGATCTCGGTGATTTTCAGTTCGGTTTCCTGTTCGTCAAAGAGGTCGAGTATCTTCAGCGCACGTTCCACAGCTTGAATGATCGGCATTGTATCCACCCTTTACCCATGTGATTACGGAATGATGCTGGAGATATATTACCATAGAAACGGGACCTATGAACGAGACTCTTTACTTGGTTGTTCCGCAATCAACACGGGCGCGGCGAACGGCTTCCACAATCGTTCGGGCCGATTGTTCCACGACGGCAAAGTCACCGGCGGCAATCGCCCGGCGATCCAGCAGCTTTCCGCCAATGCCGACCGCTGCGGCTCCCGCTTCGATAAACGCGGCGGCATTGTGCTCGTCAATTCCCCCGGTGGGAATGATCGGGATGTGCGGAAACGGCGCTTTGACGTCTTTCAGATACGGTACGCCGAGCGCGGCCGCGGGGAATACCTTGACCAAATCGGCCCCCCACTCCACGGCGGTGATCATCTCGGTCGGCGTCATCACGCCCGGAACGGCGATCTTTCCATAGCGCAAGGCGGCACGAATCACGTCTTGATGCAGGCTGGGACTGAAGATGAAGTCCGCTCCGCTTTTGATCGCCATCACGGCGGATTCGCTGTCGATCACCGTTCCCGCTCCGACTATCGCACGCCCCTGATAGCGGCGGCTGAGCGCGGCGATGGAAGCGTACGCGCTCTCCGAATCCACCGTAATCTCAAGCGCCGTAACGCCTCCCCGCACCAGACTGTCCGCCACCTGTTCGATCCTGTCCTCGGGAATCCGGCGAATCACGGCGATCACACCGCTCTCTACCAATCGTTCCAGCAGCATGGTTTTCGGCAGCACGGTTGGCTCTCTCCCCTCCTTGAACATGTTCGATGATTCATCGATGAATGTGCGGCTTCTCTTCCGCGATCTGCGACCAGAACGGATATCCTTCCACGTCTCCGACAACCGTCAGCGCATAGGCTCCGACGCGGTTTCCCAGCCTGACCGCGTCCCGGTACGACCACCCTCTGATCAGTCCCGACAAAAAACCGGCGGCAAAACCGTCTCCGGCTCCGATCGGGTCCACGATCTGCCGGACGGGAAAGCCGTCGACGTACGCGCGATCGTTCGCGGCCGCGTAGTAGGCCCCGCGCTCTCCCAGCTTCACCACCACGGCAACCGCCCCGTTTTGCAGCAATCGTTCGGCGATTTGCTCGGGAGAGTCTTCTCCCGTCAGGATCCGGCCTTCCTCCCATCCGGGCAGGACGATGTCGCATTGGCCGGCGATGTCCATCAGCACGTCCCGCGCTTCGTCAGCAGTCCACAGCTTCAGCCGGATGTTGGGGTCGAACACGACGGTTACCCGATGTCGTTTCGCCTTCTCAATCGCCTGGTACACCGTATCCCTGCACGATGGGCTGAGCGCCGGGGTAATCCCGGTGACGTGCAGAAACTTCGCCCGGGCAATCAGCTCCTCGCTGACGTCCTCCGGTTGGAGACAACTGGCTGCCGATCCCCGGCGGTAATAGTACACGGTGGGCTCCCGCGCGGTTTGCCGCTCTTTGAAAAAGACGGCCGTCGGGTGTTTGGCGTCGAACACGACGTGGGACGTGTCTACACCTTCACCGCGAATAAAATTGCGGATGTACAGCCCAAACTCGTCGTCGCCGAGACGGCTCACCCAGCTTACCTGATGACCCAATCGCGCCAAGCCGATCGCCACGTTGGACTCGGCGCCGCCGATGGTTTTCTCGAATTGGGACGCGTAGCGGAGCGGTCCCACCGAGACCGGGGTAAACAGCACCATCGTCTCGCCAAAGGTGACTACGTCCATACGCGCTCTCCTTTGACCGGTACGGCAGGAACGGCCAATCCGGCGGCCCCTTTTTCCGACGTCTTCAAATCGGGCGCGTACCGCTGAATGATGTCCAGACCGATGCGGGCGCGGCGTACCCGCTCCTTGCACAAGCTGATCGACGTTTGTTCCAAATGGGTGCCGGAGGGGTAAATGTTGGGCGAGTTGCGCAGGCCGAATTTGATGTAGACGGGAGCCGCCACCCGGATGATTTCCGGGATGTCGTAGTGGCGGATAAACCCGCCCATGTCGTCCGGCGCTTCCACGTAGATATCAATCGGGATGTCGACGGCTTGCCGAATCGCCGCCAGGCGCGGCAGCGAAAGGTCGGTCGGCACGTTGTACGTGCCGGCGCCGATTTGTTCCATCAGCCGGATCGATACGGGATTCGCCTGCCCCATCTGAACGGAAATCTTTACGAGCAGGTCGGCGGGCAGCTCGCCCATTTTCTTGAACTCGTTGACCAGCCACAACAGCCCCTCGTCCGCCACCAGAATGCTGCGGATTCCCGCCTGGCAGGCCCGCTTGATGTCTTCGATCGAATAAACCAGTTGATCCATCCCCTGTACCCGCAGTCCGGCAATTTTTCCCGCGCTGGCCCAGGTCATCGGCGTAATGTCCCAGGTGCCGCGCGGGCCGACAAACAGGCTCACCTCCAGGTTTTCCCGACGACCGATGGCCGCCATCTGCTCAAGCTCGCGATCGGTCAGGAGCATGATGCCGCTGCCCTGCGAGATTCGGTGAATCGTCACCCCGTACGTTTCACACGCTTCCAGCACCGCTTCAAAAGAGGCGGGCCCTTCCACGCTGGGAATTTCCACGCGGTACTGCGCTCCGTCCGGAAATGTTTTCGCAGAGCTGGGCAGATCGTGACAATCGCCTGCCGGAAAGCCCAATTGCTCGATCACCGCACGAGTTTGTTTCAAATCTGCCTCCACCCTTTCTTTTCTATTTCTTCCGTGTTTCAAAGGCGACGTCCGCGGTGTAATCCAGGACGGCTTCCTCGAACACGCTGAGCGGAACCACGCCGTGTGCCGCGTCGGTGTGGCCCGTCATGCGATTGCTGGCCGCCACCTGCCTTTGCCGCGTCCGGATGGTGGCAAGCCGCCTGTCCGCCAGTGCCGCCCGTTCCGCTTTGACCTCCTCAAAGGAAAACTGGAGTCTGCCGCTGCGAAATGCCGCTTGATTGACAAAGTGGATCTGCCGGTCACGCAGATTAAGGTACAGGAGATCTCCCGTCTCCAGGTACAGGATGCCTCCGCCCAGGCTGGCTTCCGGGGTCATGTGCCCGATCGCCGCTCCGTAGGTGACTCCGGAATAGCGTCCGTCGCTGATCAGCGTGGCCAGACGTTTCAGGTTGCGGTTGGCGTTGATGTGCTGCATCGGCGTGAACATCTCGGGCATCCCGAACGCAACCGGCCCCTGCCCGGAGATGACGACGGCGATTTTCAGCACCCCCTCCTCCACCATTCGGTCAAACAGCGCGTCGTAGTCGAGCGCCTGCCAGTCTTCCAAGCGGTGAGGTGCATTGTGTCGGAGCACGGCCCGCAGGTTTTCCTCCGCGAAGCGTTTCGCTCGCTTCACCGTTTCCAGCAAATGCGAATCCAGCAGGCTGCGGTTGGCGTCATCCTCGTTCTCGTAATAGAGGACAAAGGCCACTTTCTTGTCAAACTCGTCGAGCTGGGCCGTCGTCATGCCGCTGATTTTCACGACGGCCGATTCAAAAAAGTTGCCGGTGAGCACATCCACCCCGCTGAACGGACGGCGCGGTCGGGAGAGAATGATCGGATTGTCCTTGACGTGTTCCGCCGACAGGCGCGCCTGGTCGGCCAGCCGTTCACGCCACGTCGTTCCCGTCACCGTAGGCGCATCCACGTCCATCGGCACGCCGTTTTGCATCAGCTCGTAAAACAGCGTCTCCATCCCGCGGATGCTGCCGCTGCAGCACTGCACCGCCAGGGCGAAAATGTCGCGCCCCTGCGTCAGACTGTAATCAAACAGGTCGGGAACGGGATGTTCGTGGTGAATCCGGTCCAGATCCCACAGACTGAACCTGTAACCGCCGTACAGCATGGCCGCTACCAGGTGCATCATCAGGTTGGTCGATCCGCCCGACGCGCTGTGAATCCGGATCGCGTTTTTGATGTTGGCCGCCATCAGATTGGCCACGCCAAACACCGGGTTGTTGATCATCAGGGCGAGGCTGTCCACGGCCTGGTTTACCTGCTCCTGACTGGGCGGAGCGGTCAACAGCTCCACGGCCGGATGAACCAATCCCAGGCCGGCGACGAGATGGCGGGAGCTGTTGCCCGTGCCGTTGAAGGCGCAGACCCCGCCTTTTCCGTCACACGTGGCCACAGCCAGCCGCTTTTCGTACTCCTTGTGCGCCGCCCTGCTGATGATCCCCCTATCCACTGCGCGTTCCAGCACGCCTTGAAACGCGGTGTTGGAGGAACACTGCAAAATGTAGGCCATCGCATCGCGCAAATCGTGCGCGATGTCGGGCGCTCCCCGCTCTTCCGCCGCTGCGGCCACCTGCTCCAATTCGGCATGCAGCTCGGCCGGGATCGTGCCCCCCTGCAGGACGTGCGCAGGCGCGAAGGTGGCAAAGAACGGCGCCTCTCCGCGGTAGCGGCGAATCCGGTCGAGATGGGCCAGCGCACTGACCACTCCAAGCGGCTGTTTATCGCAGCCCTGGATGACGAACGCCCCGTGGTAGCTGTGCGCCTCGATCTGGTTGACCACCATCTGGGCAACCGCGTTGCGGCTTTGCAGCGAATAGCTCATACCTTGATTGCTCTGCGCGGTGCCGTCGCACATCACCGGCGTGGAAAAGGCAAACGGCACGCCGCCGTTTTGCCAGATGCGGATGGCTGCGCGGGCGGTCGTCACACTATCCATGATGTGGGCCGGATGGTCTGGAGAACCGCCGATGATCGCAATGCGGGGCGCGTTTTCCTCCAGGCGGTTGTAGATTTCCTCCAGCGTCCAGTCCGGGGCCGGCCCGTCATAGGCGGAACCGAGAATTTGTTTCGAGCGGTCGAGCAGTCCCGCGACGCAAATCGGTTCGTTCGCTTTTCCTTGCACATTGTCCCGATAGGGGTTGGTTTGATTGTGGATCGGCGGAAATCGACGAGACATGGAATGGACCCCCTCCTTGCGATATGCGAATCGTTCTACCATTCGGCCACACTGCCGTCTTCATGGCGCCACACGGGGTTTTTCCAGTTGTGCCCCCTGCGCGCCGCTTCTTCCACCTTTTCCTCGTTGATGTCGACCCCCAAACCGGGGCCGCGGGGAATCTCCACATAGCCGTCCTTGTACGTAAACACGCTCGGATCAAGCAGATAGTCGAGCAGATCGCTTCCCCGGTTGTAGTGGATTCCCAGGCTTTGCTCCTGAATGACGGCGTTTGGCGTACAAGCGTCCACCTGCAGCGAAGCAGCCAGAGCGATGGGACCGAGCGGGCAGTGCGGCGCGACGGCTACGTCAAACGCTTCCGCCATCGCGGCGATCTTTTTCACCTCGAGGATGCCGCCGGCGTGGGACAGATCGGGTTGGATGATGTCCACGCAGCCGTCCAGCAGCAGCTGCTTGAATCCCCAGCGGGTGTATTGGCGTTCGCCTGTGGCGATCGGAATGGTGGTGTGGCGGGCGATTTCGCGAAGCGCTTCGTTGTTCTCCGGCAGCACCGGTTCCTCCAAAAACATCGGACGGTACGGCTCCAGTTCCTTGGCCAGCACTTTCGCCATCGCCTTGTGGACGCGGCCGTGGAAGTCGATGCCGATGCCCACGTCCCTGCCGACCGCTTCCCGTACGGCGGCGATGCGGTCAACCACCGCCTCCACCTTGGAAAAGGAATCGATGTAGTTCATTTCCTCGGTGGCGTTCATCTTGACCGCGGTATATCCCGCTTCCACTTTTTCCTTTGCCGCTGCCGCCACGTCGCGGGGACGGTCTCCGCCGATCCACGAGTAGACGCGTATCTTGTCACGTGCGGCCCCGCCGAGCATCTGATAGACGGGCATGTTGTAGTACTTTCCGGCGATGTCCCACAGCGCCTGCTCGATCCCGGAGATGGCGCTGGTCAGGATCGGACCGCCGCGATAAAAGCCTCCGCGGTACAGCGTCTGCCAGTGGTCTTCGATCCGCAGCGGCGATTGGCCGATCAGGTAGTCGCTCAGCTCGCGGACGCACGCTTCCACCGTGCCCGCCCTGCCTTCCACAATCGGCTCCCCCCAGCCCGCGATTCCTTCGTCGGTTTCCACCTTCAGAAACAGCCATCGGGGTTCCACCCGATACAGCTTGAAGGCCGTGATCTTCAATCCGTTCACCTGCTTTCACGGATAATTGCCCGAAAAGTCCATCGGCAGCGGCTCGGTCACGATCTCGATATCGTCCCGCTGCCTCGCCTCGTGCAGCAGACTTTCGGAAATCCAGATGTCCTTCAGATGCAGCGTATTTTTGATGCGCACCAGCCGGACACGGGTCAAGTCAAAGGCGTTGCACGTTTTGATCGCCGCTTTGACTGCCAGCTCTCCGGTATCGAGAAACATCGGCAGCTTGACCGTCCCGACGACGGTGCTAGTCAAGGCGCTGGCGTACCCTTTTTCCCAGTCGATCGACTCAAACACGTCTCGCGTGGTGATGTCGGCCAGCCCGATCCCGTTGGCGTTGCCGTGCGTTTTTTCGGTCAAGCGGAGTACGACCGTTCGCGCCGCCTCCACGCCGCCGCTGGCATACGGCGTGCCATAACGGCCGGTGATGTTCGGGTCCATCCCGTCCCCGGAAATGTCCTTGCCGATCTCGTCGACCACCAGCACATCCAGCGGCGTAAAGGCGATTTTCGGCATCAGCGCCTTTGCCTCCACCAACAGCTTCGGTTCCTCATCCACCAGCTTTTCCGCCGGGATGGCCACGATTTTCGCCGGACGGTCGTAGGCGTTCTCGATCGTACCGACGCCGAAGACGATCGGCGCCCTGGCGATCACCATTTTGGCCATCTCCAGCACGTGCTCGGCCATGTACTTGAAGCTGTAGGCGTGCGCGGCCTCCGCTCCCTTTTGCTTGCCGAGACCGATCGTGATCATTTTCAGCAAACCGCTCTCCACCGGACCCCGAAACGCGGTGTGCGGCTTGATCCGGTTGATCACCACGATCTTATCCGCCTGATACGCGTGCTTGTCGGTGTAGACCGGCAGGCCGTTCGGCAGTCTGCCCACTTCCACCACGTCCATGCTGGAGACGATCGGAGCCCCGACAAACGCTTCCGTGACGCCGAGGGATTCCAGCACCTCCCGTTGTCCCTCCGCCGTCGCTCCCCCGTGGCTGCCCATCGCGGGGACGAGAAACGGTTGACCGCCGACCGCCGCGATCGCCCTCACCACTTCCCTGGCAATCGTGGGGATGTCCGCCACGCCTCTGCTCCCGACGGCAATGGCCACCCGATCCCCCGGAGCAATCCGCGGCAGCACACCCGCTTCCGCGATCGCCCGGCGAACCGCAGACGCCACATCGTCAATCTCCGGCGCGTGAAAGTGCTGCCGTACCTTGACCATCCGGGGAAGCGGGATATCGCGGAGCAGCTCTTCCAAGATCCCCATGGCCGTTCCCCCTTTACTGTCTCGCCTTTTCTACCTGGTCGTACATCTCCTTGACGAGATCCTCGCCAAATTCCTTCGCGAACTTGTCGATCACCGGCTTGATGATTGCCTGCATGTTCGCCCGCTCTTCCTCGGACACCTCATTGACCTCCATGCCGGCGTTCTTCAGCTCTTCCAACGCCTTCCGGTTTTCTGCCCGGTTCAACTCGCGCTGGTAGATGCCCGCCTCGACGGCCGCTTCCTTCAAAATCTGCTGCTCTTCCGGGGACAGCTTATCCCAGAACTTCTTGCTCACGAGGAAGACAAACGGCGTATACACGTGCTTCGTCACGCTTAGATACTGCTGCACTTCGTTGAATTTGCTCGTCTTGATCGTTGCCAGCGGATTTTCCTGACCGTCCACGGTTTTGCTCTCCAACGCGCTGAATACTTCCGAGAACGCCATCGGCGTGGGGTTGGCTCCCAGCGCCTGGAACGCTTCGAGGTGAACCTGGTTCTGCATCGTGCGAATCTTCAGACCCTTGAAGTCTTCCGCTTTCGCAACCGGATGCTTGCTGTTGGTCAGATTGCGAAACCCGTTTTCCCAATAGCCCAACCCGATCAGGTTGTGTTCCGGCAGTTTCTCCAGCAGTTTTTGGCCGAGCGGACCGTCCAGCACCGCGTCCGCCTCCTTCTCGTCGTGAAACACAAACGGAAAGTCAAAAATCCCGAATTCCTTGATCATGCCTACCAGCGGCGACGTGGACGGAATCGTAATCTCCTGCAGTCCGCCCTGCAGCGCCTCCGTCATTTTTTTGTCGTCGCCGAGCTGCGCGTCGTAAAAGGGCTGCACCTTCAGCTTTCCGCCGCTCTTCTGGCTGACGAGCTCGGCGAATTTCTTCAATCCTTTCCCTTCCGGATGATCCTGGTTCAATCCGATCCCCGCTTTGATGGTCCGCTCCTGAATCCCGCTGGCCGCCGGTTGTGCAGAGGAGGCGGAACTGCCTCCGCCGCACCCGGCCAACAGCAGCAGCGCCGGCACGGTACAGCAGATGACCGCGTGTTTCATCCATGTTTTCATTCACACATGTCCCCTTTCTTTCTGATCCATCGCTTACACATAGGCCGCATAGCGGTTCTGCGGACAGCTCTCTTTCAAGCGGACCTTCTCTTTTACCTGCGTGTTGACCAGGTATTTCGGATACTCTCCGTGCAGCAGAACATCGACGACCCCCATCGCTGCCTTCGTCCTCATTTCCGCGGCAGCTTCCTCCGAATACCAGGCGACATGCGGGGTGAGAATCACCTGTTCCATCGTCAGCAGGGGATTGTCCGGGGAGATCGGCTCCCGCTCGACCACGTCAAGAGCGGCTCCGGCAATCCGGCCTGTGCGCAGGGCTTCGATCAGCGCGCGTTCGTCAATTACCGGCCCGCGCGACGTGTTGATCACGACCGCGCTCGGTTTCATGGCGTCAAACTGCTCGCTGCCCACCATTCCTTCCGTCGCTTGGGTCAGCGGCGCATGGACGGAGATGAAATCGGCCTCCCGGCACAGCTCGTCAAGGGAGACGAGCTGCACTCCCTTTTCCTGCGCCAGCGCTTCCGGCACGAACGGATCGTGGGCGATCACGCGCAACCCGAGCGGCTTCACTTTCTCCGCTAGCGCCTGCGGAATCTTTCCGAACCCGATCAAGCCGAGCACTTTGCCGCGCAGACGGCTGATCGGCTGCGTCACCTTGAAATCCCAGACGCCGCTTTTTACATGGTGATTGGCGACAACCACCTTGCGCGTCCAGGCGAGCAGCAAGGCGAGGGCGTGATCGGCCACTTCGTCCATGCAGTAATCGGGCACGTTGGCCACACAAATCCCTTTTTCCGTCGCCGCCTCGAGATCAACCGTGTTGACCCCCACGCCGTACCGGGTGATCACCCGGCATTTCTCCAGGCTGTCGATCACCTTTCTCGTGATCGGCGCGTACTGGTTGATCAGCGCGTCAGCATCGCGGCATGCCGCGATCACCTCTTCCTCCGTGCGGCACTGCGCCGGCACCAGCTCGATCCGCTCGCGGTCCAGCACCTGTTCTTCATACCGCAAATCGGCGTACTCCCAATCGGTCACGACGACTTTCCACTTTTGCATGTTCGCTCCTCCTTACGTCAACCACTCTAACGGAACAGTCACGATCGCAGGGAACAGAATCAGCAGGACGAGAATCACGATCTCGACCAGCAAAAACGGCCAGACGCCTTTCATGATGTCTTCCATGCCGATCTTCCCGACCCCGCAGGCGACGTTGAGCACGGTGCCGACGGGAGGGGTCAGCAGGCCGATGCAGTTGTTCAGGATAAACAGGACGCCGAAGTAGATCGGATCGATCCCGGCCTGTTCGATCACAGGCATCAGCACCGGCGTCAGGATCAAAATGGTCGGGGTCAGGTCCATGGCTGTGCCCACCAGCAGGACCAGCACGTTGATCACAACCAGCAGAAGCAGCGGATTGTCGACCAGCGGCCCCAGCATGTCGGTCAGCGTCGCCGGGATATTGGCCACCGTGATCAACCAGGCGGACACCATCGCCGCTGCGGCGAGAAACATCACGACGCTGGTCGTCTTGGCGGAGGCCACCAGGATCTCGTACAGTTGGGTCACCTTCAACTCCCGGTAGACGACCAACCCGACGAACAGGGCGTAAAATGCGGCTACGACCGCGGCTTCCGTCGGTGTAAACACGCCTCCGCGAAGCCCCCCGACTATGATCAGCGGCAGCAGGAGTGCCCAGATGGCTCCTTTGGTCGCGGCCAGCATTTCTTTCAGCGACCGGCGAGGGTATGTCTCAAACCGGCCTTTTCTGACCATCGCCCACCAGGCGATCATCAAGCCGACGCCGATGAGCAGACCCGGCACAATTCCCGCCATGAACAGTTTGGTAATGGAGAGGCCGCTGGTCACGCCGAAGATGATCATCGGAATGCTGGGAGGAATGATGGGTGCGATAATCCCCCCTGCCGCGATTAACCCGGTGGAGCGGTTGCGGTCGTACCCCGCCTTTACCATCATCGGGATCAGGATCGCCCCGAGTGCGGCCGTGTCGGCCACGGCGGAACCGGACAGCCCGGCAAACAGGATGCCTGCCAGAATCGCCACGTAGCCCAATCCGCCGCGGATGTGGCCGACAAGCGCCAGCGCAAACTGGATGATGCGCTTGGAGATGCCCCCGGCGTTCATCAATTCCCCGGCGAGGATGAAAAACGGAATCGCCATCAGCGGAAAGTTGTCCGCGCCGTTGATCAGGTTTTGCGCGACGATTTGGCTGTCAAAGATGTCGAGGTAAATCATCAGGGCGACGCCGCTGAAGAGCAGGGCAAACGCAATCGGCATCCCCAGCGCCATCACTCCCAACAGAGACCCGAGAAACACGCCCAGCGTCATTTACCAGCCACCTCCGGCACCGCCTGCTGCTGACTCGACACCAGCAGTTCCTCTTCCGATTCCCGCGCGCGGATAAATTCTTCGACGGAACGCTTGCCAAACAGCACCCGGTACAGATTGAACGCGATGATGATCGCCATGCAGATGCTCATGACAATCCCGATGCCGTACACACACGCGAGCGGCAATCCCGTCGCCGGGGCCATGCTGTCCATGTTGATCAGCGTCATCTTCCAACTGCCGTCCAGCACCAGCCACAGCACGTAGAGCACGATCCCGTTGGTCAGCACAAAAACCGCTTTTTTCATCCGGGGCGACAGTTTCTTCACAAACATGTCGATCCCCAAATGCTCATTGTCTTTCAACGCACTGATCGCCCCCAAAAACGTCATCCAGACAAACAGGAAGCGCGACATTTCTTCGGACCAGGTAATTCCCGAATTGAACAGATACCGCAGCACGACGTTGCCGAAAACGAGAATGGCCATAAATGCCAGCGAAACCGCAGTGACGCCATTCAGCACCCGATTCAGCATGTGCAGGACTTTTTCCACAACATCTCCTCCCTTCTTGTCAACCTTCCCGATCTACTTGGCGGCCGCCTTGATCTTCTCCACCATGTCCTTTGCCCACGGATACTTCTGGAAGATCTCGTCATAGAGCGGCTGAGCCGCGGCTTCCATCGCCTGCCGGAACGAATCGTCAGGCGTCGTGAATCGGATACCGTTCTCCTGGAGAAATTTCTTGTCCGCTTCGTAGCTCTTTTCCATAAGCTCCCACTCGTAGTCGGCCGATTCTTTCGCGGCCTGCTCGATGATCTGCCGCTGCTCGGGAGTCAGTTCGTTCCACAGTTTCGCGTTGATGATATACAGGTTGGGGCTGAACATGTGGCGGGACTCCAGCACATCCGACTGAACTTCATACCAGCCCGACGCTCTCAGGGTGGCGATCGGGTTGTCCTGCCCGTCGACCACTTTTTGCTCCAGTGCCGTAAACACTTCGGAGATGGGCATCGGCGTCACATTGGCCCCCAGCAGTTGGCCCAGCGTAATGTAGTTGGGGATGTTGGGCATGCGCAGACGCAGTCCTTTGAAATCTTCGAGTTTGGTGATCGTTCGGTTGCTGGAAACCATCCGGAAACCGTTGGCGCTCCATGCCAGCGGATGCACGCCGTGTTTGCTTTCCAGTTCTTCCGTCATCTCTTTGCCGATCGGGCCGGTAAAGACAGCTTTGGCATGGGCAAAATCCTTGAACAGGAACGGCCACTCACCGACAGCCATCTTGGGAATGTCGGCCTGCATGATCAATCCCGGTATGCCCATTTCGATGGTGCCGTTGCGCACCCCGTCGTAAAATTCCTTCTCCGCCCCCAGCTTGCTGTTGTCGTAGATTTGCACCTTCAGCGTGCCGCCCGACTTCTCTTCCACCATCGGTTTGAACTTTTCCCGCAGGGCCACGTTCTGCGGATGGTCGGTCGCGAAGTAGTTGGCCACTTTCAACGTGTGCGTCTTGGCTCCGCTCCCTGCGCCCGGCGAACCGCTGCCGGCCGTTTGCTGCCCTCCGCATCCGGAGAGCAGCACCGCCGCCGACAGGATGAGACTGGACAGGATCAACAGATGTTTTTTCACTTGGCATCCCACCTTGCATCCCATGTTCTATATGACAAAACTGAGTTTTATCATTTGTGTACAACCCGGCCATTCCTCGCACGTATCCACGCCTTCATTCGGTGACGAGATTGGGCGGCCGTTTCCCGTGCACGGCGGCGACGAGATTCTGCGCCGCCAGCATCGCCATGGCCAACCTCGTCTCGCGTGTGGCCGATCCGATATGCGGCAGTGTCACGACATTGGGCATGCGGAGCAGCGGATTGTCGGGCGGTGTCGGTTCCTCTTCAAACACGTCGAGTCCGGCGCCCCAGATCCGTTTCTCCTGCAGCGCTTCGATCAGAGCCGCTTCGTCTACCGTCTTGCCGCGCGACGTGTTGATGAAGATCGCAGTCGGTTTCATCAGGGCGAACTGCTCGCGGCCCATCATGCGCGTCGTCTTCTCGGTCAGCGGGACCATCAGGAGGACGAAATCGGACTGCCGCAGGAGGTCTTCCAGGGAACGGTAGGTGATCCCCAGCGTTTGCTCCGCTTCCGGCTTTCGTCTGCGATTGTGGTACAGCACATTCATGCGAAAGCCGTACACGGCCCGTCTGGCGATCGCTTCGCCGATTCGGCCCAGGCCGATGATGCCAAGCGTTTTGCCGTGCACATCCAGTCCGAAGAGCCACTCGTCGTGTTTCCTCTCCCATCTGCCGGCCTTGACGTGCCGATCCAGCTCGGGGATTCGGCGGGCAGCGGACAGGATCAGCGCAAAAGCCAGATCGGCCACCGTCTCGTCCAGTACGTGCGGCGTGTTCGTCCCCATCACGTGACGCCGTTTCATCGCCTCCAGGTCAAAATTGTTGTAGCCGACGGAGATATTGCTGACGACTTTCAGCTTGGGCGCATGCTCCAACAGTTCGCTGTCGATCCGCCCGCCGACCGTCAACAGCCCTTCCGCATCGGCAATCTCCCGCAGCAGTTCCCCGCGGGGAATCGGTGCGTCCCCCTCCCACTTTCGGTATTCGCAGTGCTCCGCCAGATACGCTTCCACTTCCGCCGGGATCGGCGCAGCCACATACACGTACGGCTTCATGTCCATCCTCCTCACACGGTGTTCGCAAATTGTCGGTCAGGCCTGTTTTTCCTCAATTGGATTCTTCACGATCAACCAGTAACACAAGGCTGCGCATCCGGCGATCAATCCTCCCGATACAAAGGCGAGCACATACGAACCGGTCGTATCGACAATCATTCCGGCGACGACCGGTGAGAACGCGCCGCCAAAATAACCGCCAAAGTTTTGAATGGATCCGACCGACGCCACCATCGACGGAGGTGCGATGTCTCCGGCAAGCGCCCACGCACTGCCGGTAATCGCCGAGATAAAGCAGAGCGCCAGCGTCATCAGCGTAAGCGTTATCACAATGCCGTGCACAAAGGGAATGATCACGACGACGACGGCGGCAGCCAGCGCGCAAATGCCGATCAGCATCCGTTTTGCGTGAATCGGCGCGGCGATTCCCTTGTCCGCCAGTTTCTTCGTCAGATACCCGCCGAAGATATTGCCGAAGATGCCGCCGATCCACGGAATGCTGGCGTATATCCCCAGTTCTTTCAGTGAGATATGGTGAACTTCGACCAGATAGAGTGGGAGAAAGATGAGAAAGATGTTCCAGATCCAGATGGTGCAGAAAAAGCCGAGAATCATGCCCCACACGCTTCTGTATGTAAACAAGGTGCGCCATTTGATGCTGGATTGCTGGATGCCCTGCTCGGTTCCGGCCCCGTCCGCCTGGATGTAGGCCCGTTCTTCGGGGGACAGTTTGCGGCTTTTCTCCGGATTTTTGTAAAAGATGAGGAAGAAGATCACAAACACGATACCGATCAAGCCCGTGATGTAAAACAGCGCCCGCCAACCGAAGCTGATCAGCAGGAACACGAGGATCGGAGGAGCAATCGCCGGACCCCATTTGGACGAGGAGTCCCAAATCCCTGTAGCCAGGCCCCGTTCTTTTTTCGGGAACCAGTACGACGTGATCTTGGCCGCCGTCGGGAAACAGGGAGCTTCTCCTATGCCGAGCAGGAGGCGGGCGCCAATCAGGGAAGACATTTTACTCACGGCACCCGTCATGAACGTCGCGAGACTCCACCAGATCACGGCGATGGAATACACTTTTTTGGCTCCAAACCGGTCAATCAGCCATCCCGAAGGAAGCTGCATCAGCGCGTACGACCAGGAAAACACCGTTCCCAGGAGCCCGATATCCGTTTTGCTCAGCCCCAGTTCCTTCATCATTTCCGGCGCGGCGATGGACAAGTTGGCCCTGTCCAGATAATTGATGATCCCGCCGATTAACAACCACATCACGACCGTCCAGCGAACATTGTGCCTGGCCTGCAGGGAATGTTCTTCTTTTGGCGACAAGAGCGGCGAACTCATGGGGCAACCTCCTCAGTAATGAGATTTTGTTTTATAATATAAAACTTTGTTTTACAATATTGGCACATTGCAGGCACAGCATCCTGTCCGCAGACAGCCGTGAGCGCACTAATTGAAAGCGCTGTCATTATAGAGGAAACGGGTAACCTTGCGCACGCGGCCGCACCGGTTCTGTTTTATCATGTAAAACTGTGTTTTTCTTTCAGTTTATTCGATATTTTTTGTTAATACATATACTATCGGCCTCCCGAGATGATGTCAATGAATTTTTTTCCTTTTCTTCAGCTCTTTCTGCCGCGGGCCTGGAGAATCCGGCTGGCTTCCCTGATATGGACAGCCGGATTCACTCCAAGCGGCATGCCGCATGACACTCAGCCGTGAAGCAGCGGCATCCTGATCCGAAAGACAGCACCCGTCCTCCCATTCCCTGCCTCGATGGTGCCGCCCGATCGTTCGACAATCGCTCTGGAAATGGCCAGCCCCAGACCGGTTTCCCCGTTTTTCCCCTTCACGAAGCGATGGAACAAGTTGGGGAGCAGGTCGTCCGGGATTCCTTCTCCGTCGTCGATGATGTCGATCAGCACGTGCCGGTTTTTTTCCTCGATGCTGATCTCGATGTGTTCCCGTGCATGCCGCACTGCGTTTCCCAGGATGTTCAGCACGGCTTGCAGAAATTTCTCGCTGTCGACGTTGATCCGGGGATTCGCTGCGCCGCACCTCACAGCAATGTCCACACCGTTTTGCATCATCAGCGGATGCAGCCGCTCCACCGCTTGATGCACCAGTTCCAGAACGGAGACTTCGGACGGATGGAACAGATCCTCTTCACTTTCCAACTTGGCGAGAAGAATCATTTCCGTCACGATGTTTTTCAATCGCGTGGTCTCTTTCACGATCACATCCAGTCCCTGGCGTGCGGATTCCCCTGTAAAGACGCCATCCCGTATGCCCTCCGCGTACCCTTGAATCGACATGAGCGGTGTCTTCAATTCATGCGAGGCGTTTTGAAAGAACTGCTTTTGGCTGCTGTGAAACCGATCCAATTCCTGCGCCATAAAATACACGCTCTTGGTAACCTCGGCGATCTCCCCGCTGGCCGGAATCATTTCCACCTCGGAAAATCGGCGGCGCTGCACTTTCTTGATCTCCTCCGTCAGCCTGCTCAGGGGGGTGACCAGGCTCCGCGTGATGAAGAAGCTGAGGATGATGGCGCAAATCGCCCCGAGCAGCAGACTTGCCATGATATTGCCGGTCAGTTCCATCCGCAACTCCTTTAGGCCGCGAACCGGCGTTGCCAGCAGCAGCCTCTGGTTCTCGCCGTTTTTCAAGGGAAGCGTCACCACGATATAGTCATCGCTGCCAATCATCCAAATGTTTTTATCCTGTCTCTTCTTCGCCTTCCGTTCCAACTGATCGATCCATTGATCCAGACTGGCCGACGGAAGCGTGGTGTACAGCACTTTTTTTCGTCTCCCGAGGAGCAGGATCTCCACCTTTCGATTGGAGACAACCAACCTGCTCAGCTCCTGGATCTCTTCCGGCTTGATCGTTTCGCCGGATGCTTTCACCTTTTCGATCCACACCTGGCCTTTCAAGGCAAGCTCTCTTCTTTGCTGCTCAATCAGGTTTTCCAGGAGGAACGAATTGATCAGGTAAGCGGATACCCCGGTTACCACAATCAGCAAGAGGCCAAACGCCAGCGTGATCCGGTACAGCAGTTTCATTTTGCCTGCTCCTGTGGATCCCGCAGACGGTATCCAAATCCCCAGACCGTGTCCAGTGGAATCCCGTCCAATTTTTTGCGCACCCGTCTCACCAGGTCATCGACGACGCGATCACTGCCGAAATAGTCGTCTCCCCACACCAGCGCAAGCAATTCTTCCCGGGAAAACGCGCGATTGGGATGGTCGGCAAAGAGACGCAGCAGTTGAAACTCTTTCACCGTCACCTCCACTTCTTTTCCCTGCCAATAGACACGCCGTTTTTCCGTATCAAGCAGAAGAGCAGGAACCTCTTCCCTGTCTGCGGCAGCCTCCTTGTCCTCATTCGGCGCTGTCGTCGAACGATTCCTCATGTATTCCCAGCGGCGCAGGGATCGGTTTACCCTGGCCACCAGTTCGCGCGGACTGAACGGCTTGGTCAGGTAGTCATCGCTGCCCAATTCCAGTCCGAGAATTTTGTCTACCTCTTCGTCCCGTGCGGAAATCATGATGATCGGGGTTTCGGTCTCCCTCCGGATGCGGCGGCAAAATTCATACCCGTTCATACCCGGCAGCATGATATCCAGCACCCAAAGATCGGGCGGACGGGTTTCCCACAGACGAAGCGCCTCTTCTGCCGTCTCCAGTCCGACTGTCTGGTATCCTTCTTTTTGCAGATACGCCTCGACGATCTGGCGAATGTTGGCATCATCATCCACAATGGCAATTTGGTAGGGTTTCATGCGACTTCCTCCGCCATCTGATAGATTCACCAGCTATTGTACATCAAAATCGGGAAGGAACCGACAAAACCGGACGTTTTCCCATACATCCCACACTTTTCCCATACTTTCTTTGGGGAAAAGGCAAAAACCGGTTCCGCGGTACCGGAACCGGTGTCACATGCATACAGACGGGTACACCTATTTTAGAATCTCATAGATTGCCTGTTTCTGAGACAAAATCTCTGTTTTCACGGCGTTCAACTGCTCGAGAAGATCGGCTGCATTTCCCAGGGCGTCTTTCCATTCCGTTTCCTGGCCGTTCTTGTAAGCCTCTTTTGCGTTCTTCATCGTCTCTTTTATGTCGGTACGGAGTTCGACAACCTTTTGGTGATTCGCCTTCTTCTCTTCCCGGATCGGCTTCACTTGGGATTTCGTCTCCTTCAAAGCGCTACGCAGCTCTTTGACCTGCTCCCACTGCGATTGGATCGGGGCCAGCTTCGCTTCAATCGCTTGATGGTTCGCCTCCAATTCCGCTTTGATCTCGCGAATCCGCTCCTCATCTTTTGCTTGCTTGGCCTCTTTCAGTGCGGCTACGAGTTGTTTGTTTTCTTCCCGCAGCGGCTTGATTTCGTTCAATACGCGTTTCACGGTGTCCCGTACCTCTTGGGGAACGCCGCTCCGCAGGGCTTCCCACGCCGCCCGGTTCTGCTCTCCTTGGGCCTTGAGCTGGGCGTTCAACTGCTTGCGCTGTTCCTGCAGCGTTTGAATCGCCTGGTATTCCGGGGTTTGCTTCCATTTTGGCTGCGCATCCGACTGCTCTTCCGCATGGATGATCCCCACCCCATAGACCAGCAAACTGGTCGTGAGCAGCGATACGGAAAGGATTTTTTTCATCATCATCCACACTCCTTTGATTTGATCTTGCCTTGCACGTCCGATTGTAGGGAAAGAATGCCGGGAAAGTTCGGAAAAACTATGGAAAAATCGTGAAAAGAGTATGGGCCGTTCATCGCTGGAGAACCCGCCACACAGGCAAAATCGACCATCAAATCCCCTTCCCTGTGGTATGATGGGGTCACACGCAGTCGTTTTGGGAAAGGAGTCCGCGATCCATGTATGTGGTAACCGCCGAAGAGATGCGAAAGATGGACCGGCATGTAATCGACGTGATCGGCATTCCGGCCGCCGTGCTGATGGAAAACGCGGGCAGCGCCATCGCCCGCGACGTCCAGGAGTATTCCCGCACCCACGGGATGGACAAAGGGAAACGACCACCCCGCTGGGCGATCCTCGTCGGAAAAGGGAACAACGGCGGCGACGGACTGGTGGCGGCGCGGCATCTGATGGAAAGCGGCGTAGACGTCACCCTCCTTTTCGCACAATCGCCGGAACAGTTGACAGGGGAGGCCGCGCGGCAGCAGGAAATCGCGCGGCGATTGGGGATACCCGCCATCGTGTACGGCACTTCCCCTGTGGATTGGCGCTCATTTGACGGAATCGTCGACGCGCTGTTGGGGACGGGCAGCAAAGGCGCTCCGCGCGGCCCCTACGCGGATCTGATCCGGGAAGCAAACGCGAGCGGGCTGCCGATCATTTCCGCCGACATTCCCAGCGGTCTGGACGCGGATACCGGCGTGCCCCACGATCCCTGCATTCAGGCCGCGCGCACGGTGGCCCTCGCTTTTCTCAAACGGGGGCTGGTTCAGACAGGCGGCCTGGACAAGGCGGGAGAGGTCGTCGTACGCCCCATCGGCATCTGGCCGTCACTCGCCGACACATTCGGCGTCCAAACCTTCCTGCTCGACGAACAATTGTTTCGCGAACGGTTCCGGCTGGACCCGCGATTGCCGCGTCAAGCCGACACCCACAAGGGAACCTACGGACACGTGCTTGTCGTGGCAGGCAGCCGAGAGATGAGCGGGGCAGGGCTGCTCTGCAGCAAAGCGGCGCTTCGTGCAGGCAGCGGGCTGGTGACCTGGGTAATGCCCGACGCACTCCTCCCCGCGCTGATCGGACATGTGCCCGAAGTGATGCTGGCCGGGCTTCCCGGGGAGTGGAATCTGCCTGAAGCCCGGGTAAAGCTGATCGCGCTGGTCCGCAGCCGCAGCGTCACCGTCATCGGCCCGGGGCTGGGACGCTTTCCCGGCGATGCGGACTGGCTGCGCATGCTGTGGGAGGAGACGAACGGTCCGCTGGTCCTGGACGCCGACGCCTTGAACATGCTGGCTGACGCTGACCACTTCTCGTCTTGGCCGAAGCGCGAAGCACCCACCATCCTGACCCCGCATCCCGGAGAGATGGCCCGACTTGCCAAAGTGGCGACAAGCGAGGTACAGCAGAACCGGATCGAGCTGGCCCGCTCCTACGCCCGCCGCCATCGGCTGACGCTGGTGCTGAAAGGAGCCGGTACGGTGGTCGCTACACCGGACGGCCGCGCGTACATAAACCCGACGGGCAACCCCGGCATGGCGACCGGCGGCGCCGGCGACGTCCTGGCCGGAATGATCGGCGGCCTGCTCGCCCAAGGACTGCCCGCCGACCACGCAGCCTGCCTCGCCGTCTGGCTCCACGGTTCCGCCGGTGATCGCGCGGCAGCCAAGCGGCCGTCGGGGTATTCGCTGATTGCGGGGGACATCCTTGAGGAATTGTAGCGGATGACATGCGGAGAAGGGGGAATCATGCCCCCTTTTTCCCCTTTTCGACAAAACCAAAAGCCGGGAGGATCATACAAAATTTACAAAACGATATATTGTTGAAATTATTAGAATTTTGGTATAATATTGCTCAGTTCGTACATGTTCATTGGGGGGATAGTTATGACCAATCCGTATATAGCTATTCACTCAATCAGCAGCATCCACGAAGCATTGCAGAAGCTGGAAGAGGTGTGGAACCGCTTTGTTTTCGAAAAGCGCGAACCGCCGGACATGAGGATGAATGTGTACCAATCGTGGAAGCGCTGTCAAACCAAAGGCGTCAACCCTCTCCAAAAGCAGGCCTCCATCGTAATGACTGACGATGAATTGGTTGATTGGGTCAACCAGTCCCACCTCTCCCAGGTTTCCCTGCCCATCCTGCAGGATTTGGCTCGACAGATCGAAGGCACCCACTACCTCATCACCCTGTGCGACAACAAAGGAAGAATCATTCACGTCCAAGGAGAACAGCGGATCTTGCAGAAAGCGGAACGCATGAATTTTGTGCCCGGTTCTGACTGGAGCGAAGAATCGGCCGGAACCAATGCGATCGGGACCTGCATCGCGGCGAAACAGCCGATCCAGATTTTTGCCTACGAGCATTTTTGCGAAGGGGCCCACCCCTGGATCTGTTCAGCCGCCCCGGTTCAAGATCCGCTGACCGGCCAGTTGTTGGGTGTGATCGACTTGACCGGCCCCTGCGATTTGGCCCAACCCCATTCCCTGGGAACCGCGGTGATGACGGCGAAAACGATTGAACAGCAGTTTCGGGAGGCTGCCCTGGAAACGCGCCATTATCTGAAGGCCTGTTTCCTGCAGGCGGAGGAAAAGCGGAAACACGCCCCGATGATCATGCTGGACGAAGCATTGCAAGTGGTTGCCGCGACTTCCAGCGCCCTGTCCCTGCTGCAGTTGGAAGACAGGCGGGCGTTTTGGGCACGATCCGACCTGTCTCCCCTGAAGTCCGCCTTGCTGACCCTCAACGACCCGCAAGCCGATTTCTATTTACCCACACCGCAATTGACCATCTCCATCGAAAACGTGTACAAGGACTGCAAACGGGTCGGCTTCCTCCTTCATTTCCACAAATCGACGCACCATCGCCCATCCATTCCCGTGCCCGCCAATCATTGGGCGGACATCATCGGCGAATCAAGCGTATTGAACAACGTCGTTCTCAAGAGTCAAATCGTCGCGCCCACCAATGTCCCGGTATTGATCACGGGAGAAAGCGGCACCGGCAAGGAACGGTTCGCCCGCGCGATCCACCTGGCCAGTCCGCGTCATCGCGCGCCTTTTCTCGCGATCAACTGCGGAGCCATTCCGAAAGAATTGATCGCCAGCGAATTGTTCGGATACGAAACCGGCACCTTTACAGGCGGCAATCCGAAAGGAAAAACGGGAAAATTTGAAGAAGCGAACGGCGGGACCATCTTTCTCGATGAAATCGGTGAAATGCCGCTGGATTTGCAGGTGTTCCTGCTGCGCGTGCTGCAGGAAAAGGAAATCGTCCGCCTCGGATCGTCCAAGCCCGTTTCCGTCGATGTGCGCATTATCGCCGCCACCAACCAGAATCTTGAGCAACTTGTCAAGGACGGAAAATTCCGCTCCGACCTGTATTACCGGCTGAATGTGGTGCAGTTGGCGCTCCCTCCCCTGCGGGAGCGGGGCGACGATGTCCTTTTGTTGTGCAGCCACCTGATCCAAACATTTGCGCAAAAACACGGCAAGCGGGTGACCGCCGCAGATGATGAGGTGCTGGCGTTCCTTCGCAGCTACCATTGGCCGGGAAATATCCGGGAACTGGAAAACGCAATCGAGCACGCGGTTCTGTTTACCGCCGGGGAGCGCATTCACCTGTCCGATCTGCCCGGCTATTTGCTGCTGGCAAACAGGGCGAACCCGTCGACATCTCCCTTGGAGCAGGAAGAAAAACGGCTGCTCGCCCAATTGTTCCGGGAGACGAACGGAAACTTGTCGGAAATCGCCCGACGCTGCAACATCGCCCGCACCACCCTGTACCGGAAATTAAAGAAATACAACATGCTGTAAGCCTTGTACGCAAAAAGCGACGATCTTTGCGAAGATCGTCGCCTTTTGTCTGTTGTGCTATCCCACCTTCGGCTGCGGCACGGGACGTCCGAGCCATTCTTCATAAAACGCGTCGATGTCGGGCTCGAAATCCTTGATGACCGGATACCAGGGCGTCACGTTTTCCACTTCCAACTGCACGCCGCATGACGGGCAGTAGTATTCCCGGATCACCTGCCACTGCGGGTCGGGCGCCAGCAGTTTGGGATACAGTTCCTCCAGCTTCTCTTCCGTATCCCGGACGTAAATGAGCGCATGCAGTTTCCAGTTGTCCCGGTAGTCGCAGAATTCGTGGCCGCAATCGCACTTCACGATGCGGTCGCCGCTTTCTTTCTGCACGATGTACAAGTGCAGGCCGGCCGGGAGGAGAATCCGGTCTTCCCACGGCACCCGTTCCTGCAGGATGCCGAGATAGGTGTCAAACCGCTCGGGATCTTTAAAATGGGAGAGCATCTCCTTCAGTTTGAAAAAATCAATCGTGCCGTCGATCAGTTCTTCAATCGTACGCTTGTCGTATTTGGGCATGGCTCAACCTCCTTGGCTCCCCTGTCGCTATTGGATTTGATTGCGGGCCCCGAATACCGGGATGCCCAATTCGCTTTCCTTGATGATCCACTCTTCTGGCAGATCCCAGAACTCCTTGAACTGTTTGGTGAATTTCTCGCTGAGGGCAAAGCTGCCGGCGTACATGTGACGAACCTGAATGGCCGCCTGCTTGTTGAGAATGTTCTCCCTCTCCTGCTTCATCCATTCGCGCGTGGGTTTGCCGCGCTTGATCCGCTCTTTTCTGATTTCGGCCCGGCGCTGTTCGGTCTTCACCTCATCGACCACCCAGCGGCCTTTCTGGTCCTGGGCGATGACGGCACCGTACACTTTCTCTGCATAGGCCGGCAGCAGATGACCTTCGTTCAGGTCGGTTTCGATCGCTTTCGGATTGCGCTCGAGCGGATCGCCAAAACCGGGGCCTCCCCGCAGGTAATTCAGATACAAGTCGTAATTGTCAAAAATCTCTTCGGTTGTGATCGCCTGCTTGTCACGTTTGATTTCTTTGGCGGTGATCAGTTTTTCGTACTGCGGATTGCCGGGGTCCGGATCTCCTCCCAACGGCAGCGGCAGTTTCTTTTCGATCAGTTCCTTGATGTTGGTCCCGTGCGCTTCGAACCGGTACCCGGAAGCGGCCGGATAGCCGCCCATCAGGCCGCAATCGCTGGACATGTAGCCATTGCCCATGAAGAACATGGTCCAGTCCTTGGCTCCCCAGACCATCCGCAGGGTTTCGTACCCGTTTCCTCCCCGGTATTTTCCGTATCCGCCCGTGTTCGGCTTGATCGACCGTCCGAGGTACAAGAGCGGTTCGGCCAGCTCCCAGATTTCCATGTCCCCCATGTCGCCTTCGGGATTCCATACGGCGGCGGCGTGATCGATACCGTCCTTGACCGCACTCGCCCCGACGCCTTCTGCTGCCGATTCGAAGCTGTTGACCGCGTGGTTTTCATGAAACTGGTTGTACCCGCCGCCCTGCAGCCAGTTGCTGGTATTCGCGTTCCCCGCGTTCACTTCTTCCAGATAGCCGCGGGCAAAATAGGTCCGGCTCAGCGAACGCCACAGCGGGCTCCAGGCGGAAACGAGGAAATGCCAGGCGTAGCTGTGGGCGGTGCGGATGTCGTCGGGATTCAGCCAGGAGCCGTAGGGCAGGCCAAACCGGCTTGCATAATAGGCGCCGTCGTTGACCCGGTCGTTCGGGATCAAGGTTTGGGAGAGCATCACCCAGATCCCGCTGGTAATCGAGACCGGCGTCGCGTTGTAGCTGTGCCAGCCCCAGCGGTTGACCCCTTCAAAGTCGATTTCCAGTTTCCCGTCCTTGTGAATCGTCATCTCGGACGGGGCGTGCATGATGGTGTTTACCCGCGCATACGGCGGCACGTCCAGATTTTGATAGGGGACGTCAACGAACGAAACGCCGCGGTATGTGCCCGGAATGGTCATCGACTTCACCTGGTTGATGAACCCGCGCCGGCCGTCCTCGATCACTTCCCGGATAAACTGTTTGTACGTGTCAATGCCTTCCTCTTCGATGATCTGCAGCACCAGGTCGCGGATCATGTGGCAGCCGGCGACGCGGGTCCGTTCATCCAGCAGCCAGTATTTGGTCGTGCGGACGGAGCGCTGGCTCTCAATCAGCCAGTCTTTCAGCAGCGTGTCGTTTTTGCCGATTTTTCGGCAGGCCACCTGATAGCCGTCATCGTATCGCGTCACGGGCCCGACCGTCATGCTGCCGGGAGCGGTGGCCCCGACATCGATCACGTGGGTGACGCCGCCCACCCAGCCGACCAGTTCATGTCCCCAGAAAATCGGCACGATGGTGTGCACGTCGCACGGGTGTACGTTGCCGATCTGGCAGTCGTTGTTGCAGAAGATGTCGCCCGGTTCGATGCCCGGATTTTCCTCGTAGTCGTTTTTGATCATGTACTTGATCGCAGCGCCCATCGTTCCCACGTGGATGATGATGCCCGTCGAGGTCACGATGGAATCCGCTTCCGGCGTGTACAGGGTAAAACACAGTTCCCCTTCCTGTTCGACGATGGGGGAAGCGGCCACCCGCTTGGCCGTCTCGCGGGCATGAACCACACCTCCACGCAGTTTCGCGAATATTTTTTCGTACCGAATCGGCTCCGATTCCTTGAACGGCAGTTCCTTCAACCCGGCATAATGACCGGTTTCGCGGCTCAGCCGGTCAATTTCTTCCCTCATTTGTTTGAGCGTTTTTCCATGAAAGCCGATCGGACGGCGGGCATTGTTTTGAACCAACCATTCACTCTGCACATTTGCCACTTCCAATCCCTCCTCCCATTTTTCTCAAGCCAATGGCGCCATCGATTGCGCTCATTTGGGTTCTTTCAGGTGAAAGATGCGGTGGCGATCCAGACGCGTCTCATACCCCGGCGGAATGACAAACGTCGTCGCGGACGATTCCAGGATGGCAAACCCCTTGATCCGATTGCCCGCTTTCAGTTTTTCCATTTCCCAGATGTCGGCCGTCGTCCACTTCCCTTTCCAATACACAGGGCGGGTGCCCAGGTACGCGTCCTGCGGAGGCTGTTCGCCGCCGAGCGGCTCTTCCGGAATTTTCGGCTTCGGCACTTCGACGATCCCGCGCACAATCGCTCCGGTCACCGAGTAGCCCAGTTCGGGGGAACGGGCGGCTTTCGCATACACGCGGCCGTACGTCTCCTCAAAGGTGTGAACCAGCACATTCCAGTCTTCCACCGTGCGCAGTGTCTGGATCGGCGATTCGATTTCCAGGTCGTTCAACTGCCCCTGATACTGCATGCGGAAGTAGAAGCGGAATTCGACCTGATTGCGCGGGAATCCGTTTTTCTCAAATTCGTCGGCCACTTTGTCCATCAGTTCCACCCATGCCTGCTGCAGTTCGCCGATCGCGTCCGTTTTCTCCTGTTCGGCCGCGGCCGCGTTTACATTGATGTCCAGCGTTTTGTCGTAGCGGTACTCGAAATCGGCCGCCCCGCATCCGAAGGCGGAAAATCCGGCAGCCCACGCCGGGACCAGGATGTCCTCGAAGCCAAGCCCTTTGGTGTAGCCGGCCGTGTGCAGCGGTCCGCCCCCGCCGTACGAGAAGCACACGTATTGGGAAGGAGAGTACCCCTTGCCGAGAATCATCGATTCCAGGTAATTGCGGAGCTGCGACTCCAGGAGATCGATCACTCCGTAGGCGGCGTCCTCCACCGTCAGGCCGAGCGGATCGGCGATTTGTTCCTTGACCGCCTGGTACGCTCGCTCCGGATACAGTTTCACCTCTCCTCCCAGGAAATTGTCGGGATTGATCAATCCGAGCACGACGTGGCAGTCGGATACGGTAACGGTTTCAATGCCGCCCGCCGGATTGCACACGCCTACCCGGTATCCGGCGCTGTCCGGCCCCAGCGTAATCGACTTGAAGTTCGGGTCGATCCGGACGAAACTGCCGGCACCGGCCCCCACCGTATCCATCGCGACCAACGGCAGAGACAGGACCAGGCGTGCCATGTCCGGACTCGTATTGATGCTCAGATCCCCCTGCGTGATCAGCGCCATGTCAAAACTGGTCCCGCCGATGTCCGAACACGCGATGTTGCGGATGCCCAGGTGCTCGCCCAAATACTTGGCCCCCACAACGCCGCCGATCGGTCCCGACACCAGCGTGCGGGCCAGTTCATTCGCCCGGTAGCTGATCGTTCCGCCATGGCTGGCCATCACCCGCAGGTCGAATTTGGCCCCTCTCTCCTTGACCCGCTTGTCGATCTTCAGCAGCGTTTCGCGGGACGGATCGGCCGCATACGCCTCGATGATGGTGGTATTGGTTCGGTGCGACTCCTTGCGCAGCGGGTAGTAGTCGACCGACGCGAAAATCGGCACCTCTTGGCCCCGTTTGTTCATGATGGCCTTCGCCATGTCGCGGACCTTGCGCTCATGCGCAGGGTACTTGTAGGAATGGAGGAAGCTGATGACGATGGCTTCCACCTGCTGATCCAACAGCTCGACCACCGCTTGTTCCACTTCGTGTTCATACAGCGGAATCACCACATTGCCAAACAGGTCGACCCGTTCGGTGATCCCCCGTGTCAGCTCCCGCGGTACCAGGGGCGGGTCGTAGCGGTGTGTGTTCAGATGCAGGCGGTCCGAATACGAGTACCCGAGATAAGCCTGAATGGCTCTCCCCATCCGGTGGAAGTCTTCCATCCCTTTGTTGACGATCAGCCCGACGCGCCGTCCTTTCCGGGAAACCAGGCGGTTGAGCATCGCCGTCCCGGAATACACGCCCGCCACCAACTGGGGGAACGCCTCTTCCACCGTGGTGTTCCAGTAGGAGAGGGCATCACGCGCCGAGTTCAAGAGGCCGATCGACTCGTCGTCAGGGGTGGACTGCGCCTTGCCGACCACAAATTCCCCTTTGTCGTTGATGATGAAGGTGTCGGTCATGGTGCCTCCGGCGTCGATCGCGAGAATTTGCGCATTAATGCTTCCCATGTGGTAAATCATCTCCCTTCCATCCATGAGTCGTTGATTCGTTCACACAAGAGGCCCGCTCTTGCTGCATCTACCTACAAGCACAAACGATGCCAACCCTGGTCCGCAGCCATGCATGGAATTTCCGCGTTCTGCGGCAGGGATTTTCCGCGCGGAGACAACCGGCCTCCTCTTCCGCAGATGGAGCTGCCTGTAGCGATTCGCTACACGTGTTCGCTACACGGGTGAACAGCTCGTCCACTGTTTTCACACCGGCTGCGGTCTGCCCGTTCCGCTATCCTCCGTGTGACGGGTTTCGTGCACCGGCGGACTGCCGGAGAATTCCCCCACGCCGCCGAATCGCGTGCACCGGGCTGCCCGCGGCGCGCAAAAAAAAACAGCCGGCACTCCACTCAGAGCGCCGGCTGCCTGTGTTCTGTTCCCTCACGCTGCCCGCAGATCCTACTTCCTCCCCTGCACGTAAGTCGCGCTGAAAACAAACAGCCGCATGAGCAAAAACAAGGACGGAATCAGCAGCAGAATGCCGCCAACAAAGGCCGCAATCAGCGCCACGCCCATCGCATCGCTGGTCACCCCCGATTCCACGGTCAGATAGGGATACAGCAGATACGGCAGATGGGAACGGCCATACCCGAAGAATGCAAAGGCAAACTGCAGCATGACAAAGAGAAAGGCGGTTCCGTACCATTTCCGCTGGATGATCAACGCCAGCGCAAGGAGAAAGCAGGCGAGAGAAGCCATAAACATCCAACTCATGGAAAGCATCCGCTCAAAATGCTCGGGATTATGGGTACGGATCGTAAAGAAGGCGAGGAAACTCACAAAGATCGTCGGCAGGCTGTTGTACAGGGCAAACCGGCGCAGCACCTCCCGCGCCTCCGTATCGTTCGCCCGATCCGCATAGTAGGTTAAAAAGGACGCGCTGATGAACAGAACGCTGACAATGGCCAACAGGACGACCACCCAGGCGTACGGGCTGCGGACAAGCTGATGCAGAAGAAGTTCCACGCGCTGTCCGTCGACCGAAATAAAACCACCCTCGGAGATCGTCAACAGCGTGGCCAACGAAGCCGGGATGAACAGCCCCGTCACTCCATAGACAAACAGGTACACCGTGTTTTTTCGCGCTCCGTAATTGGCAAACGCATAGAACGACCCCCGAATCGCGATCAGCAGCAGCGCCACGCTTCCGGGAACGAGCAGCGCGACGCCATACATGTAGGCGACGTCCGGAAAAAAGCCGATGACCGCATACACGAAAAAAATCAAAAAGACATTCGTTACCTCCCACACCGGGGACAAATACCGGTCAATAATCGCGTTGATGATGTGGTCGCGTTTCGTCAGCTTTCCGTAAAAGGAGAAAAACCCGGCACCAAAATCAATGGAAGCGACGATCAGATACCCGTACAGAAAGATCCACGCGATGGCAATGCCAATCTTGTGCAGTTCCATGGCGCCCCCTACAAGATGATTTTTCTGGCTTCCAGCTCCACTTCCGGTGGTGTTTTGCGGAACAATCGAACGAGCACGCTCGTCACCAGCACGGCCAGGAATACATACAGCAAGACAAACAACACAAGCATTTCAGGCAGGTAAGCCGCCGGAGTGACTGCTTCGCCCGTTCGCAAAACCCCCCGCAAAATCCACGGCTGCCGGCCGACTTCGGCAAAAATCCAGCCGCACTCCGTGGCCAGCACGGCAAACGGGCCGCCAGCCATGATGGCGGCGAGGACGGGACGATTGTATCTCGAAAACCGCGTCAGTTTGCCTCTCTTCTGCAAAAAGGACAAGCCGACAAACAGGAACGACACGACAAACAAATACGCCCCCAACCCCACCATCAGGTCGAAGAAGTAGTGCACGTACAGCGGCGGCCAAAGCTCGCGGGGAAACTGATCCAGCCCGATTACCTTCGCATCGGGGGTTCCTTTCGCCAGGATGCTTAACAGCAGCGGGATGCCCAACGCATACTCCGTTTCCAAGGTGTCTTCGTGTAAAATGCCGCCGACAATCAGCTTCGCCCGGGCTCCTGTATGAAAATGCCACTCCCCTGCGGCCAGTTTTTCCGGTTGGGATTCGGCCAAAAATTTTCCGGACCAGTCTCCCATCACCGTATTGAGAACGGAAAACACCAAGGCAAGGAGCATCGTAAACCCGAGCGCCTTTTGATAGTACTCATGCTGTTTCTTTCGATAGAGGTGATACGCGGCGATCGCGGCCAACACGAACGAGACCGTCAAAAACGCCGACGACAGCACATGAGCCACCTTCGACGGCGCAGCCGGATTAAACATGGCCTGCCACGGATCGATCGCGGTGATCACGCCGTTTTCCAGCCGAAAGCCTTGGGGCGTATTCATGAACGCATTGACAGAGGTAATGAAACAAGCGGAACCAACCGCCCCCATAATGATGGGAACAGACAAAACCCAATGAAGCCACGGGTTTTGGAAGCGATCCCACGTGTACAGGTACATCCCCAGAAAAATCGCTTCAAAGAAAAAGGCGAATGTCTCCAAAAACAGCGGCAACCCGATCACCTTGCCAGCGAGCTGCATAAAACCCGGCCACAGAAAGACAAGCTGCAGCGCGATGCAGGTCCCCGTCACGACTCCCACGGCAACCGTGATCACATACCCCCGTGCCCATCGTCGGGCCAGGAGAAGGTAATGGACGTCTTTTTTCCACAACCCGACGAATTCCGCCAACGAGATGCACAGGGGAATTCCCACCCCCATCGTCGCGAAAATGATGTGAAAGCCCAATGTAAGCGAGGTCAGCAGTCTGGCTGCGATCACCTGGTCAAATGCAAACACGGTTCTTCTCCTTTCGTTTATCCACGCATCCACTTCATGAGCAAAGCAATCAGCAAGAGAAAGGAAATCCCGAAACAGAAATAAGCCAGCCGAATTTCTTGCTTGCGAAAGGACTGCATGCCTGGTTCCCTCCCATCCGCTGCCTTATTTTTCCCAATCCCGCTCCCGTTATGCAGGAATTTCCATCTCCGCCTCTTGCCGGTTCAGCCTGCATGCGGGCCATCGCATGGGAAAAAGGCAGCGAGTGTACCTCGCCGCCTTTTCTGCGCGTGCTGTTCCCTACCGGGCAGTCATGCGGCCATCTTCCGCGACCCGGTTTGCGATACCGGCGTACCGTTGGTTGTCTGCTGCCGATGCCATGTTCGCCTGCTGTATGACGAGTTACCCCATGCTTTCCGTGTGTACGCTGAAATCATAGTCATAACAGACATGATAGAGCTGGACCAATTCGTCATGGGTGGGAATTCGGGGATGATTGCCCGGGCTGCCGCTGGCCAAAGCATCCGCCGCCATTTTCGATACCACCTGATTCCACCTGGTTTTGTCGATGCCCCATGTCTTCATGTTGGGAATCTGCAAATCCCGGCATAACCTTTTGATCTCCAGAATCAGCTTGTCAACCGTTTCCGCTTCCGATCGCCCCGTCCCATCCGACGCAATGATCCGTCCGATGATCGCCAACCGTTCCAGAGCGCTTTCTTTGGTAAACTCCAGTACGGCCGGAAGCAGCATGGCATTGGAAACGCCGTGCGGAACGTGAAACATGGCGCCGATCGGGCGGGACATGCCGTGGACGAGCGTCACGGATGCATTGGAAAACGCCGCACCGGCCAGCATGGACGCCAGGGCCATCTGTTCCCTCGCCTCCAGGTTGTCTCCCTGCTCATACGCCAAGCGGAGATTCTTCATGATGAGTTCGATCGCCTGCAAGGCCCATGCGTCCGTGACCGGCTGGGCGCAGCGGGAAATAAACGCCTCCATGGCATGGCATAACGCGTCCACCCCGGTGGCGGCTGTAACCGACGGCGGGCACGACAGGGTCAGGATGGGATCTACAATTGCGACAGCCGGAAGCAGTTCCGGCCGCGCCAGCATCATCTTGACGTCCTGTTCCGTGTCGATGATAACCGTCACCTTGGTCACCTCAGAGCCTGTACCTGCCGTAGTGGGTACGGCAATGAGCGGGAGCGGTTTGTTCGCAAAGGGCTTGTGGCTGCCCACATAGTCCCGGATGTGGCCCCCGTTCGTCATGAGCACGGCTGCCGCCTTGGCGGTATCCAAACAACTGCCGCCGCCTACGGCCACCAGGGTATCGCACCCCCGTTCCCTGCACATGGTTAGCGCTTCGTCCACATGGCGGTCCGTCGGCTCGGAATCAACCCCGACGTATTTGGCGCAAGGAATGCCCTGTTCGGACAGATACTGTTCACAAGCCGCTACATTGCCCATCCTGTCCATGATCGGATCGCTGACGATCAACACGTTTTTTCCCAAAGAGGCAGCAATTCTGCCTACTTCCGCGAAGGAGCCGCGTCCGTACAAAATGCGGCCGGGCATTCGCACTTCATGAATCGCCATCGTATTCCCCCTTCATGATTTTATCGGACAAGGCCGCGCACATGACCTGCTCGTGCCGAAGCCGCGCATTCTCATCCCTGCTCCATCCGGCGGATACACCGGCATGTCCGACTTTCCCTTTTCCGACGACGTTTGATCCTATGCCGTATCCCTTGTTTGTAGAACCGGGAAAACAAAAAACCGTCCCCTGCGAGAGCAGGGGACAGTCCACAAACGACCGGTTCTATTCAATCCGTCACGTGCGTTTTACCAGCGCCCATACCAACACGCACTCTTCGTCTCCATCATTATGCACCGCATGTGCTTCGCCCGCCGGAATTAGCGTTGCATCACCAGCCTGCAGCCGGTATTCCCTTTCACCGATTGTGGTCACCATGGATCCTTTTACCAGGATCGAATACTCGTCCTCATCGTGCGGGGCGAGACCCGTGACGGGAATCCGGCCCCCGGGGGGAATGGTGACCATGCCAAAACGGGCCTTTCCCCCTTCGAGTGCGTGGAAGGGAAACAGGGTCTTCAGGATAACGCCCGGTACGGGTTCGGCCTGTACCTCGTTGGCGCGCGCAATCATCATGGGAAGTCCTCCTTCACCCGTATTGTCTATGCGTACAAATGGCAGGCAGCCAGTTGACCCGGAGCCGCTTCCTTGAGTGGCGGCGCCTCGGTTTTGCAGATGTCCATGCAGCGCGGACAGCGTGTATGAAACGCGCATCCTGCCGGCGGATTGGCCGGACTGGGAACGTCGCCGCGCAGAATGATCCGCTCCTTTTTGGCACCCTGCACGTCCGGAACGGCTGACATCAGCGCTTCCGTGTACGGATGCAGCGGGGTCGCAAACAGTTTTTCCGTCTCCGCCAGTTCCACGATCCGGCCCAAGTACATGACCGCGACCCGGTCGGAGATGTGACGAACAACCGACAGGTCGTGGGAGATAAACAGATACGTGAGCCTGTACTGCTCCTGCAGATCCTGCAGCAGGTTGATCACCTGGGCCTGGATCGAGATATCCAGCGCGGATACGGGTTCGTCAGCGATGATCAGTTTCGGATGAAGCACCAACGCGCGGGCGATCCCGATCCGCTGCCGCTGCCCGCCGCTGAACTCATGGGGGTACCGCTTGGCATAACTCGGATTCAGCCCGACATGGGTCAGAAGCTCTTGGACCCGGTCTCTCTGCTCGCCTTTGCTCCCGATGCCATAAACAAGCATCGGCTCCAGCAGTGTACGCTCCACTGTCCAACGCGGATTCAGCGATGCATACGGGTCCTGAAAAATCATCTGCATGTCCCGACGCACCGTTCGCAGTTCCCCCGCCGACAGCGCAGTCAGCTCCCGACCTTCAAACCGGATGGAACCTGCCGTCTCTTTTAACAGCCGGATGACGAGGCGGGCGGTGGTGGATTTTCCGCAGCCGCTCTCCCCGACGATGCCCAGCGTCTCCCCCCGTTTCACCGAAAAACTGACGCCATCCACTGCTTTTACCGCTCCCACCTGCCTGGAGAAAATCCCTTTCTTGATGGGATAGTGCTTCGTAAGTCCGCTTACTTCCAGCAGAACCTCTTCCGCTGATGCTGATTGCGCGGTGTCCCTCATGCTGTTCCCCCTCCCTCTTTCAAGAGCCAGCAGGCAGCCTGCGATGCCGGACCGGCTGAAAACAGGGGCGGCAGTTCCTGCCTGCACTGTTCGGTTGCCCACGAACAGCGGTCGGCAAAGCGGCATCCCCGCCCCCATTGGGTAGGCGGCGGCACCTGACCCGGGATGTACGAAAGCCGCCGGCTGGCCTTCGCGTTTTTCGGCAGTGACGCGAGAAGCCCTTTTGTGTAGGGATGCTGCGGATTGTCCAGGATCTGACGCACCGGCCCTTTTTCCACGATCATGCCGGCGTACATGACGATGACCTGGTCGCATACTTCGGACACGACACCAAGATCATGGGTGATCAGCATCATCGCCATCTTGTTTTTGCGCTGCAGGTCTTTCATCAGCTCCAAAATCTGCGCCTGAATCGTCACGTCAAGTGCCGTCGTCGGTTCATCGGCGATCAAGAGCTCCGGAGCGCAGGCCATCGCCATGGCGATCATCACACGCTGACGCATGCCCCCGGACAATTGATGGGGATAGTCATGGACGATTTCTTCCGCGCGGGGAATGCCAACCATCTGCAGCAATTCCACGGTGCGTGCCACGCGCTCCCGTTTCTTCAGCCTCGTGTGGATTTTGAGCACTTCGCCGATCTGATTGCCGATGGTGTAGACCGGGTTGAGCGAAGTCATCGGCTCCTGGAAAATCATCGCGATTCGATTGCCCCGGATCTCGCGCAGCTCCTTTTTGCCAAGGGTGAGCAAATCGGTCCCCTTGAACAGGATGTGACCGCCGCTCACCTTTCCCGGCGGCTTGATCAGCCCCATGATGGACAGGGAGGTCACGCTTTTTCCACAGCCGGACTCGCCGACCACGCCAAGTGTCTCGCCTTGGTTGATCGCAAAGGAAACGCCGCTAATGGCATGAAACGATTGTCCTTGGGAGTAGAAGGTGGTGGTCAAATCCCTTACTTCCAGAACAGGTTGGCGCTCCATACTCCCTCCCCCTTACTTGGCCGCTTTCTGTTTGGCTACGTGTTCCAGACTTTCATCCATGGCGGTGATCAGCGTTTCCAGGATGGCATCGTCGTGCGCCAGCGAGATCGCGTGATGCGAGAGATAGTTGGGAAGGCAGTATACGTTTTTGTGGGCCAATTGCTCGGTGAAGCGCGTGTAATCCTCTTTGCTGCTGGCCGCGGCATCACGATAGTTCGCAATCTCCTGGTCGGTAAAATACCAGTGGAAATGGCCACCCCGCCCTTGCATTCTGGCGGGAACCCCGTGTTTTTTCGCCAATCGGTCAAATTCTGCCATCAATTGTTCCGTTCGCGTTTGCAGCGTCTCGAAGACACGCTTTTCTTCATACAGCTCCATGAAGGCGAGTGAAGCTGCCAGTGAGACCTGATGCCCGTTGTACGTGCCGATAAACGAGCAGGCACCTTTCCCCGGTGTGACGGTTTCAAAGATTTTCGCTTTTCCGGCGACAGCGGCCAGCATATACCCATTGGCGATGGCCTTTCCGAAGGTGGCGAGATCGGGGGTTACCCCATAGTACTGCTGTGCGCCTCCCGGGGCGTCGCGAAAGCCTGTCAGCAGTTCGTCAAAGACCAGCAGGATGCCAAGCTGGTCGCAAATGCGGCGCAGCCCCTGCAGGTAGTCGCGTTTCGCCGGAATGTACCCCACATCAATCATCGTCGGCTCAAGAATGACGGCGGCAATCCGGTGCTGATTCTCCGTCAGCAGTGTTTCCGCTGCCGTCAGATCGTTGAACGGCAACACCAGCGTGCTTTCCACCACGTCTTGCAAAAGGCCGACCGAACCGGGCAGGGATTTGGGCGCGGAAGCATCGCCCGCCTTGGTCAGATCGGGCCATGTGCTGACATAAACGGCATCGTGCCAGCCGTTGTATGCCCCTTCGATGACCGCCACATGCTGTTTGCCGGTATAGCTGCGGGCAATCATCATCGTGTGCATGGTCGCTTCGGTTCCCGTGTTCGTGAAGCGGACCTGCTCTGCCGTCTTGACAAAGGAAAGGAACCTTTCCGCCGCCTTGACGCTCAGCTCCGTTTCCAACCCGGTTACGATGCCGCTTGCCATGTAGGACGTCATGCGCTCCTTGAAGTCCTTGTCGTTGTGCCCCAGAATGACGGCGCCGTTGCCCATCACCACGTCGATGTAGCGATTCTCGTCCAGGTCCCAAATATGTGCCCCCTCCGCCTGTTTGTAGTAGAGCGGATGAGGAAAGCGGAAGCGGGAATTGGAATGAACTCCTCCCGGCACCAGCATGCTCGCCTTTTCGTACAGCTCTCGCGATTTCGTATGGTTCATACATGACACCTCTTTATCCGTATTGTTTTACCGTATCCGCCGACAGCA
This sequence comes from Brevibacillus sp. LEMMJ03, assembly GCF_007197875.1. Lineage (NCBI taxonomy): Bacteria > Bacillati > Bacillota > Bacilli > Caryophanales > Paenibacillaceae > Brevibacillus > Brevibacillus sp. LEMMJ03. Next base: position 136,148 of record NZ_VKJN01000004.1, on the reverse strand, counting down.
TGTTGGCATACAGGAACTGATAGAACTGCGTTCGCTCTTCCTTGGGCACCCGCCGGTATGCCTCGTGCACCGCTTCGTTGCCGCGCCAGTAGCTGTAGATGAACGGCGCCCGAAGGGAATGAGTGATAAATCGCAGCCGGGAGGCGATCCAGCTCTCTTGACCGAAGGCAAACTCCCTAAGGAAGGCGCGTGCTTCCTCCAGTGTTTTGTGCTCCGCATGAATCATATGGGCAGCGTTCAATCCGGAGATCGAGCGAATCTGCTGATAGACTTCGTAGATCTCATCGTCCGGAGTCGTTCCCCACTGGATAAAGCGCATGCCGTTGTCGGCAATGCCTTCGAAAACCGGACTGGAGGCCGTATTGGTGATGACCAGACCTGCATCGAGCGGCAGGGTGCCCGCTTTGACGCCCAGCTCCCGGATGCGCATGTGCGTGGTGTGGCCGGGAAAGCATTCGTGCGTGACCAAGTGCCTGAGCGCCTCATAGGTGTAGGACAGATCACCGTTGAGGTACATCTTGCTGTTCACGTAATCACAGTAGGCCTGGTAGGGAACCCCATGGACGATTTCCGGCGTGACCTCGATATCGGCCATCTGCGGGAACAGGTGCCGAACGACCTGTTCTTTGGCTTGATCCAGCAGTTCCTTTACGACAGATTCCAGTTCATCATGAGGCACGCGGCGCGCTTCTTCCCAGGCCGCGACCTTCTCCTGCAGGCTGCCGCGAAACCCTCGCCAGGACAGCAGATCGTCCAGCTTCTGATGCAGGCGGGATCGTTCGGAACGAGGGACCGGGTTTTCGTTTACATACAGGAAGCCCCGTACTTTTTCGCGAAACGGGATGTCCCTGCCGGAGCACCATTCTGCCAGCGCGAGCAGCGAACCGATCTGCTGCTGCATGTAATTGCGGCGCATCTCATTTTCTACCGCGAGATACCGTTTTCTCAGCCCGATCAAATCCTGGCGCACTTGCTCCCAGCTCTCGTACAGATGGGGCGTTTCATCGGTCAGATTGACGGGGACCAGGCCTTCCCGGTCAAACGATGCCTCGTTCGTCGACCCGTGCCCTTCACGGTACAGCTTGTCCATTCCCAGTACGATGCGGCAGTACTCGCGGGAGAGCCTCATGTCGAGCGGATCATGCTTGACCATGCGGCTTACTCCTCCTCGGCGGTATCCAGATTTCCGATCATGAACCCATAGTCCCCCGGATTCACCTTGTGCAGAAGGCCCCGCATGAGAATGACCAGATTCCGCTTGAACGGCGTGCGAATCACTTCCAGTTCCTCAAAGGTCTGCGGATTGTACGTTCGAGCCAGCACCTGCTCGCCCTCTATAACGGAACCGACGGCGCTGAAGTCGAAAGCCGGCACCATGATGCCCCCCTGTGTCGGACGGATAATCCGGATCTCCGTCATCACCACCTGCTTGGGCGCCGGCTCCACGTCACCCGGCAGCATCTTCAGATGGCGCATGCAGTTGAAGATACCGGAAACCCCGCGCTCCACGTCCCGTTCAAAGTTGGGGCCGCCCCCTACTTCCACCGTCACGCTGGGAATGCCTTTTGCTGTGGTATAGGTCGCGGTCGTCCCCTCATACGGATGGCTTGGACGGTAGAGCACCGGAAAATTGAACGCCCGGGACAGGGCCTCGTCATTTTGGATGTACACGTAATCGACAATCGGCACCGCGCCTCCCGCGTGCAGATCGATGTAGGCGTCCAGCTTGTCAAGGAATTGGGTGGCGATCACGTGGGCCATCTGTTCCGTTATCCATCCCTGCGGGTCGCCCGGGAACACGCGATTCAAGTTGTTCATGTCGAGCGGCGTGTTTCTGGTCAACGACTCGAAGGCCAGCGGGTTCGCCACCGGCATGATCATCACCGTACCGGAGAGTTCTTCTTCGTTCAGCCGTTCGTATACCCGGCGCAGGATCTCTGCGCCGATGATTTCATCCCCGTGAATGACCGCGGACAATCCCAGCACCGGTCCCGCCTTTTTTCCATAAATGGTGTGCAGGGGCAGTGTCACCTTCATCCCGTTGGACAGATGGGTGACCGGTATTTCCGTATAAGTGCGTGCTGCAGCGTTCATGTGATCATCCTCCTCTTAGTTTCGTTTCCGTTTGGTGTCCGTCAAATCCCGGATACCGTCGCCCAGCAGGTTGAACCCGAGGACGGTAATCATGATCGCGATGCCGGGATAGATGGACAGGTGGGGCGCATCCTGCAAAAATTTCATGCCGAATGCCAGCGTCCAGCCCCAGCTTGATTCCGGCGGCTGAATGCCCAAGCCGAGAAAGCTGAGAGTCGCTTCGGCCACAATCGCCTGCCCCAGCCCCAACGTCGCTACCACGACGATCGGCGCCAGGCAATTGGGCAGAATGTTGTAAAAAATGATGCGAAAATCGCTGGAGCCGATGGTGCGCGCCGCCTGCACATACTCTTCTTCCTTTATAGCGAGAACGTTGGCGCGAACCAGACGGGCGTAGCTGGTCCAATACACGAGCGCCAGCGCAATGATGACGTTTTCGATCCCCGGGCCGAGCGCCGCCACGAAAGCGATCGCCAGCAGCAGCACCGGGAAGGACAGGACGATGTCGACGATGCGCATGATCAGCGTGTCCAGCCATCCCCCGTAATAGCCAGCGATCAGGCCCAGCGTGACGCCGATCACCAGTGCCAGCCCGACGGAGACGATCCCGACTTCCAGCGACACGCGGGCACCGTACAAGATACGCGTGTACAGATCACGGCCGAATTGATCCGTCCCCAGCAAATGGCCTCCCTCCGTCGGCTTGAGCAGCCGGTCTTTGACGTTCATTTCATAGGGATCGTGCGTGGCCAGAATGGGGGCGCAGAGCGCAGCCAGAATCACGGCGATCACGATCGCGCCACCGATCAGCACGGCCTTGCTTTGAAGTACAGTCCGAAGCACGTGTGGATTCATCACCCTCCCTCCTTATCTCTGCTGTATCTTGGGGTTGACGACAGCGTACAGAATGTCGACGATCAGATTGGTCAATGCGAACAGGAACGCAATCACGAAGACGCTCCCCTGGACGACCGGAAAATCCCGCTGACTGATCGCCGTTACCACCAGCCGCCCGATACCCGGCCAGGCAAACACGGTTTCGGTGACGATCGCTCCGCCCAGCAGATTGCCAAACTGCAGGCCTACGATCGTAATCACCGGGATCAGCGCGTTACGGAAGGCATGCTTGACTACCACCATAAAGCCGCTGACACCTTTGGCTTCCGCCGTCCGCACATAGTCCTCCTTCAACACCTCAAGCATCGTCGAGCGGATCATGCGGGTGATCAGCGCGGCGCTCATGACGCCCAACGTAAAAGCGGGCAGGAAGATCTTGCGCAGGCTGTTGACCAGATCGTACACATTGCCGGTGGTCATGGCCGTCCACAGCGCCTCCGTCAACGGTTCTCCCCGTCCGAACGACGGAAACCAGTTGAGATTGACGGAAAACGCGATGATGAGGAGCATCCCCATCCAGAACACAGGCATGGACACGCCCAGTTGAGCAAAAAACATGCTGACGTAATCCAGCCAGGAAGACTGCTTGACCGCCGAGAGAATCCCCAGGGGAATGGAGATGACCAGCGCGATCAGCATTGCCAAAACGGCCAGTTCCAGGGTAGCGGGCAGATGCTTGGCAATCAAATCGAGAACAGGCTCGTTTTGAAAGATGGACGTCCCCAAGTCTCCCCGGAGGATGTTTTTCAGAAACACCAGCATCTGTACATGCAGGGGTTCGTTCAACCCCAGGAGATTTCGCAGCCGTTCCATCTCGCTCGGACTGGCATCCTGACCGAGCAGGACCATCGCGGGATCACCGGGGATCATGTGAAGGAGCAAAAAGACGATGACCGAGATGCCGATGACGACAGGGATCAGTTGAAACAGTCGTTTTACGAGATACGTGACCAACGGGATCGCTCCTTACTCGTTGTGCAGGGAAGGAGGCGAAGAGCCCCTCCTTTGCTCATTTTTTCACTTCCACGTCTTTGAGGCTGTACAAGCTCCCTTTCGGATGCTCCTTGAATCCGGTCAGCTTGTTGGTGAACATGGCAACGTATCCTTGATAGAGAAGGACGTCATAGGCGACTTCGTCCGTTACAATCCGGGCGGCTTCCTGATAAATCCTGGCACGCTCTTCCTGATTCAGTACGGCTCTGCCCTTCTCCAACAACTCGTCCACTTTCGGATTGCTGTATTTGCCGTAGTTGTTTTCGCTCTTCGAATGGAACTGGCCGTACATCGCACGGTCCGGATCGACGAGGCTCAGCCAGCCGAGCAGCGCGATGTCAAACTTTTGCGACATTACGTTGGAAGAAAACGTCGGCCATTCGGTTGTCGAAACCTTGGCGTCGATCCCCGCCTTGCTGAATTCATGTTGCAGATATTCCACCGTTTGGATCCGGTTCGGGTCCTCCGTATGAGTGGAGAGGGTCAGGCTCAGTTTTTTGCCCCCCTTGTCCAAAATCCCGTCCCCGTCGCTGTCCTTCCACCCGGCTTCCGCGAACAGCGCCTTGGCCTTTTCAGGGTCGTAGGGGTACCCCTCGATCTTGTCGCTATACGCCCAGGATGGTGGTATGAGCGGCGATTTGCCCGGCTTGTCCATGCCCTGATAGAGTTCCTCGGAGATCACCTTCTTGTTGACGAGGTGTGCGATGGCCTGGCGTACCTTCACATCGGAAAGGATCGGGTGGGTGGTGTTGAAATTGAGATACGTGAAACCCAATCCTTCCGTTTTGATGACGGTGAAGTCGCGGTTGTTTTGGATTTTCGCAATATCCTGCGGCGACAGCGGGGAGTGGACAAAATCGACATCGCCAGCTTCCAGCGCCGATACGCGCGTGCTGTTGTCGGGGATGATGAAGTACGTCACTTTTTTGGTTTTGGGCGCTCCTCCCCAGTACTGATCATTCGCCTCAAACGAGATTTTGCTGTTTTTCTCCCATTTCACCAACTTGTACGGGCCGGTTCCCACCGGATGGGACGAGAGGGATTGATCCGGTTTTTCGGCAACATGCTTCGGCACAATCCCGAGATCCAGATAGCTGAGAAGCGGTGCGTACGGCTGTTTCAAAGTGAATTTCACCGTGTAATCGTCTACCACGTCCACTTTGGAAATGGGGGCATACAGCTTGGCGTACGGCGCCTTGACATTCGGATCGAGCAGGGAATCGTACGTATATTTGACATCCGCTGCAGTAAAGGGCGTTCCGTCGTGAAACGTTACCCCTTTGCGCAGGGTAAAAATCCATGTGGTCGGATCAGGATTTTCCCATTTTTCCGCCAAAGCCGGCTGTGGTTCCATTTTGTCGGAGAGACGTACAAGACCGTCATACACCAGATCGATGACCCTGGCTGACGACGAGTCGTGGGACAGCCGCGGATCCATCGTGCCGGCATCCACGTCCAGCCCTACTCTGATTTCGTCCGCTCTGTCGCTCGCCGCTTGCTGGTCCGAGCCCGGTTTGGACGCCGATTGGGCAGGCGGCTCATAGCTGCAGCCTGCCAAGGCGGCGGAGACGATCATCAACATGGAAACAATGGCGCTTACGCATTTCCTCTTCATCACGCAATATCCCCTTTCGTGTTTTTTGCATAGGAGCGTACCTGTTTCTATCCCTCGCGAATGTCGATGTACCTCACCTCCTTGGGACTTAGCGTCAGCACCTCGCAGCCGGTATCGGTTACCACCACAACGTCCTCGATACGGACGCCGAACCGCCCCGGGAGATAGATGCCCGGCTCGATCGTGAACACCATGCCCGGCCTCATCTCATCCAGGTTGTGTTGATGCAAAAACGGCCCTTCATGGAGTTCCAGCCCCACACCATGTCCGGTTCGATGCGTAAAATAGCGGTCATAGCCCCTGGCGGCAAACTCTTGCCGGATCATTCGATCAACGTCGGCGAAGCGGACACCGGGCTTGATCATGGCAATCGCCTCCTCCTGCGCCGCTAAAACGATCCGGTAAACCTCTTCAAACTCCTTGTTGGGCCTGCCGTAAAACAGCGTTCGCGTTATGTCGGAGCAGTAATGCTGATACACGCCGCCCATGTCGATGACGATTGTCTGATCGGGAATGAGTCCGGCGGCTCCGCTCTCATGGTGCGGATGAGCGCTGTTTTTTCCGAACCCGATAATTGGCGGAAAGGACAATTCGCGCACCTGATGCTCGCCAAAGAAGCTGCGAATGGTTTCCGCCATCTGCAGTTCCGTCGTGGGGAGATGCTGCAGTTCCACCACCTGGTGCATGACCGCATCGGCGATTCGGGCCGACTGGCGCAGGATGTTGATCTCGTTTTCATCTTTGATCTCGCGCAGCTTTTCCACGATGCGGCTCTTCACCGGCTGAAGCCCGGGATGTGCGTGCATGAGATCGATCAAAAAGGAGCTGATCCAGTTTTGGTCGATTCCGATGATGCCCGTGCCGCTGACGTATTCGCTGAGCAGGGCGATGGGATCATTCTCGTCCGACCAGACGACTAATTCGATTTCGTCGGGAAGGGTCAACTGGCCTTGGAACATCTGGTGAATGAACAAGGCAGGCGGCTTGTCTTGATCCAACAGCAGGCAGCACATGCGCTCTCCCGTATCGATCCGCTGGCCGGTCAGGTAAAACAGGTTGGCTGTTGAACTGACAATCAGTTGGCTCATCCGTTCCGCCTGCATGCTCTCCATGCAGCGCTGCAATCGTCCTACAAATGGTTTCATAACAGGATGCTCCCCTCCGATCATGGCAACAAACGAATGCAAAAAAACCAAGCCAAAACACCGTCCCGCAAGACGGCTGGGGACAGTTGAATCAGCTTGGTCGGAACATTCCGGGGTATGAATAGGGGCTGCCTATCCACTGGAATGTCAGCTCGCTGGTTGCATCTTTTGTCATCGACTACGTCAAATCTGTGATTCATTATAGATTGAATTTAATCACATTTCAATAATATTATTTTTTTAAGTATTATTAAAATATTTTGGATCGATCAAGCAGCAGACACGTGAATCCTCATCGCGGGGATCATACGTCATCCTTGCATTCCTCTCTGACAAATGTTGTCACACAAAAAAACCAAGCCGAAACAATCCATCGGCCATCGAGCAGATGGATGAATCAGCTTGGTCGGCAAGTTCCTCGCGAGATGAACAGGGGACGCCTGTCCACCGGAACTTCGGCTTGCTGGTTGTATCTGTTGCAATCGCTGCCAAAAGAAGAGGCTTTATTCAGTATACTCCGATCACACACAATTTTCAATCTATTCGTTTTTTACCGCTGCTCCTGTTTAGCACCTGATTCCGCATAGACCATCGATTTGTAAATTTCAAATTGGTTGTAGGCATCCCGAATCGCTGATACAATTGCCTTTTTGCCCAATCCGAAATACCGTTTCTCAAATGTTTGAATAGGAAGATCCACCCCGTTCTTGAGATCATGACCTACCAAAATGCTTTTGATGAAATCGTTGCACATGTTTGTTACGAACGTACAGGAAGCGTTGACGATCTTGTCCGTTTCGGGGTCAATTTCAAATCCAACCCCCATCACCCCGTAAAGATTCTTGGCCGCCATGCCATCCGGCAGCCGGGCGTAGCCCGTGCAGAAAATCGTATGATGGTTCCCAGAACCCAAAGGCAGTGTCCTCCTTTCGCTGCTGTTTTTAAGTATATATCTTACTATTCTTTTGCTGAAATGCCTACAGCCAAAATGAAAACGTCAGAGGGCCAAAAAGCCCCGCGACCTCAACCGATCAAAACAAACGTCCTGCCCATCTGAGCAGGACTGGTCGTTTGGATCAACCGGCCAACCCAGCCGGTTTCTCCTCCATTCCGTGGATTACCCTGAAACCTCCCGATCCATGATGATGTCTGCCGGTTGTGTAATCAGATGCTTCTCCGGTGTGGACAGGCGGCTGGCGGCAGCAAGACGGCTCGTCCAGAACAACAGGGGATTCGCCTCATAAAGGCTGTGCTTGAAATGCAGCTCCGTTTCTCTGGTGATGGTCGTCAGCGGTACCTGATACGTCTGCAGCCGCCGATACTCGCACGCATCGTTGGAACGTTCCGGACTCTGCCGAATGAGAAACGACAAGCCTTTTAAGCGTTGGCGCCTGTCCACGTAAAACACGCTTTTCCAAAAGCCGAAGGGGACTTTCACCTGGCAGCCTGGTCGGCCGTGTACGCCGCAGTACTCTTCGTCGTCGTCCTTGAAAATCGGTCCGGTGATCACGATCAATTTTTTCTCGCTTTTCAGACTGTTCAGAATCCAATCCTCCAAGCAGTTCCAGACCCCCGTGTTGAAGTTGTGGTGCTGCAGTACGATATTGGCGTAGCAGAACGAGTCATGGTTGGCTTTTTCCGCTTCGCGCCGCTCTCCCCAGCAGACATCTCTCCTGCGCGTCAAATGTCCCTTGTCATACTCATTCTGTGCATAATATTCCGGTCCGACCTGGTTCTCCGCCCCGATGCGGTCATCCACATGCCATGATTGGTTATCGCGGGGCACGTTGATCAATCGGCTTTCATCCACGCATGCAGCGGAATAAACCGCAAACTTCCGCCGTTTGTTCATCACAATGGAGAAGTGGGTAAAGTCATACACCCTTCCGTTTTCCAACGCGTCTTCCGCCGTTTTTCCCAGCAGCAAAGGCAAAGGAACGTCGTGCGGTTCTCCCAGAAAAGCGGGATCATAGCCCATACCCGATTCCTCCCTCTCTCCGTCGTGAAAAGCGTTCAAGCCGCATTCGCTTCGCTGCATTTGCTACGTCTGCATTTCGGCAGCCGGTCAGTCGAATCCTTTGACGAAAGAAGGGAGGTTTTGTAAACGGGAACGAACGCGCGGTTCGACAACCCGAAACGTTTCCAACAACGACGAAACCAGTGTGCCCCGGCATCATACCGACACACACTGGCCGCTTCGTTTTTTCAAAAGGTCAATGCGAAAGGGGCATCTGGCGTTTTACTTTCTTTGATTGATAAGCTGCACGATCTCTTCCTTCATCTTCCGGGCTTCAAACAGCGCACGATCGTCGCCCATGATGTCCCCCGGCCGATTGGCCGAGCCGATCACATATCCGCCAAAATCGATGGAGACAAAGTCAAAAATGTACTGGAACTGCTGTACCAACGGGAGTGCCTTTACGCGCGGGTTGTCACCGCCGACGATAATCACATATCCTTTCTTTCTGCTCATCTCTTCCTTGAAGTTCGGTTTGTCGCGCAGGCTTTGCGACCAGCGATCCACAAAATCCTTCATTCTCCCCGACATGCCATACCAATACAGGGGAGTCGCAAAGATGAGAATGTCGTGGGAAAGGACCTCGGATATGACCTGATCGTAATCGTCATCAACCGGTTGAAACCCTTCTGCCGTGTGACGTCGGTCCTCGATTGCCTCGATGCGCTTGTCACGCAGGTATATTTTGGTGCAGGGGAGCCCCTCTACGACGAGATCGGTGAGGTGGTCCGTGTTGCCATTCGCACGGGAACTTCCATAGATGGCCAGAACTTTCATCCCTGTTTCTCTCCATTCCTTGTCAAGATGAATGCCAACGTTCGATTATGCCCAAAGCTGGAGTTTTTCCCTCGGCGATTGGGACAAGGCTATCATACATGAAAATCCATCGGTCCATCCACCCGCTGATGGTTGAAATACAACCGAAGAACGTCAAAAACCTGCTGCATCGCCTTTACACATTCATCCCGATTTCGGAACGAGAAATCGATCGTTCTGATATCAATTGGCAATGTCTCTTTATTTTCGTATACAAAACGGGTTAACAGCTTTTTCTCCGTATCCTCAACCAGATAAGGCACGATCCAGGCTTCTTGGGGGAAATGCGTAAACACGATCTGCATCCGGTCTCGTTGGTACACCACCTCGCCGCCAAACAACAGATGATCGTCCATATGAATCCGTTCAAACGAGTGTTCGGCCATGAATCGATCGGCCAAACTCTATGTAAATGGCATTGGCGTCGAAGATTTCGATTCTGTTTTTCCTGATCCACGGATCACCGATTTTCTGAAAGAACCGCAAGATTTCTTCAAGGTGCCGCCGCAGCTCACGTTCATCGGCATAGTCAATGGAGTCTGCAGAGAACCTCTTTCTGTTTGTTGGTTCGATGAAGACAGCCCCTACTTCGTCAAGCTGGTCTTTCGAAAGTGTGGACATGTAATCAAACGACACCCAGGAAATCGTTTCAAACCCCAAAGCCTGCCGGAAATGCTCCACACTGATCAAGAGATCGTCTATTTGCGCATTTCGAGCGTGGAGACCGTTTTTCAGGCGGGCCAAAGCCACTTCATTTACAGCCAGTTTCTTCAGCAGGGAAAAATTCGCATGGTCGGTGTTGCTGTGATCGTATGTTTCATAGTTGATCTCCAGGGTGCCTTTCCGTTTGCCATGCTCAAACAGATCATAGTGCCATCCGTGATCCTCCGCATGGATGAAGTAAAACGAATGGGTCTTCAGTTCAGCGGACAAATACCGCGCCTGTTCCGCACCGCTTTCGGCTGCGTTTTCCGTTGCAACCGCAAGCCACTCGCCATTGGCCGGAAACAGTCAGGAATGAACGTGCAGCTTGCGGAGCGCGCTGCTTGCTTTCGCTTTGTTCGTTTCCCTGATCAGAATCGCAAACGTGAATTCACTCAATGGGTTTTCCTCCTTTGGTTCCGCGACAGAGCGATGCGTGGCGGTTCTCCCTTCTCCACTTTCTCGCCAGTTCCCCATGAAATCGGCGAGCGGCCATGCCAAACCGGCTGTGACGGTTCCACAATCACCCGGCGTGGCAATCAGATTTCCTGCCGTTCAACCCGCGCGAGAATGTCGGGAATTTCGTACAGATTTTTGGCTTGAAATAATGTGTGTGTGCCACATCAGGGTGGTGCCACGGAAAACCGCTGCTTACTAACGGTTGAGATCATCCAGGGTAACGTCGCAATCAGGGTCTATTTCGTGTAAGGCTTCGAGCAAGGCACTGCTCCACTTCCCCCCTCGGCGATACCCTAACGTCCCGTCAAAATCCCATAATAACACCTTGCTGGACATCCATTTCCCCCCTGCCGCTCCACAAGTGGTGAATCCACACTCTCCTAAAAAAAGACCCCTTTACACAGAGTTATCGGCGAATCGTCGCAACTCCATGAGAAAGAGGTTGGGGATCGTCCTATAAGATGTATATACAACATGAGCGTACCGACGTCGTTTCTCTCCGAAACCGTATGGCCGATATCGATGCTTCCGACATTCAACGCTTCCAGAAGCTGCGGCCCTCCCGGAAATTCGGTCCATTCCACCTTCACGCCGGCGTCGGCCAGGCGCTTCTCCAGCCAGCCCTGCGCCTTCAAAACATTCATCGTGCCGTATTTTTGAAACCCGATGCGGATGACCCGCTGCCCTTCTGCAGCAGATGTGGCGGCAGTCTCTTTTGGCGTCTGGCTGCCGCAAGCCGTCAACGCGGCGAGCAGGCAAATCGTTGTCAGCAAAGCGGCGATCACGTTCTTCATGGTTCAAACTCCTTTTGTCATGATTCAGGCACAAAAAAACACGGTTCATTATAAACCGTGTCTCCGGTGGTCCGGTCGAAACAATTACTCACAATTCCTATGTGATTAGTTGTATTTATGGTTGTATACTACCACCGCCCCTACATGCTGTCAATCCTTTTCCGGGGACGCTCGCCCTCTGTCATGGCATAGTCAATCATATGCAGTCCCTGGGCTTTTCGTTCATGAAAAAAACGCCGTCCCCATGCCTCCATAATAGCCCGAGTGAGCCATTCTCCTCTGCCTGTTTTCTTGGTAGGGTAAAAAGGGAGTGATCACTCATTCAAGTCAGGTGAATCTCATGAGACGAATCGTTCTGTGCTGGATTATCCTTTTGATGCTGATTGGCACAGGTTCTCCCCCTGCGTTTGCCCATGCCGGTCTGCTGGCTACCACACCCCGAGACGGACAGGTCGTGCAAACAAGCCCCGGGGAAATCACGCTGGAGTTCAGCGAGCCGCTGGAAGAAGGGCTCATTGATCTCAAGCTGTACGACGGAAACGGCCGCCCGATTGCGCTGGCAGGGCCGAATCTGGCTGCGGGCGACGCCGCCCGGATGCGCGCTGAACCGCCGAAGCTGCCCGATGGCACGTACACCGTGGTCTGGTCCGTCGTCTCCGAAGACGGCCATCCGGTCAACGGTTCCTTCTCGTTCTCGGTCGGGCGGTCAGCGTCCGGAACCATCGCCCCCGTATCGGATGGAACGTCCGCCCTCATCGACCGCACCCTGGCGGTGATCCGCTACGTCGTGGAAGGAACCCTGCTGTTGGGAGCCGGACTCCACTGGCTCTCCTGGCTCGGCCGACGACGCGGCTGGCCCGAAGGTGTGCGCGAGATCGGACGCGGGCGGCGGGCGGTGTGGTTCGTCCTCGTCGCCGGATTGATCGCCGAAGGGCTTCTCTATCTGGCCGCCCTGCCGGGGAACGGTCTGGCTTCCGTGTTTCGGGAAGGACAGTGGACGATCCTCGGACAATCCCCCTTCCTCGGGATGGTCGGAGCGCAGCTTGCGCTCATGCTTCTCGCCGCCGTGCCGGGCATGGTGGAAGGCTGGTACCTGGTCATGTGGGCGCTGGCCGTCGGGGCGCTGGCGTTTGGCGGGCACGCGTGGGGCATACAGCCGGTGTGGCTGGCCGCATCGTTCCGGATTCTGCACCTGTTCGGCCTGGCGCTCTGGCTGGGGGCGCTGACCTACCTGCTCCTCGCGATGCGCTGGGAAAGGAAAGCCGGCGCCGCCATCGAGTGGGGGCCGTTTCGCCGGTTCTTTGTCCGGCTGGCGCTCCTCGCGTCCGCCACTGCGCTGCTCTCCGGCGCCGCCATGACCGTCCAGCAAACGGATTGGGCGGTCTTGTGGACCAAAGGGCAGACGTGGAGCGTGCTGCTTGGCCTCAAGGTGACGCTGACCGCCGTGATGCTCGTGCTCGCGATCACGCAGACCCTGCGGTGGCGAAAACACGGCCGCCTGACGTCTCCCGCCCTGCTGCGCTGGGAGTGGGGGGCAGGCGCGCTGGCCCTGCTGGCCGGAGTCTGGATGAGCCAGTCGGCGTATCCCCTGCCGGTGACGTCCTACACCAAAACCTTTCCTGCCGGTGACGCGCAGGTGGTGGTGCAGATCCCGCGGGTGGCGGCCGGCACGCAGATCATGACCATCGAGTTCCCCGCACCGATGACCGAACCGCGGCAAGTCCTGGTGCAGGTATCCAAGCCGGACGCAGAGGTGAACAGGCAGCCCATCCCCGCCGAGCGGACAGGTACGGGGCGTTATCAGGCGGACATTCCGTTTTCCATGTACGGAACGTGGACCTATCGGATCGACGCCGCCTTCCACAACGGAACACATGCAGAATTCACCGACACGCTGTTTATACCTGGAGGAGGAGAAACACGATGAAAATGAACTGGAACAAATGGGTAAGCACGCTCGCCGTTGCCGGAGCGCTCCTGACCTTTGCGGGAACGGCCAGCGCCCATGTCACCGTCTGGCCGAAGGAAACGAAAGCGGACTCCTATGAACGCTATACCGTTCGTGTCCCGGTAGAAAAGGACAGCAACACCGTCAAGGTGCGTCTGGAATTCCCGGCGGGTGTGAAAGTGGGCACGGTTCTGCCGGTCCCCGGCTGGACCTACGAATGGGAAAAAGACGCGGACGGCCGGTTCAAGGCGATCACCTGGACGGCCACAGCCGGCGGGATCAAGCCGCATGAATTCATGGAGTTCGGCCTCTCTGCCAAAAACCCCGGCGAACCGGGCACCCTGACATGGAACGCGTATCAGACGTACGCCGACGGCACGGTCGTCGAGTGGACCGGTGCCGCTGGTTCCGACACCCCGGCTCCTACAGTCGCGGTAAAGGAAGGGGCTCAGGCAGCAGATGACCACGCAGATGCGAACAAAGCGGAGGGGAACCACGAGGCCGGTCACGCAGCGGCTCCTGCCGCACAGGACAGCTCTTCTTCGTCCGGCAGCACGCTGCCGCTGGTTCTCTCCGGGCTGGCGCTGCTGGTCTCGGTGATCAGCCTCTTCCGGAAAAAAGCGTAAGCGGCGCGCAGGCTGTCAACCTTGCCATCCGAGAGGTTCCTCAACCGAAAGCCCTCCCGCGGACAAATCCGCAGGAGGGCTTTGCTTGTTCCATGGTCGGCATTTACTTGAGCAATTGTATAATTTGCTTAAACGTGTCGCCTTCTGCCATTCTCATCAACTCGAACAGCGCGGTTTCCACACTCGTCCAGGCAATGCCGGCCGCCTTCATTTTCTCCAGCCCGATTTGCTTGTTGGCGAAGGTACGCGACGATACGGCATCCGCAACCACCTGCACCTCATATCCCAGCTCTTGCAGCCCGATGGCCGTTTGACAGACACAGATATGGGTTTCGATTCCTGCCACCAGTATCTGCCGTCGTCCCGTCGCCTTTACCGCCCGTGTAAAGGTTTCGGTTTCGCATGCGTTAAAGGAACGTTTTCGAATCGGTTGGATCCCGGTCATCCACTGCGCCACTTCCTCGACGGTGGGCCCCAATCCCTCGGGATACTGTTCCAGCCAAACCACGGGAACGTCAAGCATGCGCAATCCCCGAATCAGCTTGACCAACTGTTCGATCATCGATTCGCTCTCATGGACAATCCGCGCCAATTTCCCTTGGACGTCAACCAGCACCAGTAACGTCTCTTCTTTCCGAAGCATACTCGCCCCCCCAAACGTCGATGGTCATCGTCATTCCTCGCACGCGCTTTTGATCAACGATCCTGCCTGTACGTCACGCTTTCGCATTCCTGTTCGCAGAGATCGTCATTGACACAGGTTTCACATTCCTTGCAGGTTCCGTCCCATTTCGCAAAACACTTCAACTTGTGCAAAATGTGTTTCTTCTGACTGTCCATATCGTAATGGCGAACGGCCGACATCCGCATGGCTTCCGGCGAACCGCCGCCATGAAGGCTGATCAGCGCGTAAAACCCGCCTTCCTTCGACGCTGTCAAATCCTCGAGGAACCGCGCCATTCGGATGCGTTCCTCCGCCGTTACACCGTGCTTTCCGACCAGGTACCGATCGATCAGTTCCCCGGCCTCCGGAATCGCCATGTCTTCCGGGGTGGGCGCCGTCACCACGATCCCTCCGCTGATTTCATGGGCAAGCCGGAACAAATCATAGACCTGCTCGGCCAGCATCAGTTTGCCGATGTTGGACTGCACGGCATCGGGCACGAAATTGCCGGCCACCGTCTTGCGGCCGTAAACGGAAGCCGCGACTCCCGTTGCGTAAAACCCCTCGGTGATGCGAATCAGTTCGCCCAGGTTTCGCCGGATATGCGGAACATCCGTGTGAGGCAGGCCATTGTACTCGGCCATGAGCGCCGAGGCCCCGATGATCATGTCGCCCAGACCGGCACGGGCGCCAATGCACGAATGCCGGTGATGATTCGCAAACGCCTCGGCCAATTTCCCCGTGTATTCCCACTCTCCGCACAGAAATACCCTGTCCCACGGAACAAAGACATCGTTGAAAATGACAAGGGCAGTGGACTGTCCAAAATTGGAGCTGAACGGAGCTTCGGCGTCTTCCGGGCGTCCGGCCGGTTTTGCGATGATTTTGATCCCCGGTGCGTCAACCGGAACGGCAAAAGACACGGCGTAGTCCCCGTCTTCCTTCTGCATGGCCCGGGTGGGCAGCACAATGAATTCATGGACATACGGAGCGCCGGTGATATTGGCTTTGGCCCCGCGCACAACGATCCCGTTCCGATTCCGTTCCACCACGCGCACGTACAGGTCGGGATCGGCCTGTTCATGAGGCCGCTTGCTTCTGTCCCCTTTTGCGTCGGTAACGGCCGTTGCGCACGTCAGGTCGTGTTTCTGCACGTGCAGCAGATACTCCTGAAACGCGGAAAAATAGTCCGTGTGTTTATCCGCGTCGATCATGGCGGTGATTTCGGCCAATGCGCCAAGCGCGTCGTGCATGAGGTAGCGCTGCCCGCATCCCGTCCACTTGCAAATCAACCGCACCATTTCCAGTTTCTTCAACAAGTCGTCTGTGCTGTAATCGAGGGCATTCAAGCGATTCACCTTTGTTCCATCCGCCAGGGCAGCCAGCATGATATCCTGGTGCTTCGGGTGGTGTGCCAGTTCGTACGTCACGGCGATGGCGTTAATGCCCGGTTGAAACAGCGGTTCGTCTGCGACACGTGTCACTTTCTTCCCCTTCACCTGAACGTCCGGATTGTACTCGTTCAGACTGGAAACATACTCTCTGCCGGTCATGAGTTTCATGCTCGTCTCTCCTCCTTTTCCTGACAAAGTCCGTTGGCAAACACGCGAACAACCCCAACGATCAGAACCACCACCCCTTTTGCATACTGACTAGTTAGTTGGCGCGGCGGGAAAGAAAAGGAAGCGCCTGCGTTATTGCAAAAGCGCTTGCAGCAATTCCAATCGTGTGGCGATGTAACGCTCCAGGGTAAATTTCTTCGATAGGGACCACCGCCGAAACGCCCACATTTGAGCCTGCACCAGAATATCTTCAGCGATGAGCGGAACCGATCGGGGATCGATCGAAAACACGCCGCGTTCAATCCCCAGCCTGATGTGGTTCTCCAAATGGCTGCACAGCCGTTGTTCCCGGCTGAGGAACGAGCTTCGGGCCGCTTTCTCCAACGAAGCGGTTTCCTGATACATGAGGACAACGTAATCCGAGAGCTGGTCCACAATCCGGTACAGTGCGGTAACCGATTTCGCAATCACCTCCATCGGGTCGAGATCTTCTACTGCGACGGCGTACAGCGCTTCTTCGATTCGTGAATGGATATGGCAGCAAACCAAGTACAAAATGTCCTGCTTGTTTTTGACATATTGGAACATCGTCCCTGCGTTCATTCCGGCCAAATCCGCTATTTCCTTGGTGGTTGCCGCATGATACCCCTTTTGGGTAAACACGGTTACGGCCGCATCAATAATCTCCGCTCTTCTCTTTTCCACCAGATCCGGATCTTTCACTGACGTTTCCACGACATATTCTTCCGTGTGCGTTCCGCTCATCCGATTTCCTCTTTCCTGTTTGTTGACGTTTTCCCGCCATGCCAACTGACTAGTCAGTTTTTTAAGAATTTTACCAACAGTTTCTTTCTTTTGTCAATAACCGTGTGAAACATCCGATACATACAGGTGGCTTGAGGGAACCGCGGCGTCATCGGAATCCCCACCTTTGATCTCCTCACCCCGATGCCGTGACAAAGCCGGGCCATCCGCAGACAGCCCGGCTCTCTTCCCCTCCGATCCGACAATTACCTGCCGCTCTTGTACACTTTCACCTCGTATACATGATGGCTGGAACTGATGAGATAATCCGGCTTCGGCTTGCCTCTCGCCTGCCTGTGGCCTTCCAGATGGGCTTCGCTCAACTCCCATTTTTTCCATGCCTCTTCGGATTCCCACCGGATCATGACGATTACTTCTTCTTCTCCTTTTCTGCTCTTCTTGACCAGAACGCTCAGATCAACAAATCCCTCCGATTTTTCAACGGCTCCTTCCCGGCTGAACCGCTCCACCACTTTATCGGAGGTGCCTTCTTTTACGATCAGGTTCTTGGTTTCCACAAACACTGCACTCACTCCCTTCTATTCCTGAAACAGCCATTTCAGCGCTCCGGGGAACCGGCTGCGGAAGCAGGAAAGCTCGTGCCGGCCGCCTTCCTCCACATGAAACCTCAGTCGTTTCCCACTCACGCTGTCCGCCAAAATGGCGTACGCTTCTTTTGTTCGCGCGACCATTTCCCGCTGAATGGTCTGCTTCCCGTACCCTTCCAGACTCCCGACATCCAGATAAAGTTTCAGCCCGGTCTGCGCCATTTTCTGCGCGCGCATGTAGTCTACAAATCCTTCGTACCAGAACGAACCGGAAATCGAGCCGATTTTGCCGAACACGCCGGGATACAGGTACGCGGCGTACATCGAAACGAGGCCTCCCAGCGATTTGCCCATGATCCCCGTCTGATCGGGACGGCGATTCGTTTGGTACCTGCTGTCGATATACGGCTTCACCTGCTCGACGATGAACGAGAGGTATTCCGCTCCCCTGCCGCCAAAGTCACCGAATTGATCCGACAAGGCCTTGGCAAACCAGGGGGTGTACTCATGAATCCGGTTGACCGGTTTGATGCCGACCATGATGAGTTCGACCAGTTCTCCGCCGGCAAACATCCGCTCGATTTCATGCAGGGATTCGCAGGGACGCGGGGATGAATCCGCCTGATCGGCAAACAAGTCGCCGCCATCGTGCACGTAGACGACCGGAAACGATGCGGCACCATCCGAATACGAGGGCGGCAGATAGATCGACAGTTCCCTCTCCCTGAAATGATCGGTGACGATTGTGCCCCTCACGGCAGGTACCTCCTACA
This sequence comes from Brevibacillus sp. LEMMJ03, assembly GCF_007197875.1. Taxonomy (NCBI): domain Bacteria; kingdom Bacillati; phylum Bacillota; class Bacilli; order Caryophanales; family Paenibacillaceae; genus Brevibacillus; species Brevibacillus sp. LEMMJ03. Next base: position 117,691 of record NZ_VKJN01000004.1, on the reverse strand, counting down.
CTTTCGCCCGAAACAGCAAGTAGACGAAATAGGGAACACCCACGATGGAAATGACGATTCCCACTGGCAGTTCGACCGGCGTAAAGACGGTTTTGGCAATAAAATCGGAAATGACGACAAGCAGCATGCCGACCAGTCCGCAAACCGGAATCACGCGGCGATGATGCAAGCCGACCAGCCGCTTGGCGATATGCGGAGACAACAGTCCGACAAACCCGATGCTGCCGGACACGGAAACGCACGCGCTGACAAGCCCGATGCTGCCGATCAAGAGCACACTCTTCTCTTTTTCCGTGCGCACGCCCAGACCTTTGACGCTCTCTTCTCCCAATTGAAGCACGTCCAGGAGCGGCGCTTTGCGGAAAATCACCGGAACGAAAACAAGAAACCACGGAATCATGGACACCACATAGTCCCAGTTGGCGTTCCAAATGCTCCCAGTCAGCCACACCGCCGCCATTTCGTAATCCTGTGGATTCATCTTGAGCGACAGATAGATCGTCAACGCGGACAGCCCGGATCCGACCGCAATCCCGACGAGGATCAGCGTACCGGGGTCCAGTCTTCCGCTTCTCCACGCGAACAGGTAGATGAATCCGGCGGCCATCAATCCGCCCGCCAGGCCGAACATGGGCATCGCCATAATGGAAAGCAGGCCTGCCCCGGTCATTTTCCCTTCAAACAGAAGCATGAAGAGGACGCCGGCGAACCCCGCTCCCGCATTGATGCCGAGAATGCCCGGATCGGCCAACCCGTTCTTCGTAATCCCCTGAACGACGGCTCCGGCGATCCCGAGGCCGAAACCGACAAACGCGGCAATGACAATGCGGGGAAGACGAAAATCGAAAACGACCATGTCGTGCTCCGGAACCGGATCGATGCGCATCAGCGTTTTGATCACATCGGTGACCGTCAGATCGAACACGCCGTTCGTCAGGCTGACATAGACGGCGGCAAGCAAGAGTCCCACGCCGGCGAAGAGCGTCGCCCAATAGCGTCGTTCCGTGCTGCTACGCATGTTTCCCCCCTCCTCTCGTGCGGATCAGGTAGAGGAAGAAAGGAACGCCGAAGATCGCGCAGACAACGCCGACCGGCGTCTCAAACGGGTCATTCAGGAAGCGGCTCAGGACATCGGCAAGCCCCAAAAAGACGGCGCCGAGCACACCGGAGCACGGGACGATCCAGCGATAGTCCAACCCGACCAGAAATCGGGCCACGTGCGGAATGATGAGTCCCACAAACCCGATTTTCCCGGCCAACGCGACGGAAATGCCGGTCAGGATGACGACGGCAGCGGTAGCGGCCGCTTTGATCAAGGTGGTCCGCTGTCCCAGGCTGACAGCGGTTTCGTCGCCCAGCGCAAGCACGGTAACCGATCGGGAAATGAGCAGGGCCGTCACGATTCCGACGAGCGCAAAGGGCACGGCCACCTTGATCATGCCGGGATCGATCTGGTGCAGCCGGGCGTTGTACCAGAAGCTTACATTTTGCGAGACTTGAAAATAGCTCGCGAGCGCCGCCGATGTGCTGCTCAGAAAGGTTCCGGTCACGGTGCCGATAATCGCCATCCGCACCGGCGACATGCCGTTCGGCAGAAGGGACGCCATTCCAAACACGATCCCCGTCCCCAGTGCCGAGCCGATGAGCGAAAACACGATCATGTCCAAAGACGAAGCGTCCGGCAGCAGGATCATGCAGAGGGTAATGACGAACGCCGAACCGTCCGTCACGCCCATAATGGCAGGGGACGCCAGATAGTTTCTTGTCATCCCCTGCATGAGTGCGCCCGACATGGCGAGGAACGCGCCGATCAGAATCGCGCCGACCGCTCTCGGCAGTCGGGAGTGCATCACAATCTGATGGTTCACGTTGCCGGCGTCAAAATGAACGAACGCCTCCCACACCATGCTTGCCTGAATATTCCGTGCGCCGTACAGAATGGATACCAGAACGACGAGTGCGATCGCAATCGGTGACAGCCCCAAAATAAGGGCCGGCATCGGAATGTTTCGTCTCATGTCCGTCTACACGCCTTGTTCAACATTACTGGGACAGCTTCTCCACGGCGGCCTTCAGAAAGTTGATTTTGCTCCATGCCGTACCGCCCTGGGCAAGCGGATCGACGACGTTGACATACACCCTGTTGTTTTTGACCGCATTGATGCTCTGCCAGATCGGATTGGCCTGTACCTCTTCCAGCGCTTTCGGATTCTCCTTGTTTTCATCCTGGGAGAACTGTACGAACAGGTAATCCGGGTTCATTTCGCTGAACCTTTCCAGGGAAATGGTCTCCTGCGCTTTTGCCGCTTTGATCGGTTCCGGCACCGGGAGGCCCAAATCCTTGTACAGGGTGTCGTTGAAGTATACATTCGCAGGGTAGATGTTGATATTGCCCTGTCTGTAGCGGATGACGACAACCTTTTTATCCTTCAGTTTCTCCCCCAACTGCGCTTTGGCCGCCTCCACATCCGCCTTGTATTTCTGCAGCGTCTGCTCGGCCAGGTCCTGTTTGCCCGTCAGTTCCGCCAGAAGGCGCAAATTGGCCTCCCAGTTCGTGGAGATGTGGGAATACGGAAACGTCGGCGCGATTTTGACCAGCTTTTCCGTTACTTCCGGCTTGAACTTGGAGGTACCCAGGATGACATCCGGCTTCAACTGGAGAATCGTCTCAAAATTCGGCTGCGTCTTCTCGCCGATCGACACCGTCGCCCCGGTAATCTCCTTGAACATGTCCGGGAATTTTCCCCCGACGGTAATCCCGCCGACCGGTTGAACGCCAAGCACGACGGCGTCCTCCATCGCTTCCAGGCTCCCGGTGATGACGATCCGTTCCACCTTTGCCGGGACGGTGTATTCCTTGTCCAGATAGCGGACGGTTCTCGTCGCTTGCTCAGCCGTATTTCCGGCGGGCGCCGCCACCGAATTGCCCGCGCTGTCATTCACTCCCGCCGTGGCGGTCTTGTCAGTAGAACCGCAAGCCGCCAAAAACAGCATGAGCAGGGCGACCAGCCCCGTGCCTGCACGTTTCATTCCCATTCTCATGTGCTGCAAATCTCCTTTCAGCATGTGCTTCGATGATTGAGGATGATTCTCATTGTTAATTCTAAGGACGAACAACCATGATGAACATGGACGAAATACGGAAATCAAGATGGACGATTTCCAGACAGCATCCGCACACACTCCTCCACAATCCGCTCATGGGCGGCGGCGGAATATTCGCGCCACGGGTCCGGCGGGATCACATACACGCGGTTGTTCCGAACCGCCTTCAACTGCCGCCACTCGGGGGTCTGCCGCAGTGCTTTCCAATACGACAGCGTTTCAGGCTCCTGGCGAATCATCAACAGCAGGCGATCCGCATCCACTTCCGCCAGCCGGCCCAGCTCGATTCGCTGATTGTAGACGTCGCTCTCGCAGCGGTACGCGGGCACCATCCGCAGGTCTCCGTAAAAGACCGCGGCCATGCTCCGGTTGCAGTATGCATACAGGTGCTCGTTCCGCATACGTACGATGAGGAATGTGTCGCCGCCCGTCTCGTTGGCAAGCTGTTCCCGGGCAGCCTCCACCTTCCGCTCGTAGTTCTTCAGCCAATGTTCCGCCTCCGCCGATTCGCCCAAGAAGCGGGCCACCATCCGAAGCTGCTCCCGCCAATCGTTCTCCATCGACGGTACATACAAAACGGGGGCGATTTCCTCCAGCTTCTGTTTCTCGCCGGGATCCACCGTGTCCATGCTGATGATCACATCCGGCCGCGCCTGCCTGAGCATGTCGATATTGGATTCCCAGTGTTCATTTTGACGGTATGCACTGAGATGAACCGCTATATCGCTCCGGTACGTCTGGTAGTAATAGGAGGTCCATTTCGGGTGAAGCGGCGCCGCGTACGGGATGATCCGGAGCGCCAGCAGGTGACCGACAATCGGGGCGCTGTAGGCGGCGATCTTGCGGCGGCGGCTCTTCATGTACACGGTAGGCGGCACGCCGACTTCCTTTTTGAATTTTCGGCTGAAATAAAACTCGTCGTGATAACCGACCTGATGCGCGATGTCCCGCAGTTTGGCACCGGATCGCGCCATCAGCGTCTTGGCCCTGTTGACGCGAAGTTGGGTCAAATAGTCGATCGCACTGATGCCGTACGTTTTTTTGAACAGATCGACAAAGTATTTCGGGCTGACTCCGGCAAGATGGGCCAGCTTCTCAATCGTTACATTTTGGTCAAAATTCTGATCCATGTACGCTTTCGCGCGGGCAAGCGAGGATTTTGAATCTTCCGCTGGAAGGCGGCCGCTTTTCAACAGGCAGTAAAGCAGTTCCTGAAAAGCGATCTGGCTGCGGAACCGCTCCAGCACGTCGCCGCTCTGCCAACAACGGTTCACGATCTCGCACAAGGAGAGAAGCTGGCTGCTGGCGGATGCGGGAAATTCCCTCTCGACCGGAAACGGGCGCTGTTCCCGTACAACCTGCAAATGCGAGTTCCTCTTGCCGGCCTGACGGAAGACGTCGAACCTGAACAGGAACATGTCCAGTCCGTGCGACGGATCGGCCGACACCCCGAACGTCTCCCCGGGCGGACAGACGTACACGGCGTTTGGCCGCAGTCGGCCATCATAATGGTCCATCGTGATGGTTCCCCGCCCTTTGGTCACGACCAGAAGAACATGGGAAAGGGTGAATTGCTGTTCCCCCCTCAGATCGCCGTCTCCTTTTATCCGCTCGAGATCCCGAAGGCGAAACAGAAACTCATCCACCGGAAGCACGTCCGTTTCATGCGTATCCGGTTCATTGTAGAGGGATATCACATTGGATCACCGTCCTTGTTCGAAACCCGACGTTTTGATGATAATAGTTATCATTATCATTGAGATTATATCAAACTGTCCGGCGTTTTTAAACGCCGCCTCCGTTTTGCCGAGCATTTGGCCGCTCCCCCCTTTTACGGCTCGTTTTGTGTTCCGCTTACGTCCAAGGTTCCACAACGTCCAAGCAAAAATCGCCTCTTGGTAATACAGTATGCATAGTTCAAGGAAAGGAGGGAAAGCCATGGGTCTCTTTCGCCGAAGGGAAGAATTTGCGTTAGTCTTGGTGCTGTTTGTGCTGCTGACGATTGTCGGATGTTCGTGCGACTGATCCAGGGTGAACAAGCAAAGGGAGAGCGCCTGCTCTCCCTTTGCTGTTTGGCTTGCCCCTTGCGCCAGGCTGGAGCATCGGGCTCATTCTTCACCCTGTCCGCTTCCAACAGTCCGTAGCCCCGTAAAAACGGAGAATCGGTCCCCTTGTGTGCGCTCAACGTTACATTTCGTGGATTTTTTCCCACAACTGCCTTCCCTTCTCCCATACGTCTTTCCAAAAATGGGTCCACGACGCTTTCTCATGGCCTTCCTTCTGCATGTCTCCTACCAGCAAGAAGTATTCGCGAATGCCGGAACAAATGGCTTTCGAAAGCTCGGCCTGCTTTTCAGGGCGGGTCATCTGCTCTCGATCCTGCGCGTTGCTGATAAATCCCATTTCCACGATAACGGTCGGGCAAATGGAGTGCCGCAGCAAATAATACGTCTTCCCCACTTTCGGTTCTTCCTTTTTGCCATACAGTTCGTTTAACTGATGCTGCAGGATGTCCGCAAGCAGGAAACTTTGATGGTTTTGCTGATACAGCACAAGTCCCCCGCGCATGTTTGGGTTTCTTGACCAGTTCACATGCAGGCTGACCATGGTTTGCGGGACCAAAGCGGCGGCCAGGCCCCGCCGTTGCGCCAAATCGCGCTTGTGGCGGGATGACGTGCTGGACCACCGATTTTCGTCGCTCAGTGCATAATCCCCGGTGCGATTGAGAATCACCTGATACCCTTCGGCCGACAATTCATGATACACTCTTCGCGCGATATCCAAATTGATGTGTTTTTCGTACAGGCCTTCGTGCGAGGTTCCCCCGTCAATCCCCCCGTGTCCCGCATCAATGACGACATGGATGGGAGAAATCACCTGACTGGAGGCAGTGGCGTGCGCAGGATACAGGAGCAGAACCGCCGTGAAAACGACGTACTTTCGCATCATTCTCCCTCTACGTTCCCTTTCCGGCTTTTTTTCGTAGTATGTTCCAACGGAAAAGCGGACATGCACAAATCCCCCCTCTCGATCCGTCCCTTTTCCGCCAAAAAACCCGCCTCCGCTGGGGAGACGGGTTTTTGTGACATCGTACTCCAGTCCTCAAAGCTCCCGGGATTGATCCCGTCCCTCGGCAAGATCGTCCAACTGCATCAGCCGTTCATTGATGACCTGAATCTTTTGATAGAACTCCGCACGCGTCTGCCAATTCACATGTGCGGCACACACTTCCTTTACCAGTTGATCGCGAAGCAGCTCCAGGGCGCTTCCATCGGTCGTGGCCAATACTTTTGCGTAAAATTCCCCGTTCATGACGGCCTGCCTCCTTTACACAGAATCAACACCAGCATACGGCGAAGCATCCCGGCAGGTTGTAGGCGAAGAAACAAATTCAGGGCGGGCCTCCTCTTTTGTACTTCAGCCCGCTGCATCCTCTCCGCTTCCGCCAGGCGACCATGTACGGGCCCTGACGATCCGGGTCACGCAGCGGACAAAGGACTGCTTGACCGCTGCAGGGGGCTCCTGTAATAAACCGGAACGCTCCGTTCCATAATAAGTTGGTCACCGCTTTGCTTCAGGCAGCCATCAGACACGCACAAGGAGGAAAAAACATGAAGCAAACGGCCATGCGCCTGCTGATTCCGCTGTGCCTTACGCTGGTCATGACAGGTGCCGGCGGAGATTCGGGGTTCGCAAACCGAATGGAAAAAGAGCGAAAATACTATGAGGACCGGGGCGATGTCGTCTGGGAAGTACCGACCGCGCAAAAGGTGATCGCCCTGACCTTTGACGATGGTCCCGATCCCGTCTACACCCCCCAGATCCTGGATCTGTTGAGAAGGTACCACGCGAAGGCCACCTTCTTCGTCGTCGGCCAGCGCGTGATGAACCATCCCGAAATCACCCGGCGCATCGTCGCAGAAGGACACGAAGTCGGCAACCACACGTTTAACCACGCCAATTTGATGAGGCTTCGTCCCGAGCAAATCCGCCACCAAATCGAAAAAACGTCTGGCCTCATCCATGCCGCCACCGGCAAGCATTCCGAACTGTTTCGCCCCCCGGGCGGCTACTACAATGAGACCATTGTGCACTGTGTGAGAAAAACCGGCCATCTGACGGTGATGTGGTCCTGGCATCAGGACACGCGGGATTGGAGCAATCCCGGAACGGACAAAATTGTCAACAAGGTATTGAACAACGCGCGGGGTGGGGACATTGTCATCATGCACGACTACGGCGGGAACCGGTCGCAAACCGTAACGGCTGTCGCCAGGATTCTGCCGGAACTGGCAAAACGCGGCTATCGGTTTGTCAGCGTGTCCCAATTGGTCAGCATCCGCGGCAAACTGCCGGTCAACCGCTCCAAATGAGGGGATACCCCGCCCTTTCCCCTGCGAGGGCACGAGGGCGGACGGCTATTCTTTCGTATCAGAGGCGCTTCGTACGATTTGCGAGCGTCACGCCGCCAGTGACCAATTCCATACCTTCCAATCACAAAAGGAGGGACATGAGCCCCCCTTTCACAGCAGTTCATCCTGATTTTTTTTCTGAGGACGAATTAATGCACCGGCCTGATGCAGCGTTTGCAGCAGTTCGCTGACTGTCCTCACTTGATCGACAATGGTTCCCAAATCGAGGTTTATTTTGGGAAGTCCAAACAAGGATCGCTTTCGAGGCGTATTGATCTTCTTCCATTCTTGAAAGTGCTGCTGCAGCGTTTCGGGATCCCTGCGCACCCGCTTGGGAACCTTGTTCGCTCGGAGCCATTCGTGAAATTCCGGAGGAAACTCGCCACCAGGTTTGATTTTGCTCATACAATCACCTCTTTCTCCGTGACGGTGTACTCAGCGGCAATGGGCACGTACACGGGTAAAAGTGAAAAAAGCAAAGGGAGAGCCCCTTTCCCCCTTTGCACAAACACCTCGGCGCGTTCACAGCCGCCTTTAACAGTCGCAATCACACCCGACAATGACCAGCAATACAAACAATACCAACACCAGCGCAAACCCGTTAAATTCGCCATTGAAGATACCCATTTGCATTCCCTCCTTTCGCACATGTAGTCATACTGTATGTGCATCAGATGGGAAATGCTTATACGATTACCTATCGGACAAAAAATCTTATCCACGCTGCCGGGACGAAACAGCGGACACCAAGCGCCGGTAAGCGCTTTCGATTTCCTCCAGGTCAACTCCCGAACGGCGGGCAGCCGCCAGAGAGGCTGCCACTCTGGCCGATTCCAGCACGCTGAACGCTTCCCGCACCGCGCTGCGCGAAACGGCAAGACGTTTGGCCAGATTGCCCCCGCCGTAAACATCTGATTATTGCGAATATATTGAATATGTTAGAAGGAGGCGCGTCAACGCCATCCATCCTATTGCATCCACAGCCTGAACAACCCCTCCGTATAGCCGAGGTTGTACATGTAATACAGGCCAAACGCGGCACTGATCCCTCCTGTCATTTTCGTCAGCACGCGGCTTATCTCGATGTTTTTCGCGCTGATCACGAAGGGAATCCCGATGATCGTCGTGGTCAGGAGCATGCCGATAATGGTGCCGGCACCGAACACCAGGATATACAGGCCGCCTTCCCATACACTGTTCACCGCAGCCATTGTCCACAGGACAAGGGCAGCGCTTCCCGCCAAGCCATGAACCAATCCGATCAGCAAGGACTTCCAGTACGACACCCGTTCATGCTGGTGATCATGGGACTCGCTCTGTTCATGCGAGTGAAAATGTTTGTGCGGCACCCCATCATGTTCGTGCTCATGCACGTGGATTTTCCTTTTCTTATAGGGAAAGAGGCTTGTGATGCCCAGGTAAACAAGCATGATACCGACAAGGAACTCCAGAGACATTGCCACTTTTTCGGGGATTCCGTTCTTTACGAGAAGGAATACCATGCCGACGACAAAAAGCGTGGCGGTATGTCCAATCCCCCAAAACAAACCGGCCAACGAAGCATTCCACAATCGCTTCGTCTGCGTGGCGACCGTGGATACGGCTATCACATGATCCGGTTCAATCGCATGTTTGATCCCCAAGACAAAGGCAACCGCCAACACCGACAACAAACTTGCTTCCATAACGCGATTCCGTCCTCTCTCCCATTCAGTTTGTCAAGGATTTTCTGCTGTGCGGGTCATGACGCAGTTTCCGCAGCCACTGCAGGTATCCAGTCATCTGCAGCGCCTCTCGTTCACGAAAAGGACATCCGAAACTTTCCTCCTTTTTCCTTGTTTTCACCATGATAAAGGTTTTTTACATGCTGCGAAAGAGAACACGGGGGCGTTTTTGATCCGCCTGCGATTCCCCGACGCTTTCAGACCGCCCGATAGGTGGCAACCCTATTTTCATACGTGGATGTTGCTTGCCTATGCAACCGTGTCAGCACGTGAATATACAGGTATGGTAATGCCAGAATCTAGAAAAGAGGGTGACGTGTATGTACTATTATCCTGGACAATGGCCTGATCAATCGTCCGAACAATGGTCCGCTCAATCGCCATACGATTGGTCGGTAGAATCGCAGGAACAATGGTCTTGGCCAGCCCAATCTCCATCGCAATATCCGCCGCGTCGGCGATTCTGTCCGGACTTTTGCAGACGCTGTCCTCCAGAATGCTGCCGACGTCCCAGGAGAAGGGGTTACTGACCACCACTGCAGCGTGCATCCAGCGAATAGGTCGGACACCCTCGCTGCTGCAGCCGTAAGCAGGTGATTGTTCCGGCCGAAGCAGCATACATGGATGGTGGAGCCACATCCCGCCCAAAGCGGGTGTGGCTCTTTTTCCCTCTCTCTCATTTGCAGCCGGCTATGCTTTTGCCACGTTGACTCGTCCCGAAAAGAAGGTGGCTCCGCCGCCCATATCCGCGAGACGGTCCGGCGTGAGCGCGTTCACCAACCGTTTCGTTCCCGGTATATCCGCCCAGAGCCCCTGGCTTACCACTACGCCGGGCAGCACATTTTCCCCCACAGAGGCGACCAGTTCACACTCGCCACGCTCGTTCCAGATCCGCACGTTATCCCCGTTTTTGATTCCGGCCCGTGCAGCATCGGCGGCATTCATGTGCAGCCGAGGCATTTTTTCCAGTTGAACGTGCTTGTCATTATGGGAGAAGGTCGAATTCAAGAAGTTGTGATTCGGCGCCGGAATAAACAAATAGGGGTAATCCCCGTCGTCGGCAAGCGGTGCATACGTCGGCAGCGGCGGGTATCCTTCCCGCTCCATCTTTTCCGAATACAGCTCGATTTTCCCGCTGGGCGTAGGGAGGCGTCCCGGGAACAGGGGTTTTACATTCGCCTTGACATACTGCCTCTCGACAAGCGTTTCATAGTCGATTCCTTCCAGATACGGGTTCCGGTGGTTGTGAAGCGCCTGACGGATCAGCTCCTCCTCCGTGTCCTGAAACGCCTGGTCATCAAACCCCATCGCTTTCGCCAGCAGGCGGAACACCTCCACATTGGACTTGCTTTCTCCATACGGCGGAATCACCGGCCGCTGCAGATGGATGTAGTGATGCCAGTAGGAGGTGTAAAAGTCCGTGTTTTCAAAGGAAGACGTCGCCGGAAGCACGAGATCGGCATACACGGCCGTCTCCGTCAGGAACATGTCATGCACGACGGTAAACAGATCGTCCCGGGCCAGTCCGCGGCGCACCTTGTTTGCTTCCGGGGCCACTACGGCCGGGTTGCTGTTGTACACAAACAGCGAACGCACCGGCGGGTCAAGCTCAAGCAGGGCGCGGCCAAGCTGATTCATGTTGATGACGCGCGTCTGTCTGTTTGCAAGCAAATCGGGGCGCTGCAGCGCCTGCTTGTTGAACAGCAGGTATCCGCCGTTTCCCTTGATCGCTCCGCCCCCTTTTTTCAGCCATTGGCCGGTAAGCGCGGGGAGACAGGCAATCGTCCGTATGCACATGCCGCCGTTGTCATGATGCTGCAGCCCGTTTCCGATGCGGATAAAGGAAGGGGATATCCGGCCGTACATGCGGGCCAGCCGGACAATATCCTCCGCAGGAACACCCGTAATGGCGGATACGGCAGCGGGATCGTACTGCTTCACATGCTCCCGAAGCTCCTCATGCCCCACGGTATATTGTTGAAGAAAGTGTTCGTCCACCATGTTTTCGGCAAACAGGACATGCATCATGCCAAGGGCCAGCGCGCTGTCCGTCCCGGGCATAATGGGAATAAACCAGTCTGCCCAACGGCCGGTCTGGTTTTTGTGCACATCGATCACGACGACCTGGGCCCCGTTTTTGCGCGCTTTCTCGGCAAGCGCCACCTGATGCATGTTTGTGCTGACCGCATTGATCCCCCACATGATGATCAGCTTGGCATGAACCGTATCCTCGGGGTCCGTCCCGAAGCTGCCGCCCATGGTATACTCGTACCCTTTTGTTCCGGCCGCGGTGCAAATCGTTTGATCCAGCCTGCTTGCGCCCAGGCGGTGAAAAAACCGGCGGTCCATCGATTCCGCGCTGAGCCTGCCCATGTTGCCGTAGAAACTGTACGGCAGGATGCTTTCCGGTCCTTCGGTCCGAATCAGTTCCTTCCAGCGGGCAGCGATCGTTTCAATCGCTTCCTCCCAACTGATTCGTTCAAATTTGCCTTCCCCCTTGGCGCCGATGCGCTTCAACGGATATAGGAGCCGTTTTGGGTCGTAGATCCGCGCTGTCATGTTGCGTACCTTGTTGCAGATGGCTCCCTGGGTGACGGGATGATCAGGATCCCCCTCTATTTTCACAATCTTTCCATCCTGTTTGTAAACAAGCAGACCGCATTGATCGGGGCAATCCAGCGAGCAGACAGACGGAAAAACTCCATTCGGCTGATTGGCGTAGTGCTGCACGGTGCATCTCCTTTCACGTTTGAACGATGGGAACAACTGCCTGCCATACGCAGCTGCCCCGTGCGACAATCGCGAATATTTCGTTTCTTTGTTCATCTTATCACGATACGCGCTCCATTTCGCACCTGTCAACACCATTGTCACGCGGCGCCCGCCGTATCCGCTCCCGCCCGGTCGGCGCTGCTCCGGTCCGCTTTGACAATACGCCGTCAGACGCCGCACTCAGGCCCGAACGCTTCATTGCTTCCATGTACGGGGTGGGATATGATGAAGGGGAATCCGGACATGAAAGGAGCAGGCTGATGACGATGACACCAAACCTATCGTCAAACTATTTTGAATTGAAGGTGGTTTCGGACGGCGTGTACGCCGCCATCGCAAAGCGGGGCACGGGTGCGGTGGGCAACGCCGGGATCATCGATCTGGGTGAGGAGACGGTCGTTTTTGACACCATGTATACCCCGCAGGCAGCGCAGGAGCTGCGCAGAGCGGCGGAACAGTTGTGGGGCCGTCCGGTTTCCTATGTGATCAACTCCCATTTCCACTTTGACCACGTCGGCGGGAATCAGGCATTTGCGCACGCCGCGATCATCTCCACGGCGAAGACACGGGAGTTGATGCTGGAGCGCGGCAATCAACTGATCAGTTACGCAAAGTCGCATCCGGACTATCCCGAGCAGGTGCGAACATCGCTCGAGCGTGAAACGGATGCAAACAGGCAAAAAGAGATGGCGGACCATCTCGGAGACGTGCTTGCGCTCGCCGCCGACCTTCCCGTCATCACGCTGACGCCCGCCGCCCTGTTGTTTGACCGGTCGCTGACCCTGCAGGGTTCGAAGCGCAGGGCCGTCCTGATGACAAAAGGCTGCGGACACACACCGTGCGACTCGATCCTCTATCTGCCGGAAGATGAGATCGTCTTTACGGGCGATTTGCTCTCGGTGAACACCCACCCCCACATCCGGGACGGGAACGCCCAGGAGTGGGTACGGATTCTGGAAGAGATCGAAACCCTTGCCCTCCGCGATGCGGTTCCCGGTCACGGTCCCGTCGGCGGTAAAGAGGATCTCGCCGTTTTTCGCGCGTATCTCACGATGCTGCTCGATCGCGCCGTACAATTGGCGACAGCGAAGATTCCCCTTGAGACCATCCCCTACAGTGATATCCCCGAGATGTATGCCGGGTGGCAGGTTCCCAGTCTCTACGCCAACAACCTGAAACACCTGTGCGAGCAGTTTTCCGCCGCCGAGCGCCGCTGAGGAGCTTTGGGGAGGCAGCTTTCTACACCTTTCGCGACAACGCATTCCTGTTGGGCCAGACCAAGCAGCCAAGCACAAGCGAAATGATACAGCCGATCATGGTGTCAAGGAATCGCTCGAACAGCAGCGATCCCGTCACGGGCCCGCCCAGACTGAAGATCACGACCAGTAACGGAGTCATGAGCGCTGCGTATAGCGCATAGCTGCGATGCTTGAAGATCGGGCGCAGTGCGGCAAGGATGGCAACCAGCAGCACCATGCCCATGTGCGGGAGCGGCCCGAGCAGCAGCAGGCCCGACAGCAGGACACCCGCAGCGGTGCCGATGCCTCTTTGAACGGTGCGTGTCAACGCTGAGGCGAAATTGCGCTGAAGGACCAAGGCTACCGTCAGTGAAATCCAATAGGACCTCTCGTGATGGAGAAACATTCCGACTGTTTCTGCCGCCGTCATGCATAGCGCAACCCGAAGCGTATACTGCCAGCCGGAAACATGTGCCAGCGAACGCCGCCAGCGCCTCAGCCGCTCTGTATGCGAGATCGCAGCGGCGGGAGCAGCATCCAGGCGGCGCCCGGACGACGGCAACAGCGATGCAGCGATCAACGAGACCACCATCCCCCACAGGGAGCCGGCTGCAAACAGACAGGCCAACGTGTACGGGTGCTGACGAAGCCCTCCATCTCCCAGGCCTGCTCCCATGATCGCAAACAGCATGAACTGGGTACCGGCCTGCGCTGCGGATCTCCCCATTCCGCCCAGGAGTGCCGCTGCTGTACTCATGAGCACGATGCACACGCTCGTCAGCCATCCGCGGCCTCCCATCAGACTGCCTGCAAACACGGCTGCCGTCCCCACCAGCATCGTGCCGGTCATCTCGACAGCCCGCCGCCGTATCGTGCCGCCGGACGAAGCCCCACTCACGACCATCGCACCGAACGAAGCCAGCAGTCCGAGTCCCGTATGTCCGCCAGCGATGCCAAGAGCAATCGGCCCGGCCATCCCTATCATCCCTGCCACGATTTGTGGAAGATCGACCGGACTATCCTTTGACCCATGCAGCATGTCGGCTGTCATCGCCTTCACGAAACGGTGCCGCAACGCCGCATCGTGTTTGCTGTCCACTCCCCGGGTTTCCTGCTTGTTTGTCACCATGATTCCCCCAACTTCCGAACAAGACGTTTCAGACACCTCCATCATATAAAAAACGCGGCAGCCCGAACATAAAAACGTTCGAGACTGCCGCGTTTTCCTGTACGATCGATTCCCGCCAGGCGGGCTTTTTCGCGGAAAAGACATCCTTTACCTGTTCCGCCGATCGCGGTGCATCATCGGGGAGTCCTCCGCTTTCTTTCGCTTGCGCGTTCTCAGAAACGTGGGGCGCGTTTGCAGCTTTTTCATCGGAATTCGAACCAGCATATCCGTCCAGTCCCGCAGACGCAGCGGCGAAAGCGGAGCCAGATAGGGAACACCGAAGGAAACCAGCCGGGCCACATGGGCGTGGATGAGGAGCAGGCCCAGGAAGAATCCGTAGGTCCCCAAAAAACTGCTGCATACCAGCAGGAAGAACCGCAGGATCCGGTACGTGATGCCGAGATAATACACAGGCGCCGTGAAGGAGGAGATCGCGGTCAGCGCGACAATGACAAGCGTCACGGGACTGACCAGGTTGGCGTCTACAGCCGCCTGCCCAATCACAATCCCGCCGACGATGCTTACCGCCTGTCCGACCGGCTTGGGCAGCTTGACGCCGGCTTCGCGTATGATCTCAATGATGATTTCCATGATAAAAATTTCCATAAAGATGGGGAATGACACCTTGACCCGCGCGGCGTCCATGGAGATGAGAAGCCGGGTGGGAATCAGCTCCGGGTTGTACGCGACCAGCGACAAATACAGCCCGGGCGTCGTGATGCTGAAAAACAGGGCGATCATCCGCACGAAGCGGATCAGCGTGGCGTACTGCCAACTGGTGTAGTAATCGTCGACGGTTTCCAGCAGTTGAAATAACGTGATCGGCAGAAGCAGCGCATGCGACGCCCCCTCGACCATGACCGCCACGTTTCCCTCGATCAGATAGGAGCAGGTGACGTCGGGCCGTTCGGTGGGGCGCAGTTGGGGAAACAGGGAGAACGAATTGTCCTCCAGGTATTCCTGAAGCTGCATCTGGCCGATCAGGCTGTCTGTTTCGATGCAGGAAAGACGCCGCCTCACTTCTTCCACGATGCTCGGATTGGCCACGTCCATGAGGTACAATACGGCGGTTTCCTGCTTCGTCCGTCTTCCCACCACGACGGATTCCACCCACAGATACGGGTCGCGCAGGTGCTGGCGGACCAGTCCGATATTGGTGTTGAGGGCTTCCACAAAACTTTCTTTCGGGCCAATGACGCTGATTTCCGTCTCCGGCTGCTCGATGTTCCGGCCGTTTTCCTTCTTGACTCCGACAGCCAACCCGGCTGTCTCGCCGTCCACCAGCAGCAGCGCTTTGCCGTGCAGGATCTGCTCGATCGCGGTCTGCCAATCCTCCACCCGATGTATGTCACTTGCGGACACGATGCTCTCCTGGATGAGCAAGAGCAGGTCTCTCTCCTCCTTGTCCCCGGTCACGGGGGACGGCTGAACGGTCGGGAACAAGCCCGCTCTCTGCTGCAGGGGTGTTATCACCTGCCGGTTCAGGCGATCGAGATCTGCCAGACTGCGCAGGAAGAACAGGCTGACACTCCTGTCCAGACACGTGAGGTGGCAGGCGGCAAAATCGCTGCTGCCGCCCAACCGCTCCGTCAGCTCCTCCGCGTTTTTGACCAGCGACGCGTGAAGGGGCGTTTTCCCGATCGTGTTCACCGCTTGTTTTTCGCGTAACAGAAACCGTTTCGATCTATCCACCGATTTGCGCCAAAACAGGTTGAACTTCATGGTCGTTTGATAGCTGTCCTTCCACATATCCCGTAATAGGCATAGTATTGCTTAATGGAAGTTCTTCTATCATGTAAAAGGGATTGGGTCGGCTGCGTCTGGCTCCGCCTCATCCATGCTAACCTTTCCATTTCAAGTAAGAGGAAACGGCATAGTTCATTCGTAAACTAAGCCCATTCAAACAAAAAAAGGCCCTTGTCAGAAAGATTTCAAGGGCCCCGTGCAGCCAATGGTCAACGCCTGGCCAGAGAGCGGGCCATGGTTTCCCCGCCTCCACATGATTCCCCGAGTACAGAGCAGTCTCCTTTCCAAAATCGGACGAAGCGACAGTCGATCTCGTTTACGGCAGCATCCAGGCGAGGATGTTTGTCTGCAGGTAGGTCAGCACGCAAATGATCAGCAGGAGCAGCACGCTGTGCTTAAACGTAAACCGGAACAGATCGGCGTCTTTTCCCGCCAGCCCCACCGCCGCACAGGCGACGGCGATCGATTGCGGCGAGATCATTTTGCCTGTGACACCGCCGCTGCTGTTGGCTGCGATCGCCAAGGCCGGGTCCATGCCCAGTTGGATGGCCGTCACCTTTTGCAGACCGCCGAAGAGCAGGTTGGACGAAGTGTCCGATCCCGTGAGAAATACCCCCAGCCAGCCCAGGATGGGCGAAAAGAACGGGAACAGGATCCCTGTCGCCGCCAAGGTCATCCCCAGGGTCGTGCTCATCCCGGAGGCGTTGGCCACATAGGCAAAACCGACGACGGAGGCGATCGTCACGATGGCAAACCGCAGTTCGCTCAGCGTCTCGCCAAACGTCTTCCCCCACTCTCTCCAGGAAAGGCGGCCGATGAACTTGGTGATGACCGCCGCAAACAGGATGGCCGTCCCTGCCGCCACCAGCAGTTCGAGCTTGAACACCGCGTCGATCGGCTTTCCGTTCGCGCCGATGACAAGCTGGTGCAATCCGGGAACCGGCGGCGAAAAGGTGAGGGCCTTGCCGATGGGATTGATGGCAGACAGAAGCGCGTTGGCCCCTTCGTATTTGCCGATCAACGCCTTTTTTACCGAAGGAATCCCCCACAGGGAAATCAGCGCGGTCAGCACCAAAAACGGCGACCAGGCGAACAGAACCCGCCCCGCCGAATGGGTTTCCCCGTTTTTCCCTCCCGACGGCCCATCCCCCCCGGCCGTTCCCGCTCCGGCTTGATCCGCTTCAAAGCGGAAGATCGATCGGGGCTGCCACACCTTCAAAAAGAGCGTCAGGCAGACAATCGAAACCAGGGCGGAGAGGATATCGGGAAGTTCCGGTCCCATGTAGTTGGAGGTGAAAAACTGCGTGACCGCAAACGAAATGCCGGAAACCAGAATGGCGGGCAGCACTTCCATCGTCCGCCGAAACCCGCACATCAGCACGACGAGATAAAACGGTACAAAGATGGAGAGCAGCGGCAGTTGGCGGCCGACGATCTGGGAAATGTCCATGGCCGGAATGCCCGTCGGACCGGAGACGGCGATGATGGGCGTTCCGATGGCACCAAAGGCGACCGGCGCCGTGTTGGCGAGAAGGCAAATGCCCGCCGCATAAAGGGGATGAAAGCCGATCCCGGCCAGCAGTGCCGCCGAGATGGCGACCGGCGCTCCAAAGCCGGCCGCTCCTTCCAGAAAGGCCCCGAACGAGAAGGCGATCAGCAGGGCCTGCAGGCGGCGGTCTTCCGTAATGGACACAACGGACGAACGAATGATGTCAAACTGCCCCGACTTTACCGTCAGCTTATACAAAAAGACGGACGCGATAATAATCCAGCCGATCGGCAGGATTCCGTAAACGGCGCCTTGAATGGCAGACATGACAGCCATGCCGACCGGCATCCCGTACACCAGGATCGCGATCAGCACAGCGACCAGCAGCGTAGTCGAACCGGCCACATGTCCCTTCATTCGTTTCACGGCCAGCGCCCAGAAAAAATAGAGAATCGGGATCAACGCCACCAGGGCGGAGAGACCCAGGCTCCCTCCCACCGGGCTGAACATCTGTGACCACGTCATCATAACGCCACACCCTTAATTCAGAATAGTTTGATAATTCAACGGATCTCAACTGGTGCCGCCCTCATTTCCGCGCAGCGGCCCGGTTTGGGAAACATTTTGTCCGGATTGAGCAGATTCCGCGGATTGAATACATCGCGAATCTGCAGTTGGGCCTCCAGCTCGTCATCCGTAAAGACGTACCGCATCTCCTCTTTTTTCTCGATCCCTACTCCATGCTCGCCCGTGATTGAGCCTCCCGCGTCCGCGCACACCTTCAGCACTTCCGATCCCACCCGGACCGCCAGTTCCGTTTCGCCCGGAATTCTGGCGTCAAACAGGATCAGCGGATGCAGATTGCCGTCCCCGGCGTGAAACACATTGGCGATCCTCAGCCCGGAACGTTCGCTGATCTGCCTGATTTTCTCCAGCACTTCCGGCAGCCGACTGCGCGGAATGACGCCATCCTGCACGAGATAATCGGGTGAAATGGAGCCCATCGCGGGGAAGGCCGTTTTCCGGTTGGCCCACCATCTCGCCCGTTCCTCCTCGGTCGCGGCCACCTTTACCTCCGACACTTTTCTGCCCTGGCAGACGGACACGATCTTTGCAATCTGATCGTCAATGCCGGCGGCAATCCCGTCCACTTCGATCAACAGGACCGCTTCCACCCCCTTGGGGTGCCCGACCGGATACGTGCCCGCTTCCACGCCTTCGATCGCCGTTTTGTCCATCATCTCCAGCGCCGCAGGCATGATGCCGGCAGCCACGATGTCGGAGACGGCCTGGCTTGCTTCTTCCACGCTGTCGAAATAGGCGAGCACCGTCTTTTTCCCTTCCGGATTTTTCAAGATGCGCACCGTGATCCGGGTGACGATCCCCAGGGTTCCTTCCGATCCGGTCAGAAGCCCCATCAGGTCGTAGCCCGGCGCATCGGGAACGCCGCCGATTTCCGCGATCTCTCCGTTTGCCAGCACCACCTCAAGGCCGAGCACGTGGTTGGTGGTCACGCCGTACTTGAGGCAGTGGGCCCCACCCGCGTTTTCCCCCACATTGCCGCCGATCGTGCAGGCGTATTGGCTGGAAGGGTCGGGGGCGTAATAGTAGCCTTTGCCCGCTACGGAATTGGTCAGTTTCAGATTGACGAAGCCCGGTTCCACCACGGCCAGACGGTTTTCGTAATCGACGTGAAGCAGCCGTTTCATCTTCACCAGGCTGATGATCACTTCGCCGCCCAGCGGTACGGCTCCGCCGCTCAACCCGGTTCCCGCCCCGCGGGGTATGAACGGGATGTTTTGGTCGTGCAGATACTTCACCACCGCGGCAACCTCATCCGTGCAGGACGGAAAGACGACGGCCCGCGGCGGGTGTTTGTGCACGGTGTAGCCGTCGCACTCGTAGGCCGCCAGATCCTCCCGTTGATAAAGGACGGAATCCGCTCCCACAATCCGGGCCAGTTCATGGACAATCGGGTCGATGGCCGGCATGGGTCATTCCCCCTTTTCCGCTTCCGATTGGCCCGCGGCCTGCCGCGCTTCCCGCTCGTACGACCAATCCAGCAGTTGTACGGTATGGACGATTGCTGCCGTTCGCCCGTGCTTCCTCGCTCCCATCATCAACTGCAGCATGCAGCCCGGATTGCCCATCGCGAGCAGATCGATCTGATCGGGAACCGCTTTCATTTTCTCGTCCAGAATTTTGCCGGCCATCTCGGGGTTGGTCAGATTGTAGATGCCGGCGCTGCCGCAGCAGCGGTCCGCGAGCTCCATCTCGATCCACTCCACACCCGGAATCTCACGCAGAAGCTGCCGCGGCTCGGAGCGCACGCCCTGCCCGTGGGCGAGATGGCAGGCATCATGATACGCCACCCTCGCCTCCACCCTGCCGCGCGGTTTCTGATAACCGCGGGCAACCAGGAACTGGGAGATGTCTTCCACTTTCTCCGCGAAGCGAACGGCCTTGTCGTGATACTCGGGATCGTTGTGCAAAAGTTCGGGGTATTCCTTGAGTGCACACCCGCAGCCCGCCGCGTTCACGACCACGCTCTCCACATCCGCCGCCAGAAACGCGTCGATGTTTTGTCTGGCCAGCGCCTTGCCCTGCTCCCGGTCGCCCGCGTGAATGTGAAGCGCTCCGCAGCATCGCTGTCCGCGCGGCACTACCACGTCGTACCCGTTTCGGGTCAACACGCGTATCGTCGCCGCATTGATCTCGCCGAACATCACGTCCATCACGCATCCGGCGAGCAGGGCGACCCTCCCCCTGGCCGAGCCTTCCGCCGGAATCACCTCCGGGCGCGTTTTCATGACGGGATCGGAGACAGCCGGCAGGACGCGCTCCATCTCTCGCAGGTGCCTCGGGAGCAGGTTGAGCAGCCCCGTTTTTCGGAGGAACGACTGCAGGCCGCTTTTCTGGTACACCTTCATCAGTTTCCCCAACACGTGCAGCCGGGATGGATGCGGAAACACGCCTCTCAGGAAAAAGGAATGAAGGAACGCTTTCCACCCCGTGAGCGGAATGGCCTTGCGAATCTGTCCGCGTGCGGCCTCAATCAGCGATCCCACCTGTACGCCGGACGGGCAGGCGGTTTCACAGGCGCGGCAGTCCAGGCAGGTAAAGACAGGGTTTTCGAAACCCGCAGAGATGGACAGCTTCCCTTCCGCCACGGACTTGATCAGGTGAACCCGGCCGCGCGGGGATTGCTGCTCATGCCCTGTCTCCAGATAGGTGGGACACGACTCCAGACAGAGCCCGCAGTGAACGCAGGCGGAATACTTCTCCTCGTCCGGCGGATCTTCCCACCGATAATTGCCTTTTGCATGAGGTACAGGCGCACTCACGTCAGATCCCCCCTATGAATCGGTTTGGGTTTAACACACGACGCGGATCGATGGAGCGCTTGATGCCCTCCATCAGGGAAAAAGCGGCAGGTTTTCGCCCCCACACGTCCAGCTCTCGCCTCCGTTCGAGCGAAGCGTGCTGCACGACCGCATACCCTCCCCTGCTTTCGGCCAGCGAGCGTATCTCTGTCAGGTACGAGGCAAAGAGCGTCGGGTTTCCCGTTACATAGACGCGGGTGATGCCGTGACCGACCCCGCCGTGGGCCTGGGCGGCCAGGCCGTACCGCTCGCCAACGTCATGGCAGGCCCTGACGATTTCGAGCACATCGAGGTTTTTGCTGCCGATTTTTACTGCCAGCGTTTCCTCGCGATCCCCGGAAGAAACGCCGGAGGGGGGCAGTCGGGCAAAACGCATCCACCACTCTGCGGCTTCCTCCTGTTCCCATGACTGGATCTCCGCATCTGCCGGCAGTCGCGCCTTTACCCACTCTTCCTGATAGCGGACTGCTTTCTCCTCATCTTCAAAGGCGATCGCCAGCGCATACCCGTGCCCTCCATTCATGTTCCGGTGGACAGCGGGACTGAGGAATTCCATCGAGACGGGCTCCAGCAGGGAATCGAGGAGAGAAACGGCAAAGGATCGGATCAGGGTAAAGTCGGAGCGGGAGAATGCGAGGAGCAGCAGGGTTTGAAAGGGCGGGAGCGGGCGCAGTTTCATCGTGATTTCGCTCATGACGCCCAGCGTCCCCATGGAGCCGATAAACAGCTTGTTCATGTCGTAGCCGGCTACATTTTTCACCACCTTGCCGCCTGTTCGAATGAGGCGGCCATCGGGATAGACCACGCGCATCCCGATGACGTGGTCCCTGGCCGAACCGTACCGCAGGCGCTTCGGCCCGCTGTCATTGGCAGCCACGACGCCCCCGATGGTCGCATGCCGGGGCCAGTACGGATCGAGCGGAAGCATCTGGCCATGGGCAGCCAGATGCGCATTGATCTCCTGGATGGTCGTTCCGGGCTTGACCGTCACGGTCATGTCCCCCGGCGCGTATTCGGCAATCCCCCGGCAGTCGGAGAGACCGAGCAGAATGTCCGCTTTTTCTTCGGTCCCGCCAAAGCCTCTTTTCGTCCCGCCGCCCGTCGGAATGACGGTCCACCCCTGTTCGTGGGCCGCCCGCAGCACAGCCGCGATCTCTTCTTCGGATTCCGGAAAGACCTCGTGCGAGCCGTGATTGCCGAGGACGTGGGATGATTCCGCCGCCGGCCGTATTCTTCCCGTACCGATGACCTGTGTGATCAGCGCCGCGTCCATCTTCCTCCCTCCCTTGCACGCAATGTCATAACGTTCCGTTCAACAAGGCTTCCACATGGGCCAAATGCTCCACCATCGCCTGTCTCGCCTGATCCGGTTCCGCATCGCGGATGGCCTCGAACACGGCCACATGCTGCTGAAAAATCGTCCGCTCCCGCTCGGCATCGGCCAAAATGATCCGGTGGCAGTCCATGATCCCCTTGCGGATCGCCGACGAAACGGTCTGCATCAACTGCACGAGGTGCTCGTTTTGCGTGGCTTCCGCGATGGCGAGATGGAAGTCGAGATCCGCTCTCCACCCTTCCAGCGAATCCGCCTGGGCCAAGCGCTCCAGCGCCTCCTTCATCCTGTTCAGGTGGTCCGTTTCGCGGTGAACCGCCGCCAGCTCGGCCGTCCCTGCCTCGAGGATTTTCCTCACCGCAAACAGATTGCGGATATCCTCTTTGCGCACGAGACTGACGCCCTGAAAGACCCGGGAACAGTCAAACTGGCAGACGAATGTGCCGTTGCCGTGGCGGACTTCCACCATTCCTTTTCCTTTCAGCGTCGTGATGGCATCGCGGACAGCGGTTCGGCCCACGTCAAACAGTTGGCACAATTCCCGAACAGATGGAAGCTTGTCGCCGGGCCGCACATGTCCTGCGGTAATCCACTGCTCAATTTGGAGAGCCACCCTGTCGGAAATCTTCTGGCTGTCGATTTTGGCCGCTTCCATCTGCTCACTCCTTCCTTACTCCAGTACCTCATAGCCGGGGAGCGTCAGAAACTCGACGAATTCATCGGCCAGGACCAGTTGGGTAAACAAACGGGCAGCCTGCTCGTAGCGTCCCGCCTCATACGCCTCCCCGCCGATTGCCTCCCTGATCTTCTCCAGCTCTTCGTCCCGGATCTGTTCTGTCAACGCGGCCGTAACCTTCCGCCCGTCATCGAGGATGCCTTTCGGATGGCGAATCCACTGCCAGACCTGCGCCCGCGAGATTTCCGCGGTCGCGGCGTCTTCCATCAGGTTGAAAATGGGAACGGCGCCGGAACCGTTCAGCCAGGCCGCGATGTATTGAATGGCGACGTGGATGTTGGTGCGGAGCCCCGCTTCCGTGATGGGCCCTTCCGGAACCGCGAGCAGCTCCCCGGCTGTCACGTTCACGTCTTCCCGCTTTTTCTCCACTTGATTGGGGGCAGGCATGTGCTCGTTGAACACTTCCATCGCGACAGGCACCAATCCCGGATGAGCGACCCACGTGCCGTCGTGTCCGTCGCGCACTTCCCGGAGTTTATCCGCCCGGACCCGTTTCAGGGCCTCCTCGTTTGCCGCCGGATCGTGTTTCACCGGAATGTGGGCGGCCATTCCGCCCATCGCGTGGGCATTGCGCTTGTGGCACGTCTGGATGGTCAGGAGGGAATACGCCCGCATGAACGGGACCGTCATGGTCACGACCGAACGATCGGGCAGAATCACATCCGGGTCGCGGCGAAACTTTTTGATGTAGCTGAAGATGTAGTCCCAGCGTCCGCAGTTGAGTCCGGCCATGTGCTCCCGCAGCTCCCAGATGATTTCGTCCATCTCGAAAGCGGCCAGAATCGTTTCGATCAGGACGGTCGCCTTGATGGTTCCCCGCGGGATTCCCAATTGATCTTGGGCCCAGACGAACACGTCGTTCCACAGCCGCGCCTCCAGATGGCTCTCCAGTTTGGGCAGGTAAAAATAGGGGCCGGAACCATTTGCGATCAGCGTTTTGGCATTGTGGAAGAAATAGAGCCCGAAATCGACCAGACTGCCGGACGCCGCTTTTCCGTCGATCAGCAGGTGCTTTTCATCGAGATGCCAGCCGCGCGGCCGCACGATCAGAGTGGCTACCTGATCCGTAAGGGCATACGTCTTGCCTTCGGGACTGACGTACCGGATCGTGCGGTTGACCGCGTCCCGCAAATTGATCTGCCCCTGGATGGTATTGGCCCACGTCGGCGAATTGGCATCTTCCAAATCGGCCATAAACGCTTTTGCTCCCGAGTTCAAGGCGTTGATCACCATCTTCCGGTCTCCGGCGGGCCCGGTGATTTCCACCCGGCGATCCTGGAGATCCGCCGGAATTGGCGCAATCGTCCACGAACTCTCGCGAATGTGCTTCGTCTCCGGCAGGAAATCAGGCTTTTTGCCGGCGTCCAGTTCCGCCTGCCGCAGGGCCCGCTGCCGCAAAAGCGCGTCCCGCCTCTCGGCAAATGTCCGGGTCAACCCGGCCACAAACCGCAGGGCCTCCGGCGTCAAAATCTCGGCAAACGCCGACGTAACCGTCCCGGCAATCTGCACTCCGTCCAACTGTTGTCCTCCTACCGCCACCATTGTCCTCACTCCATTCCTGATGGGGAATCAAATCCTGTTCAGTTATCAGATATGTGATGAGCGGAAAAATCATGTCACGTGGTTGCTCCAGACCACGCCGAAAAAAAAGCGCGCCAGGATCAACTGTCCTGACGCACTCTTTGCGCTCGCCTGTCCATGCAGCCCAGCACGCCTCAAGGCTTCACTGCTTTCTTTTTCAGTATCGCGGGATTGATGGTGATGGCCGCTTGGTACGCTTTTTTCGCATCTTCGGGTCGGTTCAACTGCTTGTACAAGGAGGCGAGCATCAGATTGGTCCGATAGTTGGTCGGATACACTTCAAGGCTGCGCTCGAGGTAGCGGACCGCATCCTCCAACCTGTTTTCGCGGCAACTGATTTCTGCCAGCTCGTTGAGCGGTTTCCAGGTAGACATGCTCTCGTCAGCCAAGAGGTAATACGGCGTCTTCGCCTTGCGCTCCAGCGCCTGATGCAGAGCGGCTTTTGCTTCGTCCAGGCGGTTGTGCCGCACCAGAATCGTACCGAGCATGAAGTAAGCATCAGAGAAGTTTGGCTGCTGCTCAATTGCCCGCTCGACGTACTGCAGGGCCAGTTCGCTGTCATTCAGCGACAGGGCGCACGTGGCGGCACGCAGCATAAACAGCGGATTCTCAGGGTCTTTTGGATCAGACTCGATCAGGATGTTCTGCTGCTCGAGCGCTTTGCCCCACTCGCGGATTGCCATCAGATAGTACCCGAGTTTGTTGCGTGCAAACCGGTCATCCGGATGCTCCTCAAGGTGTCGGCTGTAATTTTTGACGCGCAGATGGTTTTTCTGGATGATGATCTCGTCCTGCATGTAGGCGCGGTGGGCTATTTTGATTTCGCTGTCCACAACCGCTCCTCGGTCTTCCGGAAGGACCAACTGCGGATCGATCGTCCCCAAAAAGCGGGAGTCGGGTTGCAGATTCAGCAGGCGATAGGTTCGCGGTTCATCAAACGTGCTGACCGGGTCCTCAAAGTGAATCGCCCGGACGCTTGCTGCTTTGGTCTTCCCGTCCTGCACCAGTTCGCCAATCAACGCATGACCTTCCAGGATGAACTCGTCCGCATCCATCCAAATCAGCCACTCTTTTTTGGCTTCCTTCAGCATGATGTTCAACATGGCCGCTTCATGCGGCTGGTCGTGAACGCGGACCACGCGGGCACCGTATTCTTCCGCAAATCGTTCTGCAAACGCATGCTGCCCCATGTCCAGGATGTACAGGTCTTCCGTCAACGGACGGAACGAAGACAAACTCGCATGGAGAAACGGTTCTTCTGCCGGGACACGCAGGATGACGCACGCACTCAGGTTTTTCAACATCGTTCTCACCTCAATGGTTTGATGGTTGACGCCTTACGATATTCGTGCGAATTTCGCAGCAATACGCTCCTTCGTCGTTGGTAAACCACTCCGAGGAACGATCGGGCAGCCGTTCACTGAACGTCACCCGTGTTTCTCCGCGCAGATGCGTGAGGAGCAGGTCGACTAGAAAATAGGATTGGAAGTTGAAATAAAACGGTTTCAACTCGCCGTTCACCCGCACAAACACTTCGTCGGGCATGCCATATTGCTCTTTCAACCGCCACACGTGAAGAAACCGTTCATGCGGCAACGTTGAATCGGACAACCAGTCGGCTGCCGGCAGGTTCCATGTCTCCCGCTGCACCACCAGGCCACGATAGGTCAGACGGGGCAGGTGCCCTTCCGTCCTGATTTTGGGGATTTCGATGCTCGGCTCTGCAAAGACAAAAGCGACTGGTGAATTCGGGTCGCCCATGTACGGAATGAACCGCTTGCCTTCTGCATCCACCAGCACCAATTCTCCGTCTTGTTCCACGACCCACAGTTCAGAAAATGTCCGTACCGCATCACCTCCTTTCTGCGAACGTCCAAGCAGCGTCAACGTCTGCTCGAACATTTCGACAAAGAAGCTTTTGCCTGCCCGCTGTTTCAACACGACGTTGGCCAGAAATTCGCCGTTCGGCAAGGCTTTCAGCGCCTCCCGCACCTCGGCGATCTGCTCGTCGCGCTGTGGATGGAAATAGAGCAGGTTGCTCATGCCCTGCGTGCAGCAATGCACTTCTCCGATCACCCATTGATACTCGCCGCGATTGACGTGTTCCACGCTTCTTGCTTGCAGCATGAGGTCCGGAGAGCAGACGCACAGCCGCTGATCGAAAGCGTGACCGGTTGATTGTTCGCGGAGCCACTCGTCCGGCAGCTCGACGACCCGCTCGTCCCGCTTCCCGCTCGCATTCAACCACTCTACGATGGCGGAAAAGTCAGGATGAAACCCTTCGGTACTCATCCGGCTGGTCAATTCCGACAATACGGCGAGAAACGGCAGTTTCTCCAGCCCCCATTCTGCCCTCATCGCCGCAACGATCTGCCTAGCCTGACGCTGCGCATGCTCCCGCTTTTTCATCGCCACCGCCGCGCCCCAATCGAGAAGCGGGCTAATCCTTTGCTCCAAGTCCTCCTTCATGTCCAGGCTAATGGAAAATTCCTGCACATCGCCCAGCGTCTCCTCACAAAACAGCGAACGGTCCGCGTACGTCTCGCCATGCAGTTGGGTGGAATCGCGTCCGGTCAGCCGTTCAAACAGTGCGGACGCTTGTTCCAGAATCTCCGTTTTGCCTTGCGCGTCGGCGGCGCTGTAGGCCGTTTGCCACGCGGCGAACTGCCGCAAATCAGCGCTCCACTGCCGCTGTGCCTCATCGGCCGGGAGAGCGTCCACAAAGGCGAGCAGTTCTTCCAGCACCTCATGGCACGCTTGCGGAACACGGAATTCCCACAGGATGATTCCTTTGTCCCGCAGTTTTTCCAAAGTGCTCCTCGTCGTCTCTGTGCAGCCTTCCAACAAATCCCGCGCCGGAGTTTGACCATCCGCCCGGTGCAGCACCCGCACTACTTCGGACGGCAGAGGGATCCGTTTTTGCGTCTGGGCGTGAACCAGCCCTGTTTCCACCAGATAAAACGCATCGTGCACAGCGATCGGCATGTACTCGCGCCATTCCTGGCGGCGGCTCACCTGCTCTGCCAGTGCCTCCACCGCCCAATAGGTCAAAAAGCTGCGGCGGCGGCTTGGAATCGGACCGCTTCGCTCTACCGTCAGCAACTGTTCACTGTCTCGAAACGAGCCGTAGTTGAGCGGACCAAAAAAGCTCGTCGTGTCATTTTTGAACAAAAAACGCTGCAGGTAGCGAATCAATGTGCGGCTGTCATAGCGTTTGCCGGACGATTTCAACTTTTTCGCATCGGCGGCTAGAAAGCGCTGCAGCGACCGCCAGACCTGCGCACTGGAGTGTGCGACCGCTTCCTGCACGCGCGGCATGGAAAGCACTCGTTTGAACGCCTCCATACATTGGGTCCACTCGCGCTCAAAGATTGCTTCCAACTCGGTCGTCAGACGCTTTTTGCGCTCACGGATTGCTTCGTAGCGATTGCGCCATTCAACGAGCGGCAGTACGTCAGGCAGCGGGTTTTCCAAAGGCAGTGCGCTTCCCTTTTCGACTGCTTTTCGCCACTTGTACAACCGCTTGAAAACCGGATCGCCTTTCGGATGCGTTTCCTCCAATGTTTTCACCCACGCGGGAAACTGCTGCAAAAAATGTTCCTGTTCCCGCTTGAGCTCTGCCTCAGCGCGTAAAATCGCCTGCATCTGCGCCACAGAGGCGGCAAACTCAAGCGGTTCCATGAGATGCTGGGGAAAACCCGTGCTTCTGACAATAAACGCTGACAAGAACGACCACTGACCAGCCACTCAATCACCCCTTTTTGGCATTCTCCACGCTGGCGACGGCGAACAGAAGTCATCCCTGCATCTGCTCTGTCTTCGCCTTGGCCTGCTCTTGCCGGATCGCTTCGAGGCGTTTTCTTGCTTCAGGGACGAGGTTGGATGCTGTGATGCGCTCGTAATACGCGCAGGCCTCCTCCGCCTGTCCGCGCCGTTCCGCCACCATCCCCAGCACGTAATACAGCGGGTCGGGATGTTCGGCATGGGCGAGCGCCTTTTGAAACATGCGCTCAGCAGCTTCATACTTTTTCAGAGCCAGATAGATTTTTCCCAAGTGTTCATACGCGCCGACGTGATCTTCACGCACCGCGACGATGTGCCGCAGGTGTTCGGCCGCTTCCTTCAGACGCTTGTGGCGAAGCAGGCTTTTTGCCACCGCATAGCGCCACTCGAGCTGCTGCGGGGCCTGTTCCAGTGCTTGCTCGTACGCCTGCAACGCCTCTGACACCTGACCCGCTTCTTCCAGGCATCGCCCGTGGTGAAACGCGTGTTCCGCCTGCGCGGGATGCAGCCGCCGCAGCTGCGCAAATGCGTGAATCGCTTCACTCCACCGCTCTTTTTGCATGTACAGCGCAGCGAGATTGTGCCATGCCTTTGCATGTCCGGGTTCCCGTTCTACGCACCGCTTCCAGTTCTTGATCGCCTGCTCCTCCATGCCTTGCGCAGCATAGGCGTTACCGAGATGGAAACGGGCCGAGGAACTGCGCGGGACAACGAGCAGGCAGAGATGCCACCAGGTCCAGAGCAGGTAAAACTTGATCCGAAAGCGGGAACCATCCTGCACCAGCACACCGGACGATTTGCTGCTCTCAATCGGAGAGAGCGGCTGCGGATTCGGCATAGACCCGCACCATCCCTTCTTTTTTCCATTTGCGAAGCAGACTGCGAAGTGACTCCGCTTGTCGGGCGGGGAATTTCGCCAGAAGCTCCGTCTCTTTGACCGGCTGTTTGCACAACTCGATCACGTTGAACACCGCGCTGTTTACCACCGACATCTTCCCCCGGTCGTTCAGGTAGACGACATACGTAAGTGATTGTTGAAGCGGCTCTGCTTCCGGCCAGGGGGTTTGCCCGATCAGAAATGTCCGCCAACGCTGCTCAAGCATGCCAAACGGATAGGCAAAGCGGCGGGCCTCCACGTCCGGGGAGAGCTGCAGTACCTCTTCCCCGCCTTCGTCTGGCAATTGGTTCGCCTGCTGC
Organism: Brevibacillus sp. LEMMJ03; assembly: GCF_007197875.1. Lineage (NCBI taxonomy): Bacteria > Bacillati > Bacillota > Bacilli > Caryophanales > Paenibacillaceae > Brevibacillus > Brevibacillus sp. LEMMJ03. The sequence continues at coordinate 88,024 of NZ_VKJN01000004.1, read as the reverse complement.
GAAACCGCATTGCGTCCTTCACCCCGAAATGCCCAATCATCCAGTTTCAGGGCGGTCGTCGGGAGGTCACCCGCACGTCTTTTCAATCCGGCGATATAACCCGCCGCAAGCGGGTACAGTTCCGCACTGTTCACCCCATACCTGGACACAAACGGGAAGTGGCGTTTCAGATCACGCTCCCGCTCCGCCTCCCCGATCTCGACGATGCCGTAAGCGGCCGGATCGTTCCAAAAACGACTTCCCGGGGTAAGCCGAAACAGTTGAAAGCGAACCAGCCGGTCGTACGCGAATTGGTGCTCGTTGAGGAATGAGACAAACGCCTCAAAATCCCGCGGATCGGACAGCGGATGGCCGAACACCAACGACAAAAGCACTCTGCAACCTGCTGCACGGGCGTTTCTCCAGGAATCGGTCATCTGCTGTTTCGCCGTATGCTGATCGGGATAACCGAGGAATCCTTTCAGCTCGAAGTGCAAAAACTCGCAGCCGGCCGCGGCCAGTTGAGCCGCTTGTTCCGCGGACAGCCAGGTGCCATAGGAGACCAGACTGCCCCAGGCCGGCCGAAAGCCGTCCGCTTCCATCAAGCGCGCCAGTTCGCACAGCCATTCCGGGAAAATCGGTGTGGAGAGGTAAAAGCGAAGCGTTGGTTCGCTTTGCGACAATGCGCGCATCCGCTGATACAAGCCGGCAATTGTTTCTTTATCCCCCTTTCCATCGAAGAAAGGGTCGTCTTCCGCAAGCGGGAGCACCGCCACGGGAGGCTGGCCGAGATAACGGTCCAACGGGAGTCCTTCCACCGTCCACAGGTCCGGGCTGGCAGTTCCCTCTGCCAGCAATGGCTGCCCCTGCACCGTGATCCCGGAGAACAGATCCGGACCGCATGCGAGGGTGTCGATCCACTCCTTCCACGGATTACTTCCCCCGAGCGCTTGACTGATGAATCGGGCGAAAGGACCGGCCAACACGATCTCGGCAGAGACTGCTGCTTCCTTTAACATCCGGGCCAGCGTCAGCGACGGAATCACCTGCTGGTCCACCTCGATCCAGAGAATGACCGCATCCGGACGATCCGATTTGATCTGCCCGACCCGCTCTCGCCAAAAGGGGACATACGGATTAACCGCATCGTCAACGGCCGCTCGACGGCAGTGCTCGGACGATTCGCTGGAGTACGGCAGATTCAGGTCATGGAGCGAAATCAGCGACGGAAAGGCGGACAGTCCCGCTACTTCCAATGCGTGCTGCACGATGCGTTTTGCCTCCTCGCGCTGCACGACAGACGAACCCCGGTTTTGCAGGACAGACCAGGCGTGTTCCACCTGCTTGGGCAGATTGGCACCGTACAGCAGCGCGCGGCCGGTTCGGTAATACAGGTACTCTTCCCGAAGTGTTGACAGCGTACTGCCTTCCTCCATCTGGTTCAGCGTGCGCTCCGCTTCCAGCAGGCAGGCCGTCAATCTTTTCGGATCAAGGAAAAAGTCGTAAGCATGCTGATTGTCGTCATCAAGCCGAACAGTGTGATGCAGCGCCCGCAAGCGCCTGACAAGCGTGGAAGCGCGGTACGGGACACTCGACGGATCGGCCTGAGGGGGAACGATCACCTGCAAGGAAAACATGGTCATACCTCCGTTTCCGCTTTACATGTCAAGACTCGCTGGACCTGGAAATGCCGCCACAGTTCGCCCGGGTCTTCACCGTTCAGGTAGGCGGTCATCATCCTGCCGGTGATTCCGCTGAGCAGAATGCCGTGCTGGGCGTGACCCGTCGCGACATGCAGTCCCTCCCACCCGGGCAGGGGACCAATTAGGGGCATTCCGTCGCTGGACATCGGGCGCAATCCGACAAACGTATCGTGAATCCTGGCTTGCACCAAGGCGGGAACTGCGGAGAGCACCTTCAGCAGGTGCGAGATGCCCGCAACGGTGATTTCTTTGGCATAACCGGCGTGTTCCTGCGTCGCCCCCACGACAATGCGACCGTCCTTTTTCGGGACCAGATAGCCGCGTGCAGTGTTAATCAAACAAGGCAGATTGAACCCCGAAAGCGAAACGACCAGCATCTGTCCCCGCAATGGGGTCACCGGCAAATCAATGCCGACCAGCTTTAGCAGGTTTGGTGACCACGCCCCGTTCGCCAGAATCACATGGTCCGCGTAATAGTGCTCCATTCCGGCAGCCACCCCGATCACGCGGTGCCCTTCCGTCAAGAATGCGGTGACCGCCGTGTTTTCCTGCACGATCACCCCGCGCTGGCGAGCAGCCTGCAGCACGGCTTTCAATAACAACCCCGGCGTGACGTGATACTCCTGTGGACTGCGCATGGCTCCGGTAATGCGCGGAGAAAACAGGGGCTGTTCCCGCCGCACCTGCTCTGGTTCCAGCCAATCTTCCTGCCCTCCCAGTTGACGACGTTCCTGATAGAGGGCAAACATCATGTCCCGTTCCTGCTCATTTGTCGCGATCCGGTACAGCGGGTGGCATTCCAGCCAGCAGTCTATCCCCGTTTCGTCTTCCAGTTGTTGAATAATCGTTCGCATCTCCACCAGGCCTTGTACGGACAGATCGAGATACGGTCCCTTCCCGCTGCCCTCTGCAACAGTGGTCAGCAGCCCCGCCCTGGCGCCGGATGCCTCCCCTCCAGGCAGCCCGCGATCGAGCATCCGGACGCTGCGTCCGCTATGTGCCAGCAGATAGGCAAGTACCGCGCCGACAATCCCCGCACCGACTACGATAACGTCAGATGTGCGTTCCAAGGGATACCACCGCCTTTTCGTCTTCTTTTCATTGGAGGAGCGAATCAATAGAGATTGGTGAGGTCAAACGGTCGATTCAGTTTGGTGTCCGGTTTGTCAATCGCGTACGAAATCAGCTCGTCCAGCTCCTCCGCGGAGAGGTCGTTCCAGCGGGACAGCGCCTTTTTCGCTTTTTCCGCCGCGTCCCCTGTCGGCTGGAGGTGTAGCGCTTCGCGGAGCACTTGTTCGGCCTCGAGGGTTCGTCCCTGTTTACGCAGGCTCAGTGCACGGCCAAGCGCCACTTTGGGGAGATTGTCTTCCTGCAGCAGTTTCTTCTTGGCGTCGATCGCCAGTTGATACCAGTGGGCGGCTTCTTCATACTGTCCTTCCCAGAAATACACGCCGGCCAGTCCTCTCGCAATCACGTCCTGGTAAAAGAGCGAATGCAGATCGCAGGCAAGCCGATAGCTGGCCGTAAGCGATGTGATCGCTTCCGCAACCTGCCGGTTCTTGTATTGCAGACCGCCTTTGCGGTAATAGTAGTGCTTGGCAAACACCGGGCCGGACGCTTTGAGAAACTTTTCAAAGAACATCCATTTGGCGATCGCCTTATCCAGTTCTTTTCCGTATTCGTGCAGAACGGTGATGTTGGAGATCAGGTTGATTTTAATGTGGATTGCGTCGCTCGAGCGGTGTCCGTGTTTGATATAGTCAAGCGCTTTGAGGCAGCACTCGTAGGCAGCGCTTCTGTTTTTCTCGTTCACGTACGTCAAGGCGCACAGGTTGTTCAGCCAGGTTCGCTCAATGTCCGCCAGTTCTCCTTGCACGCCGGCGAGGCACTCCAGAGCCTGTGCGATGTAGTCGCGTCCCGTGATGGAGTCGTTCAGCCGCTTCGTGTACAACAACGCCAGGAAGAATTTGTTTTCCGCCGCCTGCACAGGGTCCGAAACGAACTGTCCCCCGTATGTGAACACGTCAATCGCTGTCGGGAAGTCTCCCATAAAGGCGTAGAGGATGCCGAGCAGATGAATGACTTCCACCCGGTTTTTCGTTGAAAACCTGGGAAGCACCGGCCATACTTGCGCGATCGCACGCAGGGAGTGGTCGTGATTTTTCGTAAATACCGAAACTTCCAACAATTCCAGGACCGCTGTTTCGATCGCCTGCACATCGCCACGCCGCAGCGCCTCGCGGAAGGCACGGGTTTTCTCATTCTCCGCATTGGCGGCCGCAGCCGCCTCGCCCGCCGGTTGTCTCTCTCTTGCCGGGGCCTTGTACGCTTCACCCTTTAGCGAGCAGAGGATTGCTCCTGTCTTTTCGGCGATCCGGTTCAAGAGGTCGACGCGGATCTTCGCCACGGGGAAAAACGTTTGGTGTTCTGTTCCTGCGCCGGAAGCCGCCAGCACATCCGGCACACCCTCCTCGTGCACAGAAGCGGTGATGGCAGCCGGGAGGGGGAAGAGGCATTGTGCCAGACGGGCTACGCACGTCAACGTGTGCTCATCCATCCGCTCCAGATGCTCAAAGTGAAACAGAATGCTCCGTTCCTGACGTCTCGCATATTTCACCAGAAGCGTTACGACCATCTGGGTGACGCGGAACATCTGCTCCGACTCCTTGTGCAGGCGGCGGCGCGACGGAGCCACAGCGATGGCATCCAGGGCAGGTGCGGACTGAAACTTCTCGTCGCTTCGCAATTCCGGCATCAGGTACAGCACTTCGGATGCGACGCTTTTCAGCCATGCCTCTTCCCGCTTGTCATCCATCAGCACGCCAAGGGCTTCCCGAATCAGCGGCATCAGGGAACTGAACCCCAGCGAATCGGACTCCGTTCCATCCACGACGAAAATCTTTACATCTATATCTGCCAGGTTTTCCCTTACCGCCGCGATGCCATGTTCCACATCCAGCAGCCAAAACATGCTGTCATGGCCTCGCTCCTGCAAACGCCGCTTAAGCGTTTGCCACAAGGTTGGTGCGTCCATTTCCCGCTGCGCTTTCAATCTCGACGTTTGGCTTTTCACCTTCATCCGGCTCACCCTTTCATTATGCGCGGAGGCACATTGTGCGAAATTCGCAGCAATAGCGTTCTCCGCCGTCGTCCAGCCACAGGTCGTTCGGTGCGGGCACCATCTCGCTGAAGACAGCTGTCCGCGATTGCTTCAACAGTCCCTGCAGCATTTCCAAAAGGAACACATTCGCGAAATCGATGCAGAATGGTTTTCGCTCCCCTTCCACACGCACGAACACCCAATCGGGCATGCCTTCCTGCTCCTTGAGGCGATACACGTGCAGCATCAAATCGAAGGGGTGATCGCTTCCTTGTTCGACCCGCCAGGCGTCAGCATCCAATTCCCAACGTGCCCGCTGCAGCAGTACACGCCCCATGACGATGCGCGGTGTGCGCTTCCCCGTCTTCACTGTTGCAATTCCCAGACGAGGATGCGAAAACAGGGCGACCGGGTCCAGATGCTCCGCGTGCAGCGGCGGATACAAGCGCCACTCCTTGCCCGTCTGATCGTGCAGGTACACCTGCCCCTCCCGATTGGACACGTGCAATTCGCCAGCCGGGATTACTTGGTCGTCGATCTCCGGCAGGCGCGGCAGCAATTCAATCACCTTGCCGGGCAGCCGATAGGGGAAAATTTTTGTTTTGCGGTGGTACGCGATCTGGGCCATATGCGGATACGCGCACTGTCGTTTGGCCCACGCGTCGATCTCTTCCATCATCCGCTCCCGTTCCGGGTGGAAGTAGGCGGACGGGAACACCGCCGTCAAAAATTGCGGATGTGCTTCGCCCACCACGATCTGTACGTCATCACCGTCTGTAGGAATGAACATCACATCGACGGAGAGAAAGTACGAATGCAAGTCGTCTTCCGCCTCTCCCACCTTCTGCCCCGTCTCGGCCGCGTCCAGATCGGTCGCCTGCAGGCAGATCGGCGAGGAAGGATCGCCTTCCTCAAACCGCTGCGCTGCTGCCCGCTGGAAGCTGGAGAGCGCCGGTTCGGGCAGATGTTGTTCCCCAGCGATCCGGGAGCGATGGTGGAGAAAGCGCAGGTAAGGCATCGTTCCTCTGCCGTTGGACCATTCATCCAGCAGGCGGGCGGCGGCCTGCCGCTCTTGCCGGAATGTTTGGATCGCATCGGCACGCGCCGCCTCCAGTATCGGCTGCAGGCTTTCTTCGATCTGCGCCCAAAGCGTTCCGCCGATCTCGATGGCTAGCGGGCCGTGCGCGTCTTCAAACACGATGCTGCGGTCCGCGTACATTTCCCCCGCTTCCCGGGTCGCATCCCGTGCAGTCAACCGGGCGAACATCCGCTCCAACTCGCGCAGCCGCTCCTTTCGTTCCGGCCACCCGGTCGCTTCCAGCGTCCTGATCTCCTCTTGCAGGCGGAGCAGGTTGGCGATCCAGCCATCCCGATGCGGAAACGACTGCGGTTGTTCCTTCAGCCACGTCAGTATCCAGGCGATCGCGTCTTCTTCATCCCCGGGCAGGAGCGGATGCAGAATGATGGCTTGTTGCTGTGCGAGAAGTTTCCCCTCCTCCAAAACCGCGTCAAGCGGCTGCTGTAGTCGTTCGGCCATCTCGCGAAACGAGAGCGTACCGTCCGCCAAGTCGTAGACGGCAGCGGCGAGCGCGGATAGGGTGGTCTCTCGTCCGTTCAGGCCTGAACGGAGCACATGATCGTTGACGCGGCTGTACAGCGTGTGACGACGCGGCCGCAAAAAGGGGGTGGCTCCCGGTTCTGAGCAAATCTTCTCGAGGAGCGTTTCCGCTGCCCAATAACTGCAAAACACTCGCCGCTCCCTGACAAACGGCACAGACCATTCGTACACGACTGGCTCCTGCTGTTCGGGATTGGGCTTGGCGTAATCGATCGGACCAAAAAAGCTGTTCGTTTCGTTCTTCGCGCACAACCGCTGCAGATACGTGATCAATCTGCGTTCAAATCGCTTGTCTTCCGAGGTCCGTTCCCCGCGCGGATTTTCCAGGTAGCGCGTCACTGCCTCGTCAAAACGCGGATTCATTGACCACAAAGCTTCCCGCAAGCGGGGAGAATGCAGCAATTGACGCAATCCGGCGCGCTTTTCTTTCATTTCCGACTCCGCGCGCTCCCGGCCGGCCTGCTGCAGCTCGGCTGCCTGCTGCAGCAGATCATTCCAGGCTGCTACCTCTCGTCCGAGCTGATCGTACCCCTCTTCTTCCACCGGAATGGCGGGGCATTGCAAAGGCTTCCGCTTTGCGAGCCCTTTGCGGATCTTGGACATCGTCGAGAGGAGGGGCCTCCGGTCCTGACCGTTTTTTTCACGCACTACCAGGTGTTCGATCAAGCGAACGATCGCAAGCCTTTGTTCGTCCAGCCGTTTTTCGATCTCCAGCACGTTTTTTACGCACGCAAGCGTTTCGGTAAAGCGCAGACTTTCCAGCCAGTTGATTGGAAACCCGGCCCGCCGAACGATTACGTACGGCATGATCCGCCACTTGCTCATTCCTGATCCCCCACCGCATCGGCATGATAGAAGACGGACGTCCGAAATTCGGCGCAGTATCGGTTCCCCTCCGTGTCCCGCAACCACAGATGTTCAGGACCCGGCAGCATTTCGGTGACGATCGCCACCTGATCCTCCCGCATGAAGGACTCCCACATCTCCAGGAGGAAGTAGTTGTGGAAATCGATCAGGAACGGTTTCGGCTCCGTGCTTACTCTGACGTACACATACTCCGGCATCTTCAACTCCCTGCGCAGTTTCAACATGTCGTAAAACAGTTCGAACGAGGTGCCGGCATACGTTTTCCGCCAACGGTCGTCGCGGGTCACCTTCCATCGTTCGCGCTGGTACACCACGTCGCTCAACACGATGCGGGGCGTCCAGTCGCCCATGTCCACCCGAAAGGGAACGACTCTCGGGATGGCAAACCACTCGTGGGCCATGGAGTGCAGTTCGCCGTTGTACAGGCGGATCGGTTCCTGCTCCTCCGCCAGTTTGAGCTGCAATTCTCCATCCGGACTGACGTACAGTTCCGCAATCTCTTTTTTGTCGTGGCGGTCGCTGACAGACCGCGCTCTCATCTGAATGGTGTACCCTGGAAACTCAAACGGGATGATCTTCAAACGCTTGGAGCCGAGCATGTTTCCCATCGGCCGTCTGACGATCGCGGCCAGTTCCTGCCACATCCGCTCCCGAACCTTCTCCTCCTCCGGGTGAAAGGACAATGCCCATCCCCACAGCAGCACGGTATCGTGGATTTCCCCGAGAATGAGCTGGTCGGCGACGTCTTCCCCTCCCGGTATCACCATCAGGTCCGGGGAGCAGAACAACGGGTCCTCGACGTCGGGCGCATCCTCCCCCACCAGAGCTGCGATCTCGTCGGGATCAAGCACTACGACGCGCTCGCCGCTTTGTTCGGCAAGCTGGCGGACCCGTTCGCCGAACTTCTCGGCAAACGTGCTTTGCAAGGCGGCGAACTCCCGCGTCCACTGCTCCCATTTTTCGTGCCGCATCGCATCGGTCAGGAAGCGGATGAACGGAATCATGCGGTCGGTCTCGCCGTACAATTCCCGAAATACCTGCAGCGCGAACGTCCGATGAAGCTTTTTCAGTTCCACAGCGTGCTTGGCCGAAATCTGCAACACGGGGCGCAACCGCTGTTCCCACTGGCGGCGGGTCTCGACGCTCATCCGCAGATGGGCGAGCTGCCCCCGGCACTCTTCGTAAAACAGCGTACGGTCCGCGTACATGCGACCGCCACTGCGTTCGGTTTCCTGCCCGGTCAGCGCCTGGAAGATCCTGTTTGCCTCGCCCAGCATCCGCTCTTTTTCGGCGACATCCCCATCCGAGTACCTGTTTTTCAGCTCCAGCAGCCGCTGCACCGATTGGCGCCACGTATCCACTTCCGGATCGTCTGCCTGCACGCACTGCATCTCGTGCATCAGCCATTCGAGCGTTCGGGTGGTGGTGATCGGCACTTCCCATGCCAGGTTGATCAGCTTCTGTTGCTCCAAATCGAAGAGCCTTTCCCTGAGCTGTTCTTCTGACATCTCCACTTCCCGCATCATTTGCTCCACCGTCCGTGTGCCGTCGGCCAGACGCAGCAGCTCGTAGTCGGCAGAAGGGAGCTTGGTTCGTTTTTGTGTCAGCGCGTTTTGAATCGTTCCATCGTCTCGCAGGCGATAGAGAAAGCTCCGTACAGGTCTCAGCCGGGAAAACACACTCGGCAGACGGGAAAACGTCTCCGCAAGCGTCTGGACAGCCCAATAGGCCATGAATGTCTCCCGGTGCTGCAGGGCAGGCGTCCAGTTGTACCGGATATCGGGCCGCTCCAGGGAGACGTCCGGATCGTGCGGGGCGCAGTCGTTTGCAAAGCAACCGTAGTTGATCGGTCCAAAGAAACTGGTCGTTTCATTTTTGCCGACCATTCGCTGGAGATAGGCGACGAGCTGCCGCTCCAAACGTTTGGTCTCCGCGTTCCGTTCTTCACCCGATGCATGCAGGTACGCCAGCAGCCCTTTTCTGTACATATGGGGACTGGAGAGGAATACCGCCTCCTGAAAGCGCGGGTTGGAGACGAGCGCGCGCAATTCGCGCCGTTTTTCCCGCAATTCTGCTTCAAACACGCTGGTTGCGGCCGCCTTCGCTGCGTGAAGCGCGTCAAGCTTTTGGTTCCAGTCTGCCGCCGTCTCCGCAGGTCCGCCATGTTGCCTGATCCATTCCAACTCCTCCGCAGTGATCGCCTGTCTTTTGCCGATTGATTTTTTCAGCTTCTTCCAGCGCAGTGCGACATCCCGGTCCCTAAGCCAGTCACTGCCGTGTTCCCGGAAGGAACTGAGCACGCGATTCAACTGTTCTTCCTTTTCAAACAAGTCCTCAATGGCCTGCACTGTTTTCGAAAACCTCAAACGCTCGAAGTCAGAAAAGGCGAACCCGGTACTCCGCAGGATAAAATCATTGGCCAGTTTCCACTCTCCGCTCATCGATTCAACTCCTCATCAGCAGTGTGCGCAGTTCCGAACAGTAGGTGCCGTGCTGATCGCGCAGCCACAACTGGTCGGGGGCCGGCAGCATCTCGCTGAATGTGACCGTTTGGTTTTTTCCCGCGAGATGCTGCAGTAATTCCACCGCGTACGGATTTTCCAGATCGAGGTAGACCGGTTTCTGTTCGGAGGGCACGCGGAGAAACACATGGCGGGGCAGCGAATATTGGCGTCTGATCTTTTGCATGGCGACGTAGGCGCGAAACTGCTCTTTTGCCCGGATCACCGTCTGCAGGTCTTCCGTCGAAAGCGTCCACTGCGCGCGCTGCACGACCAGGTGCCCCGTTTCAATCCTTGGCGTGAATCCCTCACGGCGATAGGTCGGCATCTGGACGATCGGGAAGGAAAACAGGGCAAAGGGAACATACGCCTGTTCTGTAAACCCGAAGGCCGGCGGATAAAAACGAATGGCTCGATCATCTCCGCGCAACGTGAGGACAAGTTCGTCCCCGTCCACTCGTACGACCAGATCTTTCAGACCAAACGTCGCATCCGGCCGGCGCGTGGAGGCATATCCCGACACTTCCACCATCACCCCCGGATACTCTTGCGGCGCCGTTTTCATCTTGCGGTTGAAAATCAGGTTCGCCGGCAGGATCTTCCGTTTCGACCGTTCCTGTACGATTGTCAGATGACGTACAATTTCCCGCCGAATCTCCTCCCGCACGCGGTCCACGTCGGAATGGAAAGAGAGCATCCACCCTTCCATCGTGATACCGTGATGAAGCTCGCCCAGCACGAATGTGGGTGCAGACGGACCCACGTTCGCAGCTGAATCAAAAATCACGAGCAGGTCCGGAGAAATGAGGTACAGGTCGTCGTCTTTAATCTTGTGCAAAAACGACGCGAACTCCGAAGAGATCAGCGTGGGGGAGTTCCCCGCCAGATAGGCATCGCATGACTGGTGAAAGATCCGGAGGAATTCCTCCAGCGGATCATCGGCGTCCCCATGCTCACCCGCGCCGTTTGCCATGTCCGGAAGCAGCTTGTGGCATGCCACGACAAATTGGTCAAAGCGCACCGCTTGGCGATCGCCAAACATCCTGCGGTAGACCTGCATGGCGATCTTCATGTACCGCTGCTTGCGGAGTGTCGTGTAGACCGTGGCGATCTTCAGCGGGCCGTTCAAATCCGTGAGCAGGTGGTCAACCCACCGCCGGTCGAGGCGGATGGTAAGGTTGCCGCGAGTGTCTTCGTAAAGCACCGTGCGGTCCCGAAACAACTCCCCTTCACCGCGGCGCGGTGCGAGGCGGGTCAAGTCGGAAAACATGGTTTCCACCCGTTTCAGGATGGCGACACGTTCTTTCAGGTCTCCCTGTTCGAATTGGTGCTGCAGGCTCTGAAACTGCCTCAGGATCGACAGCCAGCGTTCTTTTGCGCCGCGCTCCGCTTCCGTTTCCGCTTGCAGCCGCCTAATCCGTTCGATCACATCGGCCAGTCCGTGTATCACGGAAGACGGAATGGGGAAAATGCGCTGCAGCGTGCTGTTGGCGATCAGTCGATCAACCTCCTGACGGGTTTGCTCAACCGCCTCTCCTCTCGCTGCCGCCCATTCCCGCACGCTCATACCTTCCGTAAAGTGTTCGAGCTGCACCTGCTTGGAGCTTCCCTGAAACATCAGGGGAACGACATCGGCCAACGCCGGATCGTCCGCAACCAGTGCGGCCAGTTCCTGCAGGACCCAAAAGGCGTAGAAGGCGACCCGCTTTTCCAGCGCGAATGTGTCGGGCCATTGCGCCGTGAACATGCCGTTGGTCCCTGTTCCATCCCCTTCCGCGATCCAGCCGTAGTTGACAGGGCCAAAGAAGCTGGCAGTTTCGTTTTTTGCTGTAAACCGCTGCAGATAGGTGAAAAATTGACGCTCCAACTGCCGCCAGCGCGCGTCACGGGTCTTGTCGGCACGGTGCTGGTCAAAATAGGCGAAGCCGCGCTCATAAAAGGATGGGTTGGAGAGAAACACCGCCTCCCGGAAGCGGGGATGCGAAATGCAGGTGTGCAGTTCTTCCCGTACCCGCTCCCATTCGCCGGCAAATACCTGTTCCGCCTGACGGTAGAGTTTCTCCTCCTGTTGAAACGTTTCTTGCCATTGGTGCGCCCACTCGCTCAGCTCAGAGCGGCCGATCGCTTGGATGCCTGCCCGTTCATTTTCGTTAAACGCACACGCTTTTTTTACTTTTCTGTACACGCTGGCCAGCACTTTCTGCTGAGGTTTCTCCCAGCGAATCGCCTTATCGGTAAGGAGCGGCAGCACGTCCCGCTCCCACTGCTCCACCAGGCGGAGGCGTTTTTCTTCCCACGCGAACACAGCCTCCAGCACCTGTTGGGTCTCCTCCAGCCTCATTCGTCCGATCCATTCAAACGGAAAGCCGGTACTGCGCAGAACGAAGTGTGGAAACCACGTCCACACAGACGCAGCCAGTGCCGTCTGGTTCATATGTTCATCCCCAATTCTTCCCGAGTCGCTTCATACTCCCTGGAGCCGGGCAGCGGCGGACGAAACGCGGTGCCGCGCAGTTCGATGCAATAGCTGCCGTCCTCGTCTCGCATCCAGAGATGCTCAGGACCTGGATACATTTCAGTCATGGTCACCTGGTCGTTGGTCTTCAGGTGGCCGTGGAGCAGTTCAATCAGGAAGAAACTGTCGAAGTCAAAGTAATACGGCTTTTTCTCATTCTCCACACGCACGAACACCCAGCGCGGCAATTGATAGCGGCGCTTCGCACGGCGCATCGCGAGGAACAGGTCATAGTCGCTTGCTTCAGGGTCCGTGCAGATAAATTCCCTGGACGGCAGTACCCAACGTTCCCGTTGGTAGACAACGTCGTTGATCTCAATTCGCGGCGTATGCTGTCCAAAATCAATCGGGATGCTTGCCACGCGCGGTACGGCAAACGCCCACAAGTGCAGGTTGTCGTCGCCGCTGTTGTAGATCGTAAAGGTTCTGTTGGAATGTCGGTCGGCGAGCACCAATTCGTCTTGCTCGATGCGCACCACCAGATCACGCAGCGGAACGACGTGTTTGGCACGATCGGACGGCTTGCCGAGGAACTGAATCAACGTGCCCGGGAACGCTTCGTAAAGCAGCCCTTTGTGCCGGCGTGTGTTCAAAATGGTGGACAGCTTCTGATACGCAGGCAGTTCCTGGATCACCTGCTCGATCTCTTGTTCCACCGCTTCGCGATCTGAATCAAACAGGAACTGCGATCCCCACATGGACACAAACTGGTGCACCTCGCCCAGCACGATCTGGTAATCGCCGCGGGCGAGCGCCTCCACATCCCGGGCGGCAAACATCAGGTCCGGCGAAGTGTGCAGGGAATTACCGGCATCATGCGCGATCAGTTCTGCGAGATCCTCCCGCGTCAGGCGGACGATGTTTCCTTCCTGCCTGGCTTTCACCACGGCGAAAAGCTTCTGATGGAACTCGTTGTAGATCTCGTCTTCGTAGTTGATGTTCCCCTTCTCTTCCATCTCCTGGACGCGGCGAATGAAGTGGGCATACGGAATTTCTGCCTGTCCTTGTGCGATCTCCCGGAACACCCGTTTGCCGATCCGCTGGTAGTACCCGCGCATCATCTCCCCGTAGGAAGCGATGAGCTCAAGGATCGGTTCGATCCGCGAATGAAAATCGTCAAGAAACGCCTTGTTGAACGACAGGTCCCGGATGGTGCCCTTGCACTCTTCGTAAAAGAGCGTGCGGTCCGCGTACGTCTTGCCAGCAAGCCGCCGCGTTGCGTGCCGAGTCAGTTCGACGAACCGTTCCTCCATGCGCTTGCTGATTGCCACGCGCTGTTCAAACGTACCGCCTTCAAAAGCGGCCCGAAGCTGTTCGAGTTGATCCAGTTCGGCTGTCCATTTGGCTTTGGCTTCCACATGATCCGGCAGGGCACGTACGAACTCGCGCAGATAGTCGAACGGCCCAAAGATGGTAGACGGGATTTCAATGCCGAACAACAGCATGCGCTGTTTGACCAACAGCTCAATCTGCTGATACAGCTCCTCAACCGGCATGTCGTAGCGGTTTGCCAGTTCCATTACCGTGGTCGTCCCGTCCACATCGCGCAACAGCCGCAGGAGATGAGCGGGCAGTTTGCGCCGGCCGTCGACAAACAGGTACTCGACGCCGTCTTCGGTCAGGGTGCACAGCGGGTGCAGGCGCGGAGCCAGATAGGGCCGGATCGAAGGCTCTTTGGAGATTGCATCGGCCAGAACGTTGGTCATCCAGAATGAATAGAAGACAGCGCGCTTGGTGAATTTCCCTCTGATCATGTCCAGCTTGACCGGCTCTTTTTGCTCCAGATCAAAGCGGGCGTAGTTCATCGGGCCAAAGAAGCTCGCCGTATCGTTCTTCGCGGCGAATCGCTGCAGGTAGGCGATGAACCGTTTTTCCAGCATTTTCAACCGGGTTGTGCGCTTTTCAAATTCGTCGTGAGCGATGTACTTCAGGTACGAGTTTTCGTAGACGTCCGGGTTGGAGATAAACACTGCTTCCCCAAAGAAAGGGTCCCCGACCAGGTTCTGCAGGTCGCGGCGCTTGTGCACAAGCTCCTCGGCCAGAACCGCCTCTCCCTCCCGATGCAGCTTCCTGACCTCTTCCGCCAGGGCGACCACCTTGGCAAACTGCTCGTAAAACGAGGTGTTCGGCCAATACAATCGCACGTGTTCCAGGTCCTGCAACGTCACCTGCCCCTTCGCCACTTTTCGGCGATACTTCGAAAGGAGCTTCAGCTCTTGCCGCGCCTGTTTTGCCTGGGATATTTTCACCTGTTCGGTGAACCGCTCGCTGAGGAGAACGCCAATTTCCCGTTGGAGCTGCTCCTCCGTTTCCAGTTGCTTGTCAATGTGCGCAGCCGATTTTTCAAACGCGATGCGGTAGAGCAATTCAAAGGGAAAACCGGTGCGACGCACTACCATTTTTGATATATATTTCCAGTTCGACATGCAACGGGTCCCCCCTACTCTTTTATCACGTGGCCGTATGGTATATGAATCAGATAAAACGGCATGCCCAGTTTGGTGCGCGGCCGCTGCAACTCCTGACGAATGACCGCTTGCGTCACATCGTGGCCGCCCTGCTCCCATTCAAGAATCAGCTGTCTGCACAGCTCGCGCCGCCGTTCAACGCGACAAGTGTCCTCCAATTGCTTCAGGATTTCCACCGTTTGCTCCCCACCGCGCCCCGTTTCGTACGCGATGGCAGCAGCGGCAATTCTGGCTCCTTCTGCACGGTTGTAGCTGCCCACTTCGAGCGCGTGTCGTTCGCTCTTTTGCAGCCAGTCAATGCACGCGTCCACTATTCCGCGCTCCTGGTACAGCGAACTGATGTTGCGCGCGATCACGTCCATATGAAAATGATCAGTGATGGCGCCTGCCTCCTCGTACGCCCGGACGAGCTGTGTTAAAGCCGCCTCCTCATCGCCCATGCACAAGAGAAGAGCTGCTTCCCGATAGAAGTAGATTTTGGCAAAAAGACGGCTGCCGCTGCCGCGGAGGAACTGTTCGAAACGGCGCCAGATCTTCAGGGCCATGTCCATATTGCCCATTTGTTCAGCGACCACGCTCATATTGGAAACCAGGTTAATCTTCAAATGCAGCGCTTCCGAGTTGCTTTGGCTCTTGAGAAACTGAAACGCCGTCTTGCACAGTTCGTACGCTTCCTTGTACCGTTTTTGCATAAAGCGGGTGAGCGCGAGCGTGTTGTGCAGCCAGCCGCGTTCGATCATGGCCGCCTCATCTTCCAGGCCTTCGATCTCCCGCAATCCTTGATGCGCCAGGATTTCGGCGCGCTCCACGTTGAACTGTCGCTTCGTGGCCACCAAGGTCAAAAAGGCGTACAGCTGGGCGCGCATGGTAGGGGTATCCGCGACTCGGAGTGCCTGTTCGTATGCGGCGTTCACCTCGTCGTAGTTCCCCAGGTATGCCTGCATCAACCCACAGCGCTTCCACAGGTAGACTCTCTGCTCCACCGTGAATGATTCTTCCGCTCGCAGAGCCAGTTTGACGAGCGCAAGCACGTTTTCGTAGTTGCCCCAATATTCAGAAATCTCCACCGCTCGCTCTACATGTGCGAAACCATCTGCCATCAGGCCTGCCAAAAAAGCGTGATAGGCCAGGTGGCTGTGGTACTCTTCCGCCGTCCAGCTCGGCGGGCATCCACGCGCCGTCAGTCTTTGGTACAACAAGCGGTGAGCGGCCTGCACTTCCTCTTCACCGGGCGCTTCCGACGCGTCCATCTGCTCCGCCAGAAGCAGACGGTCCCGCGTCATCGCCTGAACGCCGGCCGCGGACCAAACGTGCTCTTTGGCACGCACGGCGCGATAGAGCCGCAAAAACGATTGCTCTTCCGCTGTCCACTCGAACGTGCCCAGCCCTTCCCCGGCGCCGGCGAGCAGCGCCTGCACCAGCATCGGCATGCCGCCGCTTTGCTTGTAAATCAGCGGGAACCGTTCCACAAGATCGGGGCGCTTCACTTCCACGAACGCGCGCACCTGGTCTTCCGTCCACGCCTGCAGCTCCAAGATACGCGGCTGCACATCGCCCACCAGATCGGACAAGAACTGCGCACGAATCCGGCGAACATCGAACAATACCTGAAGCGGATTGCCTTCCTGCACTTTCGGCACAGGCTGCGGAACGCTGCGCATCGTGGCGACGACGCGGATGTGCGGATGGCGGCGCAGCAGCAGGTTGTGGAAGGCATGAGCGGAGAGCCGGTCAGCCTCATCCAGGCTGTTAATAAACAGCCAAAGCGTTTTGCCCGCCAGTGAAGGGCAGCGTTCCATCGCTTGCAGCACGAGGCTTACGGAGCCTGTGATCAGGCGAAATACCTGCTCATTTTCCCGCGAGAGACGCCGTTCGGAAGCCGAAAGGGCGATCTCTTCAAGCCTGACGGTGCCTGCAAACAGCTCGTCGTCCCTGGCATGGGGGAACAGACTGGTCCACTCGGCCGCATGTGCCATGAGCAAGTCGGCAGCCTCCTGCCGAAGAACGGGTTCCAGCGCCAAGAGCATCGCTTTTAGCCCGTAAAAAGAGTGGGACATGCGCCCGGTTAAGTCGATCGACACGGCGAGATGACCTGCCTGGTGCACGTCTTCTGCTGCCTGTGCCATGAGCAATGCACCGCCCAACCGCTCTTCTCCGATCACGAGCACAGCCGCTTCTCGCACAGATTGAAGCTGATCGATGAGCGAGCGTTTCCAATCGATTTTCACAGACGTTTCGGGAACGGCTACCATAGTCCGCCTCCTTTGTTTTCGGTTCTGGTCTTCCACACGTTCATGCGAAATTCGCAGGAATATCGGCCCGCTTCACTGTTCAGCCACAACTGCCCGGGAGTCGGCAGCATTTCTTCGATTAAGAGCCGCTCATTGTTTTGCACGATCGAGCGCAGCATCTCAACGCAGAAGAAGTTGCGAAAATCCACCACATAGGGCTTGCGTTCCGACAGACCGCGAATGTAGACCACGTCCGGCATTCCCTGCTTTTCTTTGAAGCGGAAAACATTGAGGAACGCAGCTGCATCGTCTTTGTCGAGCAATTCCGCGACCGCCTTTCCCTCGCATTCCCAGCGTTCCCGCTGGTAGACTGCTCCGTCGATGACGATGCGCGGGGTATGGTCGCCGAGCGAAATCGGCATGTGTGTCAAAGCCGGCAGGGCAAACAGCATGAAGGGCAGATACGTTACCTGATCGGCCAATTGAATGTACAGGCGGATCTCTTCACCGCTCTTCACGCTGCGCAGCCCGAGCGTGCCGTCTTCCTTTAATACGACCTCCAGATCGTACATCGGGATAACGTCGTCGCCCTTTTTCAAGGACAGCTCTGCAAACTGCATCGCACGGCCTGGAAAATCGTAAAAGCCTTTGTTGCGGCGGACGACTTCCGGAGCGACGAGTTGACGGAACTCAGCCGTCTTCTTCAGCTCACGGCACAGGTCTTCCCGCAATGTTTCACGGTTCGGGTAGAAGACGGTCATCCAGTTGGGCACGAGCACGTGGCTGTGCAGCTTGCCCAGAACAACCTGAAAATCCCCTTTCGCCATCGCGTCGATGCTTTCGCTGGCGATAAACAGGTCCGGCAAGCTGTACAACGGCATCGTGACTTCGCGAATCGGCAGTGCAGCGCTGGAAAGCTCGACACAATGCGGGCTGTCAGCCGCTTTGATGCGGACCAGTTCTTCGATTTCCTCGACAGCTTGTGGTTTGAACGGTTCCAACGAGTCGGGATACCTGTCCCGCAGCGCGTTCACAAAGGTGTAATACGGAACGGGATCTCCCCCGTTGGAGATGGTGTCAAACACCTCTTTGCCGAGCCTTTGCGCATGCAGCCATTGTTCGTAGCCGTAGTACGCGCTCAATTCCAGCGCCCCGCGAAGGTCTTTGCACAGCTTTTCATGGAAACGCCTGCCCATGACAAATCGCTCGATGTGCCCTTTTGTTTCCTCGTAGAAAATGTAGCGGTCGGCATAGAGACTGCCGCTGCCCCGGCGGGCCGATTCCCCGGTCTGCTCGGTGAATCGCGCTTCCCCTTCGCTGATCAGCTCGATGCGGGCCTGCAAATCCTGCTCGGCCGACATGCGTGTAAGCCATTCCTCCCAACCGCGCAAGCGCTCCAGCCACATCTGCCGTTGATCGGACGGCGGCAGCGCGGCCACTTGTTCGATCACGTAGGGGAGCGGGTTTCCCATCGTTGACGGAACGTGCAATTCCTGCTTCAACAGCCCGGCTTGCAGCAGGTGTGAAAGCGGCTTTTCCACAGCCAGGCGCTCCTTCTCATCCAGATGGGCGAGCAGCTCCGGCAGGCTTTTCGTGCCGTCCGCCTCCCTGAGCAGGGCGGCCAGCGTACGGCCTACGGTTACGGTTTTGCCGCTGTTGTGCAGGTGCAACCCCCCTTTCTCCGGGACCGCCTCCACCATCGGATGCAGATGGACCGGGAGATGAGGACGAAGCTGATCGTCTTGCTTGATGGCTTCCGCCAGGCGTTTGATTGCCCAGAAAGCCAGGAATACTTCGCGATGCCGGATGATGTCGCCCGTTTGAAAATGCGCGTCGAGGTACGACGGATCAGCATCGTCGATGCTTCCGTAGTTCAGCGGGCCAAAGAAGCTGGAGGTCTCGTTTTTTCCGCACAGGCGCTGCACGTAATGGAAGAAGCGCCGTTCCATGCGTTTGATGGCTGCGTTTCGGTCCGGCAGCGGTGAGTAGTTGAGATACTTCGGGACGTTGTTTGCGTACATGTCCGGTGAGGATAGGTAGACCGCCTCCTGGTACTTGCGATCTTTCACGAGCTCGCGCAGCTTTTCGCGTTTTTCGGCCAATTCCTGCTCAAACATCTCCGGCACCAGGGCCAGCAATGCCTGGT
Organism: Brevibacillus sp. LEMMJ03; assembly: GCF_007197875.1. NCBI lineage: Bacteria > Bacillati > Bacillota > Bacilli > Caryophanales > Paenibacillaceae > Brevibacillus > Brevibacillus sp. LEMMJ03. The sequence continues at coordinate 68,896 of NZ_VKJN01000004.1, read as the reverse complement.
AGTCTTTGGCAAGCCTGTCCCAGGTTGCGGCGCAGTCGAGCAGCTCATTGCGGTCAGTCAGTTCCAGTTCGGCCAGTTTGTCAGCGGCGCCTTTTTCCCGGCGCTGCAAAAACCGTGACAGCTTCTGCCTGCTTTTTCTCGGCAGCCCGCCGCTTCGTTCGGCGGTTTCCAGCAGCACTCCCGTCTGGGCATCCAACGAACGCTCCATCTGCACAATCTGCCGTGCCAAGTCGCTGGTGCGGGGAAACGCCAATGCTTCCAGCCACTCAAACGGAAAACCGGTACTGCGGATGATGTAGTGCGGGAAAAAACGCCATTCAAAATCAGGGGAAAACGGCTGCGTCCCCGCCTGATTTTCGGCCGCCATCATGTTCATCGCCTATCCATCCTCGCTTCCTGCTTCTGCCTCAAACCGGCAGAGTAGTCGTACACATAACCTGTCCGGAGCTCAAACGTATGAACACCGATCGCATCCTGCCACCACAGATGCTCCGGGCCCGGACACATCTCGCTGATCGACACGCGGTCCGCTTGGGCCGCCACCCGCACCATCCATTCAAGCGACCAAGGGATGGACAGATCGACATACATCGGTTTCTCGCCCGCCTTCCATTTCACAAAAAAGCGGTCGGGCAGATCGAACTGCATCTGCGTGCGAGCCATGTGCACAAACAGAGGGAACCCTTTCAGTTCCTGGGAATCGGCCCGCATGTGTTCGGCCGGGATCTGCCACCGTTCACGCTGAATCACCACGCTGTCAACGACGATGCGGGGAGAGCGTTTCACGTCCGCCTCCTCCAGCTCGCTGGAAACAGTACATTCGATCGGCACCACGCATGGAAGGGAAAAACATCCGTGCGCGGCCGAGTGCAAATCTCCCGGATAGAGGGTGAGCGGCCTTTCGTTTGCCCAAAGCGTGAGCCGTCCGTCGATCTCGCGCACCTCGACCTGATGGATCGGAATGACATAGGCGGGCTCTTTGGTCGAGACGGCGGAGAGCAAGATCGTATGGCCCGGCAGCTCCGGAGTGACATGCTTGTTTCGACGTTCTGTGATGATCGTGGCCATGCGCTCCCACTGCGGCATCCTTTGAATGCGCCGTTCGAACCGTGCCCACAGCGCCTCTGGATCATCCGCAAAGTACGCCATGAACCCGTTAAAGATCGTTGAGCAGTCATCATGCAGTTCACCGAGAACCAGCTGGAATTCCCCTCGCTCCATCGCATCAGCCGAAGTAGCTGCGACCATGATATCGGGACTTGGCAGGGTCATCTGCAGGTGAGCCAATCCTCGTTCGATCTCTTCCTGGAACGGTTCCAACAGGTCGCGGACCTCTTCCTCGCTGATGTGCAGTTCTGCCCCCGGTTGTTCCTCCTGTCGACGGCGCAGCAGCTCTTGGATGCGGGATTGGAATTGACGGGTGTACCTCATCTCCAATTCGCCCTGCTCAAACAGCGGGATCATGTCGATGTAGCGGACCACATTCCCGTCCGCCGACAGCTTGCGGTACAGTGTCCTGCCCGCCTGTTGGTAATCCATCCATTTCAGGACGGCACCTGCTGTCAGCAATTTCAATGTTGTCATAAACGAACCGGTCAGCGCCCGGTACAGAGGGCCGCCAATCGTCAACGCGGAGAGTGTGCCCGCACAATCTTCGTACAGCGCGGTGCGGTCCGCGTACAAGGCTCCGCCCTTCCGCCGCGTATCCCCTTCCACCAGGTCAGCGAGCTGCTTTTCCACATCCTCCCACACCTGTACGCGCTCCGGATACGGGGTATGTTCCAATAGGGACCGGAAGCCTTCCAGTCTATCGATCAACTCCTCCCCCGCTTGACGTGCCTCCGGCGGAAACGCAGCCAGCTGGTCCCGCAGTTCGGCCAAGGCGTCTACGCGCACCGGAGAGAGTGGAATAGACAGTTCGATCAACCGTTTTTTCTGCATCTCATGCAAAAGCGCGATCAACGCAGATTCATCCATCGACAATTCCGCGGCCACTCGCGAAACCGTCTTCTCGCCGTCCAACGCCAGAAACACACGTGCATGCGCATCCGGCAAGCGGAACGTCCGGTTGAGTCCGTGGAAATGAAACGTGTGATTGTCGAGGGGGCGCACCAGCGGATTGGGGCGCGGCTTCAGATGTGGGAGGATCTCCTTCCGCCCGGCCAGCTTTTGCGCCAGCAGCTTGACATACCAGTGGGCGATAAACACGCGCCGCTTTCCCAGGACGTTCCCTTCGCGAAACGCGCGTCGTATCGCACGCGGCTCTGCGGCGTCACATGTTCCGTAATTGACGGGCCCGAAGAACGACGTCGTGTCGTTCTTGGCACAAAAACGCTGCAGGTACGCGAAGATTAATCGCTCGGTACCTCGTGCGGTGCTGTTCCACTCCGGTTCTGGCTTGGCTTCCCAATCTTTGCCGTACTTTTTCACTTGCTGAAAGGAAGACGGGCTGCTGAGAAACACCGCCTCCTGAAATCGCGGATCGGCCACCTTCGCCATCATAACGCGGCGCACGCGGGCCAACTCCGCTTGAAACAGCTCCTCCCCCGCCGCAATTGCCTCTACCCGCCTGCTTTCCAGCTCGTTCCACTCATCCACAAAGCGCTCCCAATCGGCGTTTTCATACCGGCGGCTTTTCCAAAACGCCACATCGTCCGGGGAGAGCGTCCGGTTTTTCATCACGCGCTTCCTCAATTTGTACAGTGTCGAAAACACCGCCGACCCGACCTTTTCCCTCTCTTGTTCAAACGCGATCAGGCGGGGAAACAGCTCGTGCACAAAGCGATCGCGCAGCCGGTCCCGCTCCTGCTCCAGTGCGAGAAGCCGCTTCGCTTGCGCCAGCGTTTGCGTGCACCGCAACTCTTCCAACCATTCAAAGGGAAAGCCGGTCGTACGAAACACGAATTCCGGCAGCAGCTCCCAACCGGTATCCAGCGAATGCGTCAGCACCGCTTGGCTTTTTTTCAACATCAAATCACTTCCCTATCCCTGTGTAGAAACGGAAGATGGAACACGGTGGGCAGTCCGGGTCAGCCACAATCCAACCACGCCGCACAAGATCAGCCCGACGCCTGCAACCTTGTAACTGTCAGCCGCTCCCAGCCACCCGATCAACGCACCGGCCAGCAGGCTGGAACCGGACTCACCGATGAAGGCGGTCGTCGATTGCATGCTGAACACTTTGCCAAGCCGGTCGTTGGGCACAGAGTTCTGCACGAGCAGAATCTGCGGCATATCGATCAACGATTCCGCCGCGCCGGCCAGGAAGGCGAAGCCGACCGCCAAGACAAACATGTCTGTGGAGCCGATCAGGAAATAAAACACGCCCCAAAGCGCCCAGCCGCTGAAAATGACCCTTGCGAATTTCTTGATCTGGACTTTGCCGAGCAAAAGCGTCATCAGCAAGTTGCCGACCGCAAACGCGCTCAAAATGATCCCATACCCCTTGGAGCCCATGTCCCACACCTGATCGGAAAGAATGGGAAGGCCCAAACGGTCAAGACCGACAATCAGACAAAGACCCACGCCGAAGAAAAAGATGGACCAAAACAGCGGACGAACGGTTTTGACGAAGAGGTACGTGTCATAGATGTCCCGGAATACCGATACGTGCACATTCTTCTTTTCAATCGGCGGTATCTTGGTCGGCAACAGGGCCAGGATCGAGACGACGTAGCTGGCGGCGGTGATCAGATAGATGAAAATCGCGCTGGTCTGGGCAATCAGCACGCCTCCGATCATCGGCCCGATGGCGCGCATCAGTTGGAAGGAGGCCTGCATGAATGAGTTGCCTGCCGACCAGAGTTCTTTCGGCATAAAGCTCGTAAGCGACGCTCTCATCGCCGGGAAGAAGAAGCAGCGTACCGTACTGAGCACAAATGCCGTAATGGACAGATTCCATACGTGCAAAAGATCGAGCCAGTAGAAAAAGGGTACGGTGAGGAGAGAGACGAGGCGGATGATGTCCCCGTACACCATCACGCGTTTGCGGTCCCAGCGATCGGCATAGGCGCCGCCGAGCAGCCCAAAGAAGATGTACGGTGCCGATGTGGCGAGAACCACAAGACCCGCGACGAACGAGGAATTGGTCATTTTGTAGGCGAGCCAGAAAAACGCAATCTGGTACAGGGAGTCCCCGAAATTCGCGGTCGTTTGACCGATCCACACCAACACGTAATTCGGGATGGTGAACAATTGCTTGTACCCGGCTTGATCGTGTGCCATAGGAACATCCTCCTCTACTTCAGATGACAATGTGCCCCTCCTGTACCTCAGCATCGTCAACAAACATCGTTGGCGATCCGGCGCCCTTTGCCTGAAGAAAGAACGTCAGGTCGCTGCCGAAGGAAGAGAGTTTGCGGAGAAAGCGGAACGGATGCAGGGCGACTGCTACCGAACTCACTTGTCGTTCGCGCTGACCACCGCGTATTAGCCACCCGTCGGCTACAAACCTGATCATCCCGTTTTGGCTGACAAATTCAGGCGGCTGCACTGCGTGAACAATCTCCACGCCCAGATCGGTCTGCCTCCTCCATTCCGCGTGATCCGTCCCGCCGGGTACAAAATAGATGTTGCTCGGACTTACACTGTCGGAGTGGTTCCGCGAGCGAACGCCATTGCCTGTGGAGGTGACGCCCCACCTTCGCGCCGTTACCGTCGAGTGCAGAAACTTCGTCATGACGCCGCTGTCAATCAGCACCGTGCGTTGCGACGGCGTTCCTTCCTCGTCAAACGCTCGGCTTGCCCATCCGCCCGGCAAACGGGCATCATCGACCAGTGTTACGTGCCTTCTGGCCAGCCGCTTCCCGACCAGTCCCGCCAACTCGGGTGAGCCCAACAAACGCGGCCCGGAAAACAGGATGCCGTATTTGCGCGCGATGTCGGCCCCGATGCTGGGCGGTATGGACAGCCGAATGCGGCCCGGTTGAAGTGTCGTCTCTTCCCGCGGCCACGCCAGCAACTGACCGATCCGATCCTCAAGGTCACCCGTCCTGAAATCAGCCGCTCGAAGCGCAAACGTTCCTTCGAGCAAAAATCCGTGTCGCCCCTCCAGCAAGAGCTGGAGAATGTACTTGTTTGCTGCATCCGACATCATGAGGCCGTCTGAGCGAACCAGCGCCGTGAATGTGCGCCCGCTGATGCACTCCCAGCGATGCAGATGAAAGGCGGAAGGGACGAATCGTTCCTGCCATTTCCGCATCATGTCGCGGATTGCAGGAAAATCGACGGCATCCGCGTCCGAATCAAGCTGCGTATACCGCTCCGTCCTGGCTGTATCGACCCATGTGATCTGCTTCACCCGATCTCGTGGAGTGCGAATCAGTTCCCGCACCGTCTGGATCAACCGGCTCTCGATGCCGGCAGCATTCAGCGCGTCGGAAACAAACGTCACGGTCTGTCCGTCGACGTCCATCTGCACATGCACATTGCTTTCCGTGCCGCTTCTGAATGCGATTCCTTGGTAAGGTGTCCAGTGCAGGCGCACCATCTCCTCCACACGCAGGAAAATCTCCACGTTGTCAGCGCCCGCCGCCACTGCCCTTTCTGCCAGCCGGGCAGCCCAATCGTCGACGCGTACGTTATCGATCACCCCGATGTTCATGATCTACCAGCACCCGTTTCCACATGGATTTTCTTTACCCGAATCGTCGGCTGACCGACACTGACCGCGAGATTCATCTGGTCAAATTTGTGGCACGTCGCGTGGCGTGAATGATGCATCCGGAGATCGCAGCCGACACGGTCGATGGAAGACAGCAGGTCCGGACCGTTGCCGACCAGCCACAGGTCGCCTGTCGGACGCGTAATCCGGCCGTTCTCGATCAAAAAACCTTCCACCACACGCACCCGAAACCGCCCGGTGGTCAGTTCCGTCTCTCCCATGCCAAGTTTGCGAACGTACAGCCCGCGGGAGGTTTGACGCACGATTTCTTCAGGCGTGTACTCGCCTGCTTGAATAAATGTGTTCGACATCCGCGGAATCGCCGGGTATCGATACGACACACGCCTCCCGTGTCCGTTCGAATGCGTATCCCACCGCTTGGCGGCCGTACGGTCGTACATCAGTTCCTGCAGCCGGCCTTTCTGGATCAGCACGGTGGATTTGGCCTTTTCCCCTTCGTCATCCACGCGATAACTGCCGGACAGACCCGGTATGGTCGGGTCGTCAACCAACGTCACCTGCTCCGATGCCACAGGCTGTCCAAATTTTCCCCCGTAGACTGCGTCCGGATGGGCAGCCAGATCGCCCTCCAATCCATGCCCGCACACTTCGTGGATCAGGATCGCAGGGTTTCCCGGCCCCAGCACCACACACCAGTCTCCTCCTTCGATGTCTATGTACTGTTGCAAATCGTCGAACTCAGCGAGTGCCGATTGAACGAATCCGGCAAACCCCGCACGCAGTTCTTCCAGATTGAGGCCGCCGCAGGAACGGCTCATGTACATGGGACGCGATCCTTCCGTCCATTCTCCCTGGATGTCGATCGTGTAGTAGGAGCGGTGATCGTCAGCGTAGAAGCCGTCGGATCGCGCCACGGTAATGCGCTGGTCAAACGAGGTGACACTTTCCATACAACGGCTGTTCACCCGTCCGGCTGCTCTGAACCCCCGCTGCCACCTGTCATGCAGTTCTTCAAACGCTGCAGCCATCGCCGATAAGGGTACACCGACATGTTGAGCCTCCTCATCGCCGACCTGCTTCCCGCTGCGCACCTCTCTCAATAAGGCCGTGTTCCGGCCGTTTTTTACATGCTCCAGGAGATCGGCAGGTGACATGGGAAAGTGGAGGTATTTCATTCCCATTTCACCTGAAATACGCACCCCAACACCCTGACCAACTGTCACTCTCCACTCCGGCTTTTCGCCGCCCCGCCTCGTGCGGAGCAAGTGGACCTGCTTTTCTTCATGAAATATCTCGACTTCCTCATGCCCGTACGCCAGGAACTGCTGGATCAACTCGTTCGCGAGCGCTTTTTCCATCACACACCCTCTCTGTTCATGAGGATTCTTAAATAGATACTGAAGCGGAAAGAAAAGGCAAGATGACCTATCAAGCGCATGATAGATCATCTTACCCGCAGGCTACGCAAGCGGTGCGATCTTGTCTTCGATGTCCTCCAGGAGAAAATCAATGTCTTCCAGCTCTTCCAGGTCCAGATCTTCATTGTTTTCCACTGCTTCTTGTTGATTCTTTACTTGTTCCATGGGACTCACCTCCTTTCCGTTTCCACACGATTGCGAACGGACAAAACGTTTAACTCCCGCTGCAGTCCGGCGACGACGCTCTGCACGCGCTTCCGGCACGCCTCATTCAGCTGCCCGTTATCGTCCAGCTCGTGTTCACTGGAAATGGCAATCTCCTCCGGAATCACGTTTGCGTGCAGAGAACGAAACACCTGCCGCAAGCTCATAAGCGTCAGAATCCCTGCCTTTAGGCCTCCCGATACGGCCAATAGCGCAATCGGCTTGTGCTTGAATCCCGACCCGTCCTGATAGTCCAGCAGATTTTTCAGCGCACCTGTGTAGCCGCCGTGATACTCGGGCGAACCCACGATAAAGGCGTCAGCTTGTTTAATCTTTTCCGAAATTTCGATCATTTTTTCTGTTTGCGGTACCGTAAAACTGAACAGGGGGAAGTTTGTCTCCGCCACACAGATCAGTTCCGTTTCATGACCTTGTTTTTGCAACAGCTTTGCGAACAGATTAAGTACGCGCTTTGTCACCGATTCAGGGTTCATGCTGCCGTTAATCAATACGATTTTTGCCATGACGTTCTCCTCCGAATTTACACAAAAATGAAACTTTTCTAACATATTACAATATTTGGCACAGCCATTCAACCCCGTTTCTGACGATGCACCAATGCGTTCCGTTCAGCCTCGCCAGAGAAAGGAGTATCTTCCTGTATCTTACATCTTTTCCAACCGAACGTGAAGTACATGTGGGCCCGAGAACTTGCTCTTTTTTTCGACACACCCCCAGCGAGCCCAAACAAAAAAGGGACAGCTGGGAATATCCGCTGCCCTATTTTTATTCTCCCAGCCCCCCGAAAATTCAGAGAGCCATAACTGGGATGGGAAAAGCGCTTGTCTATCATCTGAGGATATTGTAAAATACAGGAAAATAAAGGTAATTTCTCTAATTCCTTGGGGGAGTGCTTGCTTATGGGATTGCAACAGGTGCGCCGGTCCTTGCGATCTGAAATTGAGCGTCAGATTAAAAAGCACGGCTACACACTCAGGAAACTTAGCGAAATAACTGGCATTAATCAGGGACATTTAAGTGCCATCCTGAACAGAAATCCGCCTCGGGCAATAACGATTCGGCAGTTGGATGCGTTGGCTGCGGCTTTTGGACAGGCTCCGGGATGGCTGTACGATTTGTACGAAGAAGAGTGTTTCTCCGAGGGAAAAGTATCACGGCCACGACTGGTGCCATATTTGATCCGCTGTGCGGAAATCGGAAGGCAGGATTGTATTGAGTCTATTGTCCCCAAATTGCTAGAGAACCCGAAACATGTGTCGATTCTTTTCTCCGTGGCCGAGCAGCTATTTGAAACCGGGAAACGAAAAGAGGCAGTGCCATTTTATCAGCTCGTAATAGATAACGAAAAGGACAGCCACAACGATTGTTTCGTGTTGGCTCACTATCGATTATTTCAAACATTGCAAGGAACAAATGCAGAGGAACATTGGGAGGCGGTAATACGCTTTGACCCCTATCGAAAGCGTTTGCCTGAACAGTATCAGTTAGATGCTTTACTAAAACTGGCTAATGTTTGCTTTATGGTACAAAAATGGAATAAGGTTGAAAAATACGCCGACGAATTGCGTGCCCTCGCAACGGCAGTTTATGAAGACGAGCTGCGCAGACGGAAAAGTAGCAAGGAATGCGAACCGTTAAAAACAGAGCGTCACCTGGTTGTTTACTATGGACAAGGATTTCTTGCAAAAGGCGTAGCATTACAAATGCAAGGGAGGTATGAAGAAGCCAAAAAGTATGTGCAGGGATATGCCGACCTGGGATGGTTTCAACTTTTGGACGAAACTGGACAAAGAGAAGTCGAAAAGTTCCGAATCTGGGCAAAAGCCAATCTCTATACCCTTGATCTGTTGATGGGGAATATCGACATTCTACCGGAGTATGTGGATTTTCTGATCAATCACCCCGCCGAAATACCAGCCGGATTACTAACAATCATGGAATCAGCTAGTAAATATGACTTTTCAATCGATCACATTCTGGAACATTTTTCTGAAGAAATCAATCATTTTAAGAACTATCAAGATCCGATTAATATTAGCAGATATTCTCATTTTGGGTATTGTAAAGCTATCTATGAGTATAAAAGGGGGCGTATTGCCAAAGCTCTAGAAGAAACGTTATCCTGCCTTTCCCTCGCTGACAGGATGAATCATCACCAAGCGCTCAAACGATGTGCAGAATTGTTTTGGGAGCATCGACATCACACATCTTCACATTTCGTGTAGGAAGCGGTATTTCAAATGTCGAAACGTTGCTGGTTGAAAGTCAAACACCATTCTTACAAATGGAATGGGCGGTTAAGCATTCAATCACAAGCACCCTCAGGGGTGCTTTTCATTATTCCATTTTTTTCAGTCTGGAAGTTTTGGGATACCATTGTATAGTTATAATTGTCCTGTTTTGTCAGAAAAAGGAGGGGAGGCCCATAGAAACAATGACATGCGGAAAGTACGTTCCTCCTCGTCGCCAGAGTAAAGGAACGCCCCAAAAAAGGGAGGGACGACGCCCTCATGTAAAGTGTACCATGCAGCAGTTTGAACAGGAAAGGAGCAATTTTCCACGTATTCATGACTTGTTAGCGACAACTGAAGAACTGCGCCGGCAATTGATTCAATTGGTTCAGGAGACGGGCAGCCTATCAAATGATACCGTTGTGGAGCTAAGCCAACGCTTGGACCAGTATATTCTGGCGATTCAAAACAGGATGAATGAGGGAAAGAAGCAGACGTAGAACGAATTCTACCCACCCTCTAGGGAACCAGAATGAGCGGCTGGTTCTCGATTTGTTTAACGGGCTATGGACGTATCCCAGTCCGCTCACGACATGCCGTTGTGACGCTATCGGATCGGCTCCGCCTGCGCTCAGTTGTCGTCAGTGGTAAAAGAGAACGTGGCAGATCGGGCAACAACCACCTTCTTTTCGGCATGCCCGTCGATTCCCCTGCCCGATCCACCGCACTCCTCGCCGCTTCTTCTTCCTGATTCAAGCGGCCAACCGGTTGCTGGTACCGGCCTGCCGGAAAAGAGAGGGAGCGCCTTGATCCATTCGCAGCTCCTTACTCCCACGGCATGGCATGCAACGATATACGCTGTCCCACTTCTCGGCGTTGTTCCTCTCCAAAGCTGTCCGGGCCGCCTTTTCTCCAGGGACAGACTCGCTATGATGGGATCAATTTCATTCCGGCAATTCCGTGTCAATCATATCCCGGCGGTGACACCGCAACACGGTGATAAACCCATCCAATATGTCATGACTGACCGAAAATCCTTTTCGTTTATAGAATTCCAAGGCGTTCGTATTGCCGTTTGAGACAAAGATAAAAAAATCGTCGACATCATCAAATTGTTTCAACCACTTCATGGACATATGGAAAAGCTTGGAGCCAATCCCCTGTTGTCTGTACTCTTCTTTCAGATAAAATTGGGATAGACACCCGACATTGTTTCTACGAACAGAAGACAGGTCAAAAAACGTGGCAAATTCGTTTGCATATGTTTCCTTGGGCGAAATGTTTGAATACACGTACCCTACAGGTCTATCATCGTCTTTCACTACTACAATATGATTGTGCAGTGCACTTTTTACGGAAGGAATCATCCGTGTTTCAAAATTCATGTTGTCAAACAATTCCGGCTTTATGTAGGCTTTCGACTTTTGATAGGCCATGAGTTCATTGCATAAATCTCTGCAGCATTCAATGTTTTCAACAGGGATACTTTCATATCGGATATTCATGAAGTTCACTCCTCACCTGTGCGAATGCGTAACGCCCTGCAAGTGTTGCAGAACCTCGATTCCCTCCCTATCATTGTAATTCATCCTTCCATGAAAACAAGTGAGCCGTATTATCCCACGTCAACCAAAAACGTCTGATGCTTGCACGACATTCGGCCTTCCTTGTTATGTTGCAGCGGAACCTGTTGTTCACCAGGCAGCCCCTGCTTTCTCCCTTGCACGTAAAAAAAGCCCTCCCCAACGTGAGGGCAGGGTTGAAAGAGTGCTGCTGCAGCGTTCTCGCGTCTTATTTCTTACACAATTCCCCTCTGCTGTGTGAAGGAGAAGCCAATCGCAACGGTGTTTCACAGACTGAAACATGTGAAAAAACAAAGGGAGGAACCGATTCTCCCTTTGCATAACCTTTGATGCATGTGAATCCATCCTAATTGCAAGAACAACCTACGATGACCAGCAGAATGAACAGTACCAGGATCAGCCCAAACTCGTCGAAACCGTTGAAGATTCCACTCATGGTTGGATGCACCCCCTCCCGTTGATTCAGTACTATGCTATGTCGTGAGGAGAAATCGGGTATAGACCGGTATCATGAAATGGAAACAATTTTTACGGAGCAGTTACAAGGGGATGAAGAGCGCCCGATTCCGGACACCCATATAAGCCCGCCGACTGGTCTGTCGTTTGGCACGCATGCCGGGTACCTCCATCGCAGGAATGGATGTTGGCAATGAAGGCAACGAAAAAGCGTGTAGGCTGTTGTCTACACGCTGAAGGCTGTGCGCGATTGCGCCGGTTTTTGTGAGGATCTGCTCCTTTAGCAGAAGCGTTCTTCCCCTAAGAGAAAGAAGAATAGGAGCAGGATCAGAATGAACCCAAAGATCCCCCCTCCGAAAAAGCCGCCCTTTCGGAAATCGCTCATGTGGTTCCCTCCCTTCCATCCCGACATGAGCAGGACGTACAGTGATTGTCCCTGCCATGGTTATACTATGTAAAGCGGAATCGGCCCGTCTCGATTCTCGTCTACCTGGAAACCAAAACAGGCGGAGACCCGTCCGGTTTCACCATACAGAAAAAATAGGGAAGCTCTCGCGGGAGCCATAGAACCCGCAGAGACAAGCGGGAAGACCACTACTAGAACCCCTACAGGATTGGGCACGAAATGTCGGATGGGTCCATTCCACTCCTGCTATGCTATGGATAAAGGAGGTCAATTCAATGGATTTGCTGACGAACATGAACAAGGCAATCAAGTATATCGAAGAAAATCTAACGAACGACATTGATTGTAAGGAAGCGGCACGGCTGGCTTTATGCTCCGAATATCACTTTAAACGGATGTTTTCCTTCCTTGCAGGGATTACCCTATCGGAATACATCCGCCGCAGGCGCCTGACACTTGCTGCATTTGAGATTCAAAACAGCAGCGCAAAGGTCATCGACATCGCGATGAAATACGGGTACAACTCGCCCGATTCGTTTGCCCGCGCGTTTCAGAACCTGCATGGGATCACACCGTCGGAAGCCAGAACGAACAGCCATTCCCTCAAAGCCTATCCACGAATGACCTTCCAGTTATCCATTAAAGGGGGAAACGAAATGAACTACCGTATTGTAGAAAAAGAGGCATTTCGGATTGTGGGGATCATGAAAAGAGTTCCCATCGTTTTCAAAGGAGTGAATCCGGAAATTGCCTCCATGTGGAAAAGTCTGGATGAGCATACGATCCATACGCTCAAAAGTCTTTCCAATGTCGAGCCTATGGGACTGATTCAAGCATCCACCAACTTTTCGGAAGGGCGTATGGAGGAAAAAGGAGAGCTCGATCACTACATTGGCGTGGCCACCACGAACGAGTGCCCGGAAGGCCTCACGCAGCTGGAAGTTCCTGCCTCCACCTGGGCTGTATTCGAAGCAGTCGGCCCCTTTCCCGACACGCTGCAGGATGTCTGGGGACGCATCTATTCCGAATGGTTTCCCACCTCACACTATGAACAAACAGAAGGTCCGGAAATCCTGTGGAACGAGCATGCAGATGTAAGTTCCCCAACGTTTCGAAGTGAGATATGGATTCCGATTGCGAAAAAGGAATCGATTGCGTGAGATGGAGAGACGAGGTTGTCCGTTCATCCTCCCGCCGCAGCATCACCGGATTCCGGTCGTGGATGTCGAGGACAACCTGTATCGACGCTTGGCCAGGAATTATGTGTTGCAAAGAAACAACGGGTATGATACCATACTTGTAATTTATGGATGGGGGTTGAAACAGGATCATGTAATCTTTCTTGCAAACGATAAAGAATAAAACATCAAAGCGAAATGTTTCGCCTGTTTTATTTTTTGTATGCAAGAAAGTTACAATATCCTATCACGCAAACCCTGGATCCTGATCTGACTCCGTCTGGGGTTGGATTTGCTGTATGGATGTGAGCTGCAGGAATGTAACTTTCTTGCAGCTTTTCTATTTTTCATACAGGAGGATCCTTTCATGTCATTGATCAACGTGACAAACCTGACGTTTGCCTATGACGGCAGCTACGATACCATCTTTGAGAACGTCAGTTTCCAAATCGACACCGCTTGGAAACTGGGATGTACGGGAAGAAACGGCAGAGGCAAGACAACCTTGCTCAAATTGCTGATGGGTGAATACGAATACAGCGGAAACATTTCGGCCCCTGTCGACTTTGACTATTTCCCGTTCCCTGTCGAAAACAAGCAACATCTTACCCTTGATGTAATCAACGACATCCTGCCGGACTACCAGCACTGGGAACTCATGCGTGAACTTTCGCTGCTGCAGGTTTCTGAGGATGTGTTGTATCGCCCCTTTGCTTCACTGTCCAACGGGGAGCAGACGAAAGTGCTGTTGGCTGCGTTGTTTCTCAAGGAAAACCGTTTTCTGCTCATCGATGAACCGACCAATCACCTTGACATGCACGCCCGAAAACTTGTCAGTGATTATCTCAACACCAAAAGCGGATATATCCTGGTGTCTCACGACCGAGCATTTCTGGATAACTGCGTCGATCACATCCTCTCCATCAACAAGACCAGCATCGACATTCAAAAAGGCACGTTCTCCGATTGGTGGGAAAACAAAAAGAGACAGGATGCCTTTGAGCTTGCCGAAAACGAAAAGCTCCGAAAAGAAATGAAGCGCTTGTCGGAGGCTGCCAAACGTACGAGCAACTGGTCGCACGCAGTGGAAAAAACGAAAAACGGCACAAGAAATTCCGGTTCCAAGGTAGACAAAGGGTATATTGGCCACAAGGCCGCCAAAATGATGAAACGCTCGAAAGCCATTGAGCACAGACAGCAATCGGCTATGGAAGAAAAGTCTCGGCTCCTGAAAAATATCGAGACCTCTGACAGCTTGAAGATTTCACAGCGCGCCTTTTATAAAAACCGACTGGCCGAACTTGAGCATGTATCGATTTATTACGGAGAGAAGAAGGTTTGTGCCGATATCAGTTTTTCGATTGAGCAGGGCGAGCGGATTGCGCTTTCCGGTAAAAACGGTTCCGGAAAATCAAGTATTCTCAAACTGATTTGCGGTGAGGATATCCGCTATACCGGCACGTTCAGAAAGGGAAGCCAGCTTACCATCTCCTATGTTTCGCAGGACACCTCACACTTACAGGGCAATCTGACGGACTACGCCCGAAACAATGGGATAGATGAAAGCCTTTTGAAATCGATTTTACGAAAACTTGATTTTTCCCGAGATCAATTTGAAAAAGACATGTCCACGTTTAGCGGCGGCCAAAAGAAGAAAGTGCTGATTGCCAAAAGTCTGTGTGAACCCGCTCATTTGCATGTCTGGGATGAACCGCTTAATTTTATTGACATCCTTTCCCGCATGCAAATCGAAGAGCTGCTGCTTGAATACTCGCCAACCATCCTGTTTGTGGAGCATGACCGTGCCTTCTGCGAAAAGATTGCCACCAAGATCATCGAACTCTAACGGAGAGCGATTTGCTTCATCTCGGCAGCGGCAGTCTGGATTTTCGTTTTTCGTCCAAAGACTGCCGCTTGTCTTTCGCTTGTATTTGTAACAAGTCAGTTTCATACGTATGTACAAAAGCTGACAATCCATGACCGCGGGTATTTTTAACGAGGGGGTCTCTGGGATGGATCCCCTTGACCGATTCTTCCTGAAACGCGACCTTCTCGATGGACAAGATTCTTTGGGGATCACTTGGAGAATTCATCACTTCCGTTTGGGAAGATTCATTTGGGAAAATGATCAAAGCCCTCCTCACAAACGAGAAGGGCTTTGACAGCTTTTTGCGGCTGTTTTCGTCTGGTTCAGGGCAGGTGACCCGGCAAAAACACGCGGAAACTATATGCCAATACTTCCGATGGGAACATGCAGCGCATCGGCACGTCGGCGGAAAGACTTTTACGTCCGAAACTTGCCGATCAGACCGTTCAAATCGTCCGCCATTCTGGACAAAACACCGGAAGCGGCAGACACTTCTTCCATGGACGAGGATTGCTGTTCGGCGGCTGCAGCGACATGTTGAGAGTGCGCGGATGTCTGCTGGGAAAGGGGCGTAATATTGCGGATGGTACTCACCGCATGTTGGGAAACCTGTTCGATTTCCTGCATGGATACAACGATTTGGCTGATTTGGCGCAAAACATCGTCAATCGCCGAGTGAATTTGCCTGAAGGCGTGATCCGCCTGATCTGTCATTTGCAGACCTTCGTCCACCGCTGCTCTGCCCTCGTTCATGCCCATCATGGTATTCGCCGTTTCGTTCCGAATCTGATCAATCAAGTGTTGAATGTGATTGGCCGCCTCCGCAGACTGCTCCGCCAACTTGCGAACCTCGTCGGCCACCACTGCAAACCCTTTTCCGTTTTCGCCGGCCCGGGCCGCTTCGATGGCGGCATTCAGCGCGAGCAAGTTGGTTTGCTTGGCGATGCCGGAGATCAGGGAGACAATTTCGCCGATTTCGTTCGATTTCGCTCCCAGTGCATGGACGGCATCCACCATGCCATGAACTTTTTCGGCGATCATGCGCATGTGGCTGATCGCCCGTGACACGGCACGCGTTCCGTCGGAGGCCGTGTCGGTGGCGTGAAGGGCCGCTTCTTTCGCCTGGTTCACTGCCGTTCCGATCTGCGCCATTTTGCCTGACACATCCAGCACCATGTCCTCGGCTGTACTGATCATTTCCACCTGATGGGCGGCATCGGACGCCACCTCCGTAATCGCCGACGAAATCTGTCTGGCAGCCTTGTTGGTCTCATCGGCACTCATGTACAGTTCTTCCGATGCGGAGGCCATTTGTCGCGCGCTGTCGGACACTTTGTTGATAACGCCTCGAATCTCGTCCTGCATGGTTTGCAAGGACCGGGCCAGGGAACCGATTTCATCGGTGCGGGCAAGCAGGCGGGAAGGAAGCGTTTGCGTAAAATCGCCGGCCCCGATTCGCTGCATGTGTTGGATGGCAAAACGAAGCGGTCCCGTGATGCGGCCCGCCAAGATGAACGCGAGGACCGTCGCGACCAGGACTGCCAGAACGACCAGGGCGACGATCAAACGGTTCAAGGCGTTCAGTGTCGCGTACAGTTCATCCTTCTGAATAAAGGCGATGTACTTCCAGTTCGTCTTGTCGGATGTGTAGACATTGGCGAGGAAATCCACACCGTTCACCTTCACGTCATACTGCCCGGTTGTCAGCTTGCTGGCGTCCCCCCATCCGGAAACATTCATCTCTTTGAGAGGTTTAAAATTCATCTCCTCGTGTTTGGGATCAGCCAGAATCGTTCCGTCCTCCTGTACAATCACGACATAGCCGTTCTCCCCGATGCGGATATTCCGAATCATGTCCGTCAGTCCTTTCAAACTGACGTCAAGCCCCTGTACCCCGATCACCTCCCCCTTGTCGTCTTTGATCGTTGTCACCGTGCTCACGATGACGGTTTGGTCTTCCTTTGCATAATAGGCACTCGTCCGGATCACGTTTCCCTGGTTTTTCATCGCTTCGATGTAATAAGGGCGCTCCGCCGGATTGTACGGCAGCGTAATGGTGTCGCCGTCCGGCCATTGAACGTACCCGCCGTACTTGGTCGCCATGTAGACGTAAGCGGCATTCGGGTGGGTCTTGGCGTAGAGTTCGTAAACCTTGTAGATTTCGGATTCGATCCCGCCGTTTTTCGACGGCGTGAAATCTCTCGTTCCCGTTCCTGTCAGGTAGCTGGTAATCGTTTGATCCGCTTTTTTGACAGTGGGATGTTCCGCAAGCATGGCGGTATTTTGACTGACTCCTTCAAAAAACGAATGGATTGTATGATCCACATGAATCAGTTCTTTCGATGTCGAACGGATAAACTGCGCCACACTTTCTTCTTCTGTTTTCTGTTGAAGAACGGCACTCAAAAGCAGGATGGGCGTAATGCTTACCATCAAACATAGAAAAATCAGCTTACCTTTCATGCCGAATCGAATGTGCAAAACCGGTCACCCCGTCATTCCTCGACTATTGGAAAAGCCGTTGCCACTCCGGCATGTTGTCGATTCTGGAGGACTGAACAGCGGACAGTCCGGCGTGGCACTCCCAAACACAGTCTTCTCAAAAACACGGCGGGCGAACGCCAGGAAGCGGCGCCGCCCGGCCAGTTTTTTTTTCTCGCGACTGGCTAATGATTGGTCAAAAACCCGCCGCGAAATCCCTTCGGTTCATACGCAACCACAAAGGCATGCGGCTCAATTTCGTAGATTTCCTGAAACATGCGGTGCTGATGCTTTCGCTTGAGGACGATGGAGAGGATCAGCCGCGGCCCTCCCCTGCCCTCTCCGGTCCAGGTGGTTACCCCGTATCCCTTTTCCCGCAAACGCTGCGGCAAGGGGGAATCCAGGGATGGAGTCACCACGTTGACGGTGATGTAACCGATGGCCAGCCGCTCCTCGATCCTGACCCCAATCAGGACCCCGGCCCCGTAACTCAGGCAATACGCCAGCAAGTGAAGCGGACGGTCCAGGTTGTCCAGCACCAGCTTGAATCCGACGAAATAGATGCCGATTTCCACGGAGCTGATCACGGCCGCCAGATAGCGGATCCCCTTGACCATCAGAATAAAGCGGACAGACAGCAGGGAAACGTACAACATCTGCAAAAGGATGATCAGCAGTACGGTTTTCATCGCGACAAGATCGCTTCCGCCAGCCGCCGCAGATCCTCCGTGGTGGAATCGCGGCAGTTGTTTTGCCGCATGGGCGCGTTTTCGACCGACTGCATCACCTCTACCAGCCGGTCTTGATCCGCCAGTGACAGCCCGTCGTCTTTCAGCGAAAGGTTCAAACCGGTCGATTCCACCAACCGGGCGAACGCCTCCGCTCCGGCATAGGCCAACGCCCGTTCGTCCTGCCAGGTGTCATGTACGCCCAGGGCGCGCGCGATCTCCGCGTGCACCTCCACCGCCGCCTCCGCGTTCCAGGCGTAAGCGTGATACAAAGCAATCGCCACCGCCCGACCGTGATGAATTCGAGCCAAGGTCCCCAGGGCGTGCCCGATGCAGTGGGCGATTCCGGTACCTCCCTGTTCGATGGCAAGGCCCGCCAGCATCGCTCCCACGCTGAGACTGCCGCGAGCCTCCAAGTCGCCAGGCTCGCGGATCGCCTGCAGCAAGTGCCGGGAGATAAGCTGAATCGCCTTCATGCCAAGGCCGTGAATGACAGGATTGCGCCTTTTGCCCGCGGCCGCTTCCATGGCGTGCACGAGGGCATCCAAACCGGTGGCTGCGGTCAAGTGGGGCGGGAGCTTCACGGTCAATGCCGGATCCAATATGGCCAGATCAGGTGCCAAATCCCGGTCCCATCCCCATACCTTCCGTTTTTCGGCCGTCGAGAACACCACGGTACTCGTCACCTCTGCTCCCGTACCGGAGGTGGTCGGAATCATGATGGTGGCCACACGCTTGGGTGCGAACGGATGGGCCATGAGCGCATAATGTTCCGCAGGATGACGGTCGCCGGCGACCATCGCCGCCATCTTGGCCACATCCATGGCCGATCCTCCGCCGAGCCCGATGACGCAGGCTGCTCCCGACTGGCGAATGATGTCAGCCGCACGATCGATCGAATCGGACGTCGGATCGCTTTGCACCTCGGCAAACAGCTCGGCCTCGACACCGGACTCACGCAGAGCGTCCACCACGTCCCCGGCCACGCCCGCCTGCACAAGTCCGGGATCGGTGACGAGAACCGCCTTGTCCTGGCCGCTCAGCCGTTTGACGTCTTCGCCCACTTGCCGGGACCTGCCAATGCAAAAGGAAACCTGGGTGCGAATGGCAACATCAAATGCCGTCATGCGCCATCTCCTCCCAACACGACCACCGTCCTGCCGACATTGACGGCATCCCGGTCTTCGAACGAAGCAAACGCCTTATTGATGTCTTCTAACGGAATCCGATCCAGCACCAGTTCATCCAACTGGAATTTCCCTTCCAGATACAGGCGGGCAATGATCGGGAACTCGCGAAACGGGTTGACATCTCCGTAAAAGCTTCCTTTCAGCGTTTTGCCCATCCGGTGGAAACCGCCTGCAGGAAGCGTCAGTTCCTTGTGGGAAGGAAACGCCCCGACCACCACCGTCGTACCTCCCTTACGCGTCGCTTTCCAGGCCGATTGGGCTGCCGCCGTGCTGCCTGAACAATCAATCGCGGCATGCACGCCGTGCCCGTCCGTCAGTTCCCGGATGGCTTCCGCTGCGTCTACAGTCGACACGTTGACGGTATGGGTGGCTCCGAATCGCTTGGCAATCTCCAGATTTTTCTCCTTGACATCGCAGGCGATGATCCGCGACGCTCCGCAAATCCGTGCGCCCTGAATGGCGTTGACGCCAACCCCGCCGATGCCAAACACCGCGACATACGAGCCCGGCTCCACGCGGGCGGCGCGAACGGCCGCACCATACCCGGTCGCTACGCCGCAACCGATCAGGGAGGCCTGAATCAAGGGCATCCCTTCAGGCAGCTTGACGCAGCTCATCTCGGGCACAACGGCATATTCGGCAAAGGTGGACAGCAGGGAATTGTGGTAGACGGTCTCTCCTCCCCGGCTCAACCGGCTGGTGCCGTCCAGCAGTGTTCCGGCGAACATCGGTCCGAAAGCGGATTCGCACAGATTGACCTTCCCCGTCTGGCAGCACTCGCACGTCCCGCAATACGGCACCCAGCTCAAGGCCACCCGGTCCCCGACTTTCACCGTTTTGACTTGGGACCCTACCTCCACAACAATGCCGGCCCCTTCGTGCCCCAGAATCGTGGGCACAGGGGTAGTCTCGTCGTGCAGCGCGTTGTAATCGCTGTGGCAAACGCCGGTTGCCACGATTTTTACCAACACTTCGTTCGCCTTGGGCGAGGCCAGCTCAACCGATTCGACAACCAGCGGCTGCCCTGCCGCCAACATGACGGCTGCCTTCATGTTCATCCCGACATGCTCCTTTCCTAATGGGCGATCCAGATTGCTTTTGCTTTGGTGTACGACTGCAGGGAATGAATGGCGTATTCCTTGCCCCAGCCGCTCTGCTTCCAGCCGCCGAACGGGCTTGCGAAGTCGTAGCAGCCGTATCGGTTTACAAACACCATACCCGCCTGGAGCCGTTTGGCCACGCGGTGGGCACGGGCGACATCGTTGGTCCACAGGCCCGCGGCCAATCCGTACATGGTGTCGTTTGCCATGCGAACCACTTCGTCTTCATCCGCAAACGGAATCACCACAAGCACCGGTCCGAAAATTTCTTCCTGGGCGATCCGCATGCCGTTTCGGACGTCGGCAAACACCGTCGGCCGCACAAAGTAGCCGTCCGCGTTGGAGCCGGCGGTATCGCGATATCCTCCCGCAGCGACGGCCGCTCCTTCCTGCTTGCCGATCTCGATGTAGCGCAAAATGCTTTCCATGTGAGCTTTCGACACTTGCGGCCCCTGATCGCTCTGTGGATCGAACGGATCGCCCAGGCGGTAGGAGTCAGCCATCTGCGCCAGTCGAGCGACCACGTGATCGTAAATGCGCCGCTGCACGAACAAGCGGGTCGGCGCCGAACACTTTTCCCCTTTGTGGGTAAACAGGCCGTAGAACGAGCGTTGGATCGCGCCTTCGAGGTCCGGGGCATCTTCAAAGATGATATTGGGCGACTTGCCGCCAAGCTCCAGCGTCACCGGCTTCAGATTGGAGTCGGCGGAATCGTGCACCAGTTGTTTGCCGACCGCCGTGCTGCCCGTAAACGACACCTTGTCCACGTCCATGTGCCGGGCAATGTAAGAGCCGACCTTCCCTTCCCCCAGGATCAGGTTGATCACGCCGGGCGGAAGCACGCCCGCTTCGTGGATGATCTCAAACAGGCGGATCGCCGAAAAGCTGGTTACGCTCGACGGCTTGAACACAACGGTATTGCCCATTGCCAGGGCCGGCGCGATTTTCCACACCCCCATCACGATCGGAAAATTCCACGGCACGATCTGTCCGCAGACACCGATGGGATCCCGCGTCGTAAAACTGACAAAATCACCTTCCACCGGGTTGACTTCGCCGTAGTACTTGTCCACCCAACCGGCGTAGTAGTCAAACAGGTCGGCCGCTTCCGTCACATCGTCGACGTACGACTCCTTGTACAGCTTGCCGTTGTCGAGCGATTCGATGGTGGCCAGTTCGGCATGGTGTTCGCGGATGAGTTCCGCGATCGCGTGCAAGGCCTTCCCCCGGTCCTTTCGGCTCATCCGCGCCCAAGGCCCCTGTTCGAAAGCGGCCCGTGCGGCCGCCACCGCCTTGTCGACATCACGGGCATCGGCCCCCTGGAAGCGGCCGAGCACCTGGCCGTTCGCCGGATTGACCGATTCGATCAGCGATCCGCCGCCGTTCACCCACTCGCCGTTGATGTAAAGCGACTTGACCGGTTTGAGCCACTCTTTTGCCCATTCCAGCTTGGGGGGCTGCATGTTCGTCATGGTTTTTCTCTCCTCCCGTACGTTTCTTTGATTTCCTCCGGAGTCAGGTTTTTTACCAATTCGGAAAGTTCCCGGTACCCGTACGTTTCTTTCAACGCGACGACCAGAGGCACAAAACTGTTGGCGTACGCTTCACACCGCGAGAGGTTGGCGCGAATGCCGCGAACGCAATAACGCTCAAACTTCGCTACAGCGCTGGCCAGCATCTGCATGGCCTCCATCGCCAGGATGCCGGCCAGGCCCTCCCAGACGTTCAAGTGCAGCTCGCCATGTTCGATCGCCATCTGGACGGCATGATCGTAGGCGGTCACCAAAAACCCGCACTGGATCAGCGTTTCCGGAACGACAGGATTCACTTTGCCGGGAAAGAATGAGGAGCCTGCCTGCACCGCCGGCAGCCGAATCTCGGCCAGGCCCGCTTCCGGACCGGACGACAGCAGCCGTAGATCCTTGGCACATTTGATGAGCAGGCCGGCAAGAAGGCGAAGTTCGCTGGATACCCGAGCCAGATCGTCCGGATGCTGCGCCGCATCGTACAGGTTTTTCCGGTGGCGAAGCGGCAGTCCGGTCACCTCCCGCAGCGCTTCGAGGATGTGGGCGCGGTACGCATCCGACGCGCCGGTTCCGCAGCCGATCACGGTCCCGCCCAAGTTGACGGCGTGCAGTTCATCAAGGGCGGCACGCAGTGATTCAAGCCGGCGCCGCAGCGCAGCGGAAATACCGCTGAATATGACGCCGAGCGATACTTTCATCCCGTCCTGCAAGCACGTCCGGGCAATCGTCTCGACGCCTCCCAGTTCCCCGGCCTTCTCCTCCAGAGCATCCGCCAGGGACGAAAGTGCGCGCCAAAGCGGTTCGGCCAGTTTGAGCAGGGCCACCCGGATGGCGGTATGGCACACGTCCGAGGTAGACTGGCTGGCATTCACATGGTCGACAGGATCCACCCCGGGACCGGCCAGGCGGGCAATGACCTCGTTGATGTTCATGTTGATCCCGATGCTTCCGCCGCCGTGAAAGACGTCGACCGGAAACTGGTCATGATGCCGCCCGGCGATCAACAGATCGCACGCAGCGACAATCGCGTCGCGAATCGCCTCGTCGTACTGTCCGGCTCTGCCGTTCGCCAACGCGGCTGCTTTCTTCACTTCCGCCAGCGAAGAAATGTACACGGGAAAATGGGACAGCATCCGGCCGGAAAACGACAAATTGTCCACCGTTCTCAGGGTGTTGATGCCGTACAAGGTTCCTTCGGGAAGCGCCGCCGTTCCAAAGTTGTCCGCTTCGATCCTCACGTTCGTTCACTTCCCGTACGAGACAGACTGTCGAGAATGTGGGACAACCCGATCATCCCGGCGAAGTGTCCCCGTTCGTCAACGACCGGGATCGATTCCTTCCCGGTTTCCACCAGGCGGGCAAAGGTATCAGACACACTGTCGTCCAAACCGACCGGGTCGGAAGCATCCGCGGCTGCTGCCGCTTCGGCTGCGCCCGACAGGCGAAGAACATCCCGGTTTTTCAACAGGCTCATCCGGCGGAAGAGGCTGCGTTCACCGACCAACTGCCTTACAAAATCGTTGGCCGGATTCGCCAAAATCTTGTACGGTGTACCTACCTGGACAACCCGTCCGCTCTGCATCACCACAATCCGGTCAGCCAGGCGCAGGGCTTCGTCCACGTCGTGGGTGACGAACAAAATCGTCTTTTTCAACTGCTTTTGAATCCGCAGCAGTTCATCCTGCAGGCTGGTGCGGGTGATCGGATCGATCGCGCCGAACGGTTCGTCCATCAGCAAAATGGACGGATCAGCCGCCATTGCCCGGGCAATCCCGACGCGCTGCTGCTGCCCTCCCGACAGTTGGCGCGGGTAGCGCTTGCGGTAGATGGCAGGGTCCAGATGCACCATTTCCAACAGTTCGTCTACCCGCTTGTCGATCCGATCCCGGTCCCATCCCAACAGCCGGGGAACCACCACAATGTTGTCCTCGATCCGCATGTGCGGAAACAGCCCGTTCTGCTGGATCACATAGCCGATTCGGCGGCGAAGCTCTTCCCCTTTGATGGTCGATATGTCGACACCGTCAATCTCGATGACGCCCTCCGTCGGTTCGTACAGACGATTCACCATTTTCAGCAGCGTCGTCTTGCCGCATCCGGAGGGACCGAGAAACACGATGAACTCGCCCTCGCCAAACACCAGGTCGACACCGTCGACGGCTGGTGTCTTGGCGCCGGGATACATCTTGCTCACCCGTTTAAAGACGATTCCCACTCATTTCCCTCCCTTCAGAAGTTTACGTTGAGGTATTTGATCTCCAAGAAATCGTCAATGCCCTGTCTGCCTCCTTCCCGCCCGATCCCGCTTTGTTTCATGCCGCCGAACGGCGCCTGCACGTACCCCAGGACCGACTCGTTGATCCCGATCATGCCGTATTCCAGGCGGTCGGCCACACGCATGGTGCGGGCCAAATCCCGCGTGTAGAAGTAGGCGGCCAGTCCGTACGGCGTGTCGTTGGCCAGACGGATCGCTTCCTCCTCCGTCGAAAAGGGAATCAGCGGCGCGACCGGTCCGAACGTTTCTTCGTGGAAAATCTGCATCTCGCTGGTTACGCCGGACAATACGGTCGGCGCATAGAAGCAGCCGCTTTGATAAGAATCTCCTTTCAGCCGATCGCCTCCGCACCACAGTCGGGCGCCTTTGGACACCGCGTCGACCACGTGACGATGGACCTTGTCCAACGCTTGCTCGTGGATCAGCGGCCCCATCTGAACGCCCGGCTCCAGGCCGCTGCCCACTTTGAGCGTCTGCACACGGGAGACAAGCGCTCGGGCAAAATCGTCGGCGATCGATTCGTGCACGAAGATGCGGTTAGCGCAAATGCACGTCTGCCCGCCGTTTTGAAACTTGTTGATCATCAGCCCTTCGATGGCACGGTCCACATCCGCGTCTTCAAACACGATAAACGGCGCGTGCCCGCCCAGCTCCAGCGACACTTTTTTCACCTGTTTCGCCGATTGTTCCAGCAGGTACTTCCCGACGGCGGTGGAACCGGTAAAGCTGATTTTTTGCACCAACGGGTTCTCAAGAAATTCCCGGCCGATTGCTTCCGCTTCCCCCAGCACCAGGTTGGCCACGCCTTTCGGCAAACCCGCCTGCTCGAATACCTCAAACAGGGCAATTGCCGAAAGCGGCGTTTCCGGCGCCGGCTTTACCACCACCGTACAACCCGCGGCCAGGGCCGGAGCCAGTTTGCGCGTAATCATCGAGGAGGGGAAATTCCAGGGAGTGATGGCCGCGACCACTCCCACCGGCACCCGGTGAACCAGGATGCGCTGCGTCTCCTTGCTGGGCGGAACGATCTCGCCGTACACCCGCCGGCTTTCCTCGGCGTACCACTGCAAGAAGTCCGCCCCCCAGACGACTTCCCCTTTGGCTTCATCAAACGGTTTCCCCTGTTCCAGCGTCATGATGCGGGCCAGACGATCGGCGTTCTCCACGACCAGCCGGTGCATGGTGCTCAGGAGCTCGGCCCGTTCATCAGCGCTTGTCCGCGACCACGAGCCAAACGCGCGGTGAGCCGCTGCAATCGCTTCTCTCGCTTCCTCCCTTCCGCCGTACGCGACCTCGGCGACGGTTTCGCCGTTCGTCGGATTGGTGACGGCACAGCGAAGGCCCGACTTGGCCTCTGTCCACGCTCCGTCGATATACATCCGCGTTTCCATCGGTGATCCCCCCTTACTTGACCAGTTCGTGCTGTTTCAAAAATTCCCGCGCCACTTCTTCCGGTTCTTTTTTCTCCGGACCGTCCACTTCCCAGTTCAGCTTCTGCATCACTTCGTCGGTCAACAGCGAGCTGAGCTTGTTCAGCGGCTCCTTGATCTCCGGGTACATGTCCAGCTTTTCTTTGCGGATGATCGGAGCCACGTTGTACACCGGGAAAAAGCCGATGTCATCCTTGATCAGCTTCAGGTTGTGGCCGGCGATGTCGCCGTCGGTCCCGACCGACACGGTGACGTCCGACTCTCCCTGCAGGAGCGGTTTGTAGCGGATGCTGTAATCGATCTGGAACTGTTTTTTGAATGTGAATCCGCCTTTGTCTGCAAACGCTTTTTGCAGACCGGGCAGTCCGTCTTCGCGGACATCAAACTCCTGTGGGTAGGACAGCACCAGGTCTTTTGCATGCCGGGCGAGGTCGGTCAGCGTTTCAATGCCCAGCTTGTCGGCCAGATCCCGTTTCATCGCAAACCCGTACGTGCTGTTCAAAGGCGCCGGATCCAGCCACTCGATGTTCCACTGCTTGAACCCTTCCTTGTTGATCTCCAGCACTTTCTGCTGGTCTTTCTCCACAGGACGCTTCAGGATGGCGAGGATCCCGGTTCCCGTGTACTCGGGGTACATGTCCACCTGACCGCTTTTGATCGCTTCGAACGTAACCATCGTTCCGCCGAGATTCAGCTTTCGCTCGACAGGAACGCCGTTCGCCTCCAGTACCTGCGCGTACATTTCTCCCTGCAGCACGTTCTCCGTGTTGTTTTTCGAACCAACGACAACCGGCTCTTTCTTGCCGCCGCCACCGTTCGCCGAATCGGACGAACCGCAGGCGGACAAGGCAAACGCCGTTGCTGCCACGAGCATCATCGAGAGCAATGTCCGTTTTTTCATGAAAATCCCCCTCTTTCCTCGTCAAGAAGTGTACATGGTCACTCGCTTCAGCAGGAGCGAAAAACCGACTTCGCTCACGATCGCCAGAAGCGCGATCGGCACCGCGCCCAGCATCAAAAACGTAACATTGAACATGGCGATGCCGTTCATGATGTAGTTGCCCAGGCCTCCTCCCCCGATCAGCACCGCCAGGGAAGCGCTTGCAATGATTTCCACCGAAGCCGTTCGCACACCGGCTACAATTACCGGCAGGGCCAGCGGAAACTCCACCTGCACAATCGTCTGCATCGGACTCATCCCCATCCCCTTTGCGGCCTCACGGATGAGCGGGTCCATTTCCTTAAACGCCGTGTACGTGTTGATCAGGATGGGCGGACAAGCAAGCACGGTCAAGGCAAGCAGCGCCGGCAGGAATCCCACCCCCAACAGCGGCATGGCCAGGGCCAGGACGGCCAGGCTGGGGACGACCCGGCAGACGTTGACCGCGTTGATGACCGCATCCGCGATCCTCGCTTTCCTGGAGATGAACACGCCCAGCGGCACGCATATCAGCATGGCCAGGACAATCGAAGTCAGACTCAACACCACGTGCTGGACGGCGTTAGTAAAAAAGACGGACGCGTTGGTCGCAAAGTACGCCTGGAGATCCTGCAGCACGATGGTTCACCTCCTTTCACGACATGTTCGGACTGAGGAGCCGCTCGATCGCCCGGAACAACAGATCGGTGCCGATGGCCAGGACGGCAATGGCAATCGTTCCGGCGACGATCTTGTCCGTATGCGTACGGTACAACCCTTCGAAGATGAGCGTGCCCAGCCCACCCGCATTGATCCAGGCAGCCACGGTGGCGATGCTGATGATCGACACGGCGGCCACCCGGATCCCCGCCACGACCACAGGGACGGCAAGCGGGATTTCGATCTGAAAGACGATCTGCGCCTTGCTCATGCCCATCCCCTTGGCCGCCTCGATGATCAGCGGGTCAATGCCCCGGATGGCAGCCGCCACGTTTCGGACGAGAATCATCTGGGAATAGGCGATCAATCCGATGATGGCCGTTTCCGGCCCCAGCCCGGTGACGGGAATCAATAACGCAAACAGGGCCAAACTTGGAATGGTGTAAAGGATGCCGAACAAGCCGGTTACCGGGACGTACAGCCGCTTGTACTTGGTGATGGCGATTCCGATGGGAATGGCCAGCAGCAGGGAGATGCAGAGCGACAGGGCGGTCATGGACAAGTGCTCCAGAAACAGGTCCAGGACCCGATCCGTGTGGGTGAGCAGGTACTTCATGAGGACTCACCCACGTACACCCTGTCGTATTTGAACCGCTCCAATGCCGCAAGATCCAGTTCGATCCCCAGTCCGGGCTTGTCCGGGATCACAAGATAGCCGTCCTTGTCCACCTCCACCTTCACAGCCTGCACAAAATCCCGCCGCTCCGGCGTCCAGGCCGGCGGATCATACGGGTATTCCAAATAGGGGCAGTGGCTGACCGCCGCAGCCAAGTGGAGATTGGCCAATAAACCGATCCCGTTCGACCAGGTGTGCGGACTGAACCAGGCGCCGTTCGCCTGAACCATGTCGGCCACCTTTTTAACCTGGGTAATGCCGCCGGCCAGGGCGACGTCCGGCTGGTACACATCGAGCGCTCCCAATACGCTCATCTCCCGGAAGTCGTGCCATTTGCGATTCATTTCCCCACCGGCGATGCGGATTTCCACCAGTTCCCGCAGTTTCGCCAAGCCGCGAAAATCGTGATGCGGCAGAGGCTCCTCCAACCAGAACACGTTTAGCTGCTCCAGTTCTTTGGCCACCTGCAAGGCCAGCTTCAGATCCCAGCACGGCTGCACGTCCCACGGCATCTTCCATCCCTGGTTGGCATCCACCATGATGTGCAGTTTGTCGCCTACCGCCTTGCGCACGGCTTCGACCACTTTAATGTCTTTTCTCGGGTCATCATGATGAAAACGGATTTTCATCGCCTTGAATCCCTGCTCGACCAGCATCTGCGCCCGTTCAGCCCGCACCTCTGGTTCGACAATCTCTCCCGTGGAAGCGTATGCAAGAATTTTGCTGTTTCTTGCCCCCAGCAGCTTGTATACAGGTTGACCGGTTGCTTTTCCGATCAGATCCCACAGCGCCAGGTCCAGCGGCCAGCATCTTCCGTAGTGGAAATCAATGTTGTCGATCACCTGCCAATGCCGTTCGATCGCAAATGGATCCTGGCCGATAAACAAGTGTTCGTGTCCGGCAAAACCCGTCATCAAATCTCCCGAACCGATTCCGGTCAATCCTTCGTCCGTGTGCACGGCGACGATCGTGGTCGCAAACTTTTTTCGCGGTTGGGGATCCCACGCCGCCTTGAACGGAGGATCCAGCGGAAGCAGATAATGTGAAATTTCAATGCCCGTAATTTTCATGCCCTCACCTCTTTTCATTCAGTCATCGGAAGACTTGAGCAAATCCCGTGCCAACTTCTCGGGCCGCGCCATTCTTGCTCGCCTGCTGCCGCACAGTACGGAAAAACAAAAAAATTGCACAAAAATTTTACGCCAGAGACGTAAAATTTTTGTGCAATCAACGACGTCCTTCCCACTCCGACAGATCAGTTCAGCGGTTGAATAATCCGCTGCCCAACCAGGAATTCATAAGCGGTTTTGGTCACGTCCTTGTGAAGAATGTCCACCTGGTACATCAGATCGAGCATGTTCTCCTGAGTGATCCGGATGCGGATAGGCTCGATGAGCGTTTGCAGTTCCGGATATTTTTTCAATGTCTCGCCCAGTACCACCGGGCTGGCATGATAGGGCGGGAACGCATGTTTGTCGTCCTCCAGCACAATGAGATGGGCTTCCTTGATGCGAGGATCGCTGGCCATCCCTACAGCCGCATCCACCCTCGACTCCTTGACAGCTTGCGGAAGCAGCCCGGAATCGACGGCCATTACCTGTCCGTCCGGCAGCGACAAGTCGTACAGATCCCGAAGACGCTGCATCCCGTCTTCACGATGAAGGAATTCTTCGTTGGTGGCCAGTTTCAGCCGCGGATTCCGCGTACGGACGTATTCGACCAGGTCGCTGATGGAGGAGATCCCCCACTTCTTGGCTACGTCCTCCCGCACCATCACGGCCCAACTGCTGTTGAACTCACTCCGGGGAAACCAGCCGATTCCTTTCCGTTTGTCTTCTTCCGCCACTGCTTTCCAAGCCGCGTCGGGATCGTAGATCGGCTTTTGCTTGTGGTAGTACAAGCGAGCGGTGGACGTGTACTCCCAGTACAGGTCGACGACGCCCGCCTCCATCGCGGATCGGACGGCGGGGCTGTCCAGAAACACCATCTCGTTGACATCGTAACCGTGCCAGCGGAGGACGATGGATGTCATCTTCATCAACAGGTATTGCTCCGTCAGCGATTTCGCCCCGACGGTGATGGGTTGAGCGGGCCATGAAGGCTTTTCCGGGGACACAGGGGCCGCGGCCTCACGAGGCAGACTCACTGCGAGAAGTGCGCCGAACAAAACCGTTCCCACTGCGATGATTGCCAACCGTCTCATGGGCGCCTCATCTTCTTTAGCTTGTATATCAACGTGTTGCGGGAAATGCCCAACAGGTGCGCAGCCTTCGTATGGTTTCCACCCGCCCGCCGGATGGCTTCCCGGATGAGGTGCTCCTCCACTTCGTCCAGTACATCCTGCAGTCGGTCGTTCAGCGGGATCTCCTCCCACACCGGCCGACGGTACGCGACCGGCTGCCGGACGGCAAAGTCCTGAACGTCCAGGGTTCCGCTTTCCTTCAAGATGTGCATGCGTTCCAGCGTGTTGATCAGTTCGCGAATATTGCCCGGCCATGGTTCGTTCAGCAGCATCTTCATGAGTTCTGATGAAATGCTGATGGTCTTGCCGTACTTTTCATTCAGCTTGCGCAACGTTTGTTCCACAAGAAGCGGAATGTCTTCCCTGCGTTCGCGCAGCGGCGGAATCTCAATTTCCACCACGTTTAAGCGATAGTACAAATCTTCGCGAAAGCGTCCTTGCTGCACCAA
The DNA here is from genome assembly GCF_007197875.1 of Brevibacillus sp. LEMMJ03. Taxonomy (NCBI): domain Bacteria; kingdom Bacillati; phylum Bacillota; class Bacilli; order Caryophanales; family Paenibacillaceae; genus Brevibacillus; species Brevibacillus sp. LEMMJ03. The sequence continues at coordinate 38,233 of NZ_VKJN01000004.1, read as the reverse complement.
CTGTTTCAACGGTTTGTTCGTCGCCGCCAGGATGCGCACATCCACCTTGAGCGAAGCGTGGCTGCCAAGCCGCGTAACCGTCTTTTCCTCAATGACATGGAGGAGTTTGGCCTGCATGGCCGGAGAGATTTCGCCGATTTCGTCCAAAAAGATCGTCCCGCCATTCGCCGCCTCGAACTTGCCCGGGCGGGACTCCGCCGCTCCGGTGAACGCCCCTTTGGCATATCCGAACAGCTCGCTTTCCAACAGCGTCTCCGGGATGGAGGCGCAATTGATGCACACAAACGGCTTGTCCTTGCGATGACTGTACTGATGGATCCATTTCGCCAACGCCGTCTTTCCCACACCGCTTTCTCCCAGGAGCAGCATGATCGCATCCGTAGGTGTCACCTGTTCCAGCACGCGCCGGATTTGTTTCATTTTTTCGTTGGCAAAAATGATGGTGTCTTCGGACGATTCTCCCGTCGGCAGCGTCCTGCACACGCTGTCGACCACTTCCTTGATCTTGCGCAATTCGACCGGCTTGTTGAAGTAATCGGCGGCCCCCCCTTTCATCGCCATGACGGCGCTCTCGATGTTGCCGTAGGCGGTCAGCATGAATACGATCGTGTTCGGTTTCTCCCGTTTGATGACGGAAAGGACATCGAGTCCGGTCATGTCGTTCAACATGTAGTCCAAGAGCACGACGCTTATCGGATGTTTTCGGACCAGATCGATGGCCGATTTCCCGTCGTACGCTTGGTAGGTGGTGTAGCCTTCTTTCTCCAGTTTGATCGCAATGTTCCGGCACAATTTCACTTCGTCATCGACGATCAGTACGCCGTGCGCACTCATGTGGCAACCCCCTCCTTGATGGCAATTGGAAATCGACAGCGAACCGTCGTCCCTTTGTTGACAACGCTTTCAATTTGAATGTCGCCACCATGCTCGACCACGATGTCCCGAGCGATGGTCAGTCCGAGCCCATTTCCCCGTTCCTTGGTGGAGAAAAAGGGATTGAACAGCCATTGCAAGTCTTGTTCCGAAATGCCTACGCCGCTGTCCGCGATGGAGACGGTCAGCCAGGGACCATCCCTTTTCATTTGAATCGTGATGGTTCCACCGTTCGGCATCGCTTCCACACTGTTCAAAAGGAGATTGAGAAAGACCTGGAGCAATTTGTTTTGACGGCCTTTGGCCGGTGGCAGAAACGGCTCGTACGAGCGAATCACCCGGACGTTGGCTTCATTCAGCTTTATGCGGAGCAGGTGCAGAACGCGGTCCATCAATCGGTCCATCTCCACTTCTCCTACCTCCTCATGTCTCATCCGGACAAACGCCAGAAACTCGGACACGATCTCGCTCATGCGTTTGATTTCTTCCTCGATGTCAGTCACCAGCGTCTGGATCATTTCCGCAGGGGCCAGGTCTGCCATCTCCTCTTTCAACAACTCGCTAGTGCTTGCCAACACGGCCAGCGGATTTTTCAGTTCGTGGGCAATTCCCGACGTAATCTGCCCCATCAGAGCCAGCCGTTCGCTTTGCCGCACATGGGCCTCCAACAGCTTTACCTGGGAAACGTCCTCCAGCACGGCCAGCACGCCGCCATTGAACGAAGACGCGACCACCCGGATGATTCGTGTCTGCTTGTTCTCGTCCTCCAGCGACACTTCGGTTTCCCCCACGAGGGACTGCAAAAACGAAAACGGAGGCAGCACGGAAATGGGTTGTCCCTTCCACGTATCGGCCGGTGCCCCGATCAGCGCCGCCATGTTGCGGTTTACGTGGGTGATTCTGCCCTGTTGATCCAAGGTGATCAGCGCATACGGAATGCCTTCGATCACATCCCTCAGGAACTGCTCTTTTTCGTGAATCTTCACGGCCATTGAGACGATGGTCCGCATCAACACCCCCAATTCGTCCTGACTTTCCACCAACATTTCGGGAAATGGGGCACGCGACGGCGATTGATGAAAGTGTCGGGCAAAACGGGTGAGTCTCACAATCGGATTGAGGATGTGCCTCATTCCCAACACGACAAGACAGAGCATGAGTGCGAAGATTACGGCAAATCCGCCCGTTAGCGTCGCAGACAATTTCGACACGGGGACGAACGCAAGTGATTCAGGCACGCCTACGACCAGTCCCCAGTTGTGGCTCATCATATAGTAGGTCATGACGCTGACCTGCCCCACATGCGGCATTACTCCCGTTCCGATCTCTCCTTTCACCACCCGTTCCACGACGGGTTCTTCCGCGTAGTTCTTGTTCCACTCTGCTTCGTCCGTAGAAGCGATCACCATCCCGTTGCGGTCTACGATGTAGCCAAATCCGCCGCGTGTAACACTGATACTTTTTAACATTTCCGATAAATATTCGCGGCTCAGCTCCGCAACAAGCGCGCCGCGAAACCGGCGATCCTCGAAAAAGACGGGTATCAGGACGGCAACCGCCTGCTCTCCGCGATGGTTTCGGATCAGTTCCGTCACAACGTAATTGTAGCTCCACCGGACGTGTTCCATTTTTGGGTATTCGTAGACGATCTCTCTCCCTTCCGTCTGAAAAGGAGCCTCAAAGCGCAGCCGTTTGGAGGCGTCAAAGAAGGAGATGGATTGGATAAACACGCTTTTGGACACAGTCTGTTTGGCCCGTTGATACATCGCTTGTTCATCGACGCGCTGATTGCCTGTTTGTCCCGCGATCAACTGCAGCTGCAGCACGACGTCGTTCAGTTCCGAACTCAGCCGCTTCGCGATCGATTCCGCGTAGATTTCATTGCTTTGTTCGATATTGATTCGCATGAGATCCTTTGCATAATTCACCACCAATTGATAGATGACCAGTGTCGGAATAATCAGAACCAACGAGAAAATCACCAGGTATTTTCGCGTGATACGGGTTGAGATCGACCGGAATAACCGTTTCATGTTTCCTCTCTATGTTGTTCGTTCATTTTGTTATTTTCAATCTTACCCGTCTGTTCTGATTTGTCAAACAACCCGAAAGGTTTCCCGCTGGCTCGGTGAGAGCTGTCCTGACACCGATGAAGAGAAAACCGCATAGGCTACAACGTACATGATGAAATCATGAGAGGAGAATATCCATGTACCGCAAAGCGTGGGGTCACCCTCAATGGCATAATCCCGTGTACGACTGGAATCCCAACCATTGGAGCTACCAGTGGAATCCTTATTATGTCTATTGGAATCCCAACCGGTTTCCTTATGGCAGAAGGATCAAACTGACCGATTATGGATCAAGACCGTTTGTCGTGAATATTGACCAAGCAGCCAAACAAAACCAGACGTACCGGACGGCTTTATGGACAGGGAAGTACTTTCAAGTGACGCTGATGAGCATCGATGTCGGCGATGACATCGGTTTGGAAGTCCATCCGACCACGGATCAATTCATTCGGATTGAAGAAGGACAGGGACTTGTTCAAATGGGTGAGAGCAAAGACCACCTGGATTTTCAAGAAATGGCCTATGAGGACTATGCCATCATGATTCCTGCCGGAAAATGGCACAACGTAATCAATACGGGTCATACGCCACTGAAAGTGTACGTGATCTATGCGCCGCCTGAGCATCCGTTTGGTACCGTTCATGAAACAAAAGAAATCGCCATGGCTGCCGAAGAAAACCGGCATGAGAGATGAATCGGTGGAAACGCATGGATTCCATCGGCGATCCCGATGACAAAGCCAATCACAGGGGCAGCGGCATCCACAGACGTCCGCCGGCCGTGCGAAAAGCTGAGAACGCCGGAACCGCGACAAATGAAAAAGCAGATCGCATCGCGCTGCTTCAAAATCGCGATGCGATCTGTTCGTTCATGTGAATGGCTTTGTACGGCAGTTTTCCCTACTCCAGATTGGCATGTCTGCCGAACATCGCCTGGGAGTCCCATCCCAGTTTCTCCATCAACCGCAGGATGACAGCGTCGTAGAACAGCAGCAGGGTTTGCTCAAACAATGAACCCATGGGCTGGATGGTTTTGGTTCCGCTGTCCGCCTGGTCTTTCGGAGAACCCGGCAGGGTAATGACGAGATCAGCTAGCTGTCCGATGGTCGATTCCGGGAAAATCGTGACCGCCGCGACGGCACCCCCGATGCTTTTCGCTTTCGTTGCCATGGACACCAAACTTTTCGTCTCCCCCGAACCGGACCCGATGATTAACAGGTCGTCTTTTTCGAAGTTGGGGGTTACGGTTTCGCCTACGACATAAGCGCGCAGCCCCATGTGCATCAGCCGCATGGCAAAGGCGCGAACCATCAGGCCCGATCTGCCTGCACCGGCTACAAAGACCTTCTTTGATTCAAGGATGCGAGCTACAAGCTGTTCCGCTTCTGCTTCGGCGATTTGGTCAACCGTCCGCGTCAGTTCATTGACGATTTCATTGGCGTATTGACGAGTGTGCATCCTGATCACGATCCTTGTGTGATCATTTTTTTCATTTCGGCAGCGACTGCTTTTTTATCTGCTTGTCCCGTAATGCCGCCGCCGACAATGACCAGATCCGGTTGGGCCTTCACGACTTCCGGCAGCGTCTCCAGCTTGATGCCGCCCGCGATCGCCGTTTTCGCATGTTTGACCACACGTTTGATGGTCAGCAGGTCTTCCAGCGAATTTTTCCCCACGGCCTGCAGATCGTAACCGGTATGGACACAGATGTAGTCTACGCCAAACGCATCGACTTCCTTTGCCCGCTCTTCCAGGTTTTTCACACCGATCATGTCCACCAGGATTTTTTTCCCTCGTTTCTTCGCCTCTTCGACCGCACCCTTGATGGTGACGTCTTCCGCGGCGCCCAGAACCGTGATGATGTCAGCGCCGGCCTCGGAGGCCTTCATGACTTCATAGCCGGCCGCATCCATGATCTTCAGGTCTGCCAGCACGGTCATCGAAGGGAAGGCCTCCTTGATTTCCTTGACGGCGCGAAGCCCTTCATTGATCACAACCGGCGTGCCGATCTCAACGATATCCACATACTCCGCAACTTCCTTGACCAGGTCCTTGGCTTCCGGAATCGTGACAAGATCCAGCGCGAGCTGCAGCTGCATGATTGCTTCACTCCTACCTGTTTCTGTTTTTTTCGGTACCCATCCCCGTTTCGTATGCGCTGCAAACCGCCACCCATGACGGGAGTCACGAGAAAGCGAGTTCGGCCGTCACTCCTTTCTCTGTGTGCTGCGCGTGATGTTTGGCGGCGCATGCTTTATTCTAGACCTTTACCTCCAAAACAGAAAGTACTTACTTCAAAGTGATGTAGTCACTAAAAGGATACCATTGTGTCCGTTTTACTCTTTGCCTTCCATCCAGTCGGTATGAAAGACGCCGTCCTTATCCACTCGTTGGTAGGTGTGGGCGCCGAAGTAATCGCGTTGTGCCTGCAGCAGGTTGGCCGGAAGCCTTTCCGTGCGGTAGCTGTCAAAGTAAGCGAGAGCGCTGGAGAACGCCGGTACGGGTATACCATGCTGGATCGCTGTCGTCACTACTTTTCTCCAGGCTTCCTGGTAGTTTTCCACGATGTCGCGGAAGTAGGGATCGAGCAGCAGGTTTTTCAGCTCCGGATTGCGATCGTAGGCGTCCTTGATGTTTTGCAAAAATCTCGCACGAATAATGCAGCCGCCCCGGAAGATCATGGCAATATCCCCGTACCTCAGGTTCCAGCCGTACGCCTCGGACGCCGCTCTCATCTGCGCGAAGCCTTGGGCATACGAGCAGATTTTGCTGGCGTACAGCGCCTGTCGCACCGCTTCGATGAACGCCTTCCGATCCTCCGTGAACGCGGGAGCTTGCGGCCCTTTCAGCGTTTTGCTGGCGATCACCCGCTCTTCCTTCATCGCGGAGAGGAAACGGGAAAATACGGCCTCCGTAATCATGGACAAGGGAACGCCCAAGTCCAGCGCACTTTGGCTTGTCCATTTGCCGGTTCCTTTTTGTCCGGCCGAATCCAGAATCACATCCACCAGGGGCTTGCCTGTTTCGGGGTCCATTTTCGTGAAAATATCGGCTGTGATTTCAATCAAATAGCTGTCCAATTCCCCCTTGTTCCACTCGGCAAACACCTCGTGGAGTTCACGGGCGCTGAGCCCCAAAACCTGTTGCATCACATGATAGGCTTCGGCAATCAACTGCATATCCCCGTATTCAATCCCGTTGTGTACCATTTTGACATAGTGGCCCGCCCCATCCGGACCAATGTACGTGCAGCAGGGCTCACCGTTCACGTTTGCGGCAATGGCGGTCAGGATCGGCGCAACCAGCTCATAGGCATCCTTTTGTCCTCCCGGCATGATCGCGGGTCCTTTCAATGCCCCTTCTTCCCCGCCGGAAATGCCCGCTCCGATAAACCGGATTCCTTCCTCTTCCAGTTCCTTGCTTCTGCGCAGGGTATCCTGGAAAAATGCGTTTCCGCCGTCAATGATGATGTCTCCTCGGGAGAGATAGGGTTTCAACTGCTGGATGGTATCATCCGTTGGCTGGCCTGCCTTGACCATGATCAGGATTTTTCTAGGCGTCTCCAGGGATTGGACGAATTCCTGAATGGAGTACGTGCCGATCAGGTTGCGGCCGCCCGCCGCCTGCACCAGTTCCTCCGTTTTATCCGCCGTTCTGTTGTACACGGAGACGGAAAACCCTTTGCTCAGCAGATTCAACGCCAGATTTCTGCCCATGACCGCCAATCCGATTACACCGATTTGTTGCTTTCTCATACGCTCATCCCTTCTTTTGTCCGGTAGTCAGAATCACACACGCGATTATTCCGTGGGGGACAGCCCCGTAAACAGCAGCACCCGGGCAGGCGCAGCGTCTGTTCCCACGATTTTCAGAGGGGCCGCCACCATGAAATACGCTCCTGCTTCCACTTCTTTCAATCGAAGGCCTTCCATGACAATGACGCCGTTTTGAAACAGGATGTGATGCGTCGGATGGCCCGGCTGATCTCTCTCGATGCCCAGCGCATCAATGCCTACTCCCCGTACTCCCAGCCGGGCCAGATATTCTGCTCCATCCTGCGCCAGGAAGACAAAATCAAAACGGAACGCATCGTCATCGGAATTCCTGGTTTTCAAGAGAACAAAATCGCCCTCGCGAATCGCAAAACGCTCCAAGTCCGCCTTTGTGATCCGATCGTGGACCGCTGTCAGATCCAGCACGGTACACATGCCGACCAGATTGTCCAGCGGTATGCTTTCAAACGTCTCCCCGTCTGTCATCATGTGAAGCGGCGCGTCAATATGCGTTCCCGTGTGCACATCCATGTCAATGCGAGATTCCGTTACATACCCATTCGTTACTGTTTTCAGCTTTGGCTGCTTTTCCGGTTTGTTTTTGTACACAGCCATGCCTTCAAAGATCGATCCGGTTACATCATAGATTTTCATGTTGAGTCACCTGCCTGGACAATCGTTTCTCAAGATGGTTCTTTTCCGCTTCAAACCCCGGTTTGCCCAGAAGAGCAAACATGTTCTTCTTGTAAGCCTCCACCCCCGGCTGATCAAACGGGTTCACGCCGAGCAGATGTCCGCTGATGCCGCAAGCCTTTTCAAAGAAATACACCAGTTCGCCAAACGTGAATGCATTGAGTTCGTCCAGCTCCACAAGCAAGTTGGGCACTCCTCCGTCCACATGAGCCAACAACGTGCCTTGAAATGCTTTGCGGTTCACCTCATCTATGGTTTTGCCGGCCAGGAAGTTCAAACCGTCGATGTTGGCGGGATCGTCCGGGATCGTGACGTCAATCCGCGGCTTTCGGACATGCAGGACGGTTTCGAACAGATCCCGACGCCCTTCCTGCACATACTGCCCCATCGAATGCAAATCGGTCGTATAATCTACGGATGCAGGAAAAAGCCCTTTTTGATCCTTTCCTTCACTTTCTCCAAAGAGCTGCTTCCACCATTCCGCGACGTAATGCAGAGCCGGTTCATAGTTGACCAGCAGCTCGACCGTTTTCCCCTTGCGATAGAGCGCATTTCTCACCGCGGCATACTGGTAGCACTCATTGGACAGCAGGTCCGGATTGCTGTACCTGCGCCAGGCCTCTGCGGCTCCCTGCATCATTCGATCAATATGGATGCCGGCGACGGCCATGGGCAGGAGACCGACAGCCGTTAATACGGAGTATCTCCCTCCCACGTCATCCGGAATGACAAAGGTTTCATACCCTTCTTCATCGGCAAGTTTTTTCAGCGCGCCCTTTGTCTGGTCCGTGGTGACAAATATCCGCTGTCTGGCTCCCGCTTTTCCGTACTTTCTCTCCAGGAAGCGGCGGAACACGCGGAACGCAATGGCTGGCTCCGTGGTCGTGCCCGATTTCGAAATCACGTTGACGGAGACATCCTTGTCCTCCAGGACTTCGAGGAGACGGGCGAGATAGGTGGAACTGATGTTGTGCCCCGCGTAATAAATCTGTGTCGCGTGGGGCAGTTGATTGTGAAAGGGATGGGACAAGGCTTCAATCGCCGCCCTTGCCCCAAGGTACGACCCGCCGATGCCAATCACAACAAGCGCTTGGGAATGGCTTCTGATTCTCTCGGCTGCCTGCGTAATCCGGGCCAATTCTTCCGCATCAACGTCCACCGGCAGATCCACCCATCCGAGAAAATCAGATCCGGGGCCCTTCTTTTCATGGAGAAATCCATGGGCTGTCTTCACAAATTCGCGCAGAACCTCTACTTCATGGCTGCCCATGAACGGGAACGCATTGGAGAAATCAAACGAAATGGCCATCTGGACACCCTCCTGTCAAAAAAGTATGATGGCGGACCAACGTGCAGCTTCCCTGCCTTATATGCCCGATACGGACAGCGCTTCCCTGCGAACCCCCAGCGTTCCTTCTTCGGCATGGCGGTTGAGTTCCCACCATGAAAAACCGTCTTCCTCCAGCAGTCGGAAAGCGGCCTCGGGGCCCTGCGTGCCGGCTTCGTACAAATGAAGCGGAACGCGCTGATCGGAAAAGGCGTCCAAAATGGGCTGCACCCACTTCCAGCACAATTCAACCTCTTCCCAATGGGCAAAGAAAGTGGAGTCGCCTCGCAGCGCGTCATAGAGCAGGAGCTCATAGGCTTCGGGCACATCGTTGGCATTTGCCGCAAACTCCATGGTGATCGGCTCGATCCTGCTGTGTTTCCCCGGATGTTTGCTGTTCAATTGAAACGAAACACCCTCGTACGGATTTACATGGATCACCAACAGGTTGGGAGCCGGTTTCTCATGACGGACGGGGTACGCATCCCTCAGCGGATTTTTGAATTCGATCACGATCCGGGTCGACTTTTCCCGCATGCGCTTCCCGGTCCGGATATAAAAGGGAACCCCGCTCCAAAACGCGTTGTCAATCCACAGACGAGCGGCGACGAACGTATCGGTGTTCGAATCCCTGTCCACCCCCGGTTCGTCCCGGTACGCCGCTGCCGGCTTCCCGTTGATCCATCCTTTTCCGTACTGACCGCGAACCACATGCGCGGCAACGTCTTCCGGACGCAGCGGCCGCAGCGCTTTCAACACCTTGATCTTTTCGTTGCGGATCTCCCGGGCCGAAAACTGCCGGGGCATCTGCATCGCCGTCATCATGAGCAGCTGGAGCAGGTGGTTTTGAAACATGTCCCGAATCGCTCCCGCCTTGTCGTAGTACCCTGCCCGTTCTTCCACCCCGACCGTTTCGCTGGCGGTAATCTGGACATTGGCGATGTGCTGATTGTTCCACAACGTCCGCAGAATGGGGTTGGCAAATTCCAATACCTCAAGGTTTTGCACCATGGGCTTGCCAAGGTAATGGTCAATGCGGAAAATCTCCTCTTCGTCGAAGAACTGCCGCAAGGAACGGTTGAGATCCCGGGCTGACTGGAGATCGTGCCCAAACGGCTTCTCGATGATCAGGCGTTTCCAGCCTGTTGCCGATCCCAACTCACTGGCAGAAATGTTGGAGGCAATCACGCCAAACAGTTCCGGTGCCACCGACAAGGAATAGATCCGGTTTTCCGGAATCTTCCCTTCCTGCTCACGCTGCCGGATGCGCTGCGCCAGCTTCCCGTAATCCTGCGGTTGGGTCACATCCATGGCACAGTAGTGAAACATGCTCAGAAACTGCCCCGCACGGTCACGATCGTCATCCCATCGACGGGAGAAGGTTTTCACCGACTGTTCCACATGGGCACGAAAGTCCTCGTCGGACATGTCCCGTCTTCCGGTACCAAAGACAGCGAACGCGCGAGGCAGCTTCTCATCAAGAAACAGATTGTATATGGCAGGAAAAATTTTCCGTTTTGCCAAATCCCCTGTTGCTCCAAACAGGATAAATGTCATCCCATCCATCCTAACACCCTCCGTTACTGCAAATGACTGCCCCTCTGTTGGCGGACAGCCGCGACGAAACCGATGTTTCGAACACGGATTCATTATGATTCTTTCCTTCCAAATAAACAAGTACATACTTGCATGTGACATAGTATGTTTTTGGAAACGAAACAAACCTTCGGGGTTGCCCTGCCCGACTCCGGCAAATCAAAATGGCGTGTTCACCCGTTGTCGGGGATCACGCCATTTCGTACCTGCTCGAATGACAAACGTTACAATGGCAGCAAGCGTACCGTCTCCTGCGCCTCCAGCCGTTCGATCATTGCATGCCAGGACTCCGGCTTGTTCGAAAGCACGGAGTAGTACCGTTTGAGGAACGTGACGATCAATTCCGCAGGCAGCTCATGGACATTGTCATCCGTCGGAAGAAAACAGAGGTCAAGACCGGTCACCGCCTCGCCGTCATTGTTCCAGGAAGGGTGAACGTACGGGAAGTCAAGACGCTTGTACCCAAGATGCGACAGAACCTCGCGGCGCACAAACGGATCCATCGGCTTGATGCCGCCGAATTCGTGGTGTTCGGCTCGATACGGATCATAGATCTCGGCAAACATGCCAACGAGCTTTTTCCCGCTCTCCGCCGCCAGGGACATCAGGTCTTCCTGTCTCTTCTGATAGAGGAAGCGGCCGATTCCCAACCCCGGCTTTCCAATGATCGTAAAATCGGTCATGGCCACCTGCAGGTCATCATAGTACCGGTATTCCGTGGCCCCGACAACTTCTCCTTCGTGAATCGCGACAAACACGCGAATACCCGGGTCTTCCAGCGGCTCTTTCCACAGCTCGAATTCCAGCACCTCCTCAGGCGGGAACACCTCCTGCATCAACCGGTGCATGCTTGCAAACCACTTGTCTTCGATATGGGTAATTCTGCGATAGTCCATCTCACATCTCTCCTTGCAGCGGTGTGGGCTTATTGGGTCAGTTGTTTTTTCTTCGTTTCTTGTTACAATAAACAGTACAAGAGAACGATACCGTTATTATTGTATGTAGCAACCTTCCCCAACAAGTACCCACTTTCAAGTAACGTAGTATCGAAAAGGATACCAAGGAGGCAGCCCGCATGGGAGACCAACGATTTAAAGACTCGGTAGAGAGTACGTTGAAAGTGATCGGCGGCAAGTGGAAACCGCTGATTCTCTGTCATCTTTCCGACGGGGCCAAACGGTTTGGCGAGTTGAAAAGGGACATGCCCGACATCACGCAAAAAATGTTGACCCAGCAACTGCGGGAATTGGAGCAGGACGGGATTATTCACCGCGAAGTGTACACCCAGGTTCCGCCGAAAGTGGAGTATTCCCTGACCGAATACGGACAATCCACACGCGAACTGCTGGATGTGATGGCGAAATGGGGAAGTCGGCACATGGAGCGGATCAGCCAAAAACCATTGGACGCGGAAGAAGAAACGCCAACCGAACCCAGCAGGTAGACTCGGGGGGCATTTCTCCTTCCACGTCCGGTATCGGATGGCCCCCGCCACACGAACGGCTTCGATCCGATACCGTCCGGCCGGCAAAGGGGGCGGGCAAGTCCTACCCGTTGCTCCGCATGTCTTCTTCCACCCATTCCAGATAGGCATCGAGAAAATGCTCCACCTTTGGAATGAATCCTTGTCCGAGGTGGTAATCGGGATCGAGCGTCGTCAGATAGAGGTTGCCCGGATACGACTCCCGGTCCGCATAGATAATCGCCTCGCCCAACTCGTTGACAAGGATGGGCTCTGCATGAGCGGGCGGCAGGTACACGCCGTGGTAGTGCCATTTTGCATCGTCGACCGTGATTTTTGCAAACAGCGGATGATGCTCGTCAGCCATGTACAGAGGCAGATCGGCCCCTTTGTTCACCCACCAGTAAAAATTGGTCGGATAAAATTTCCATTTCACGCCGGATATCCACGGCTTCACCATTTCAATTGTTCCCGCTGTTCATACAGAATGTCCTGGTTCAAGCGGGTGGGCACCACGATGTAATCGAAGGCCGTCAGGTCCTTGTCACGCAGTTCAGGCAGATACAGGACATCTTGAAACGAAAAACAGCACCTTTTTTGCTGGTGCTGCCTTGCTCTCCCCTTCATCGGACGAGCTCATCGGGTTGCGTGACCAGCCGCACCTTCGTTACGGCGCTCGTCCATTTGTCAAGCGCTACCAGATCGTCCGCATTCACGTCCCTCAAGGAAGTTTTCCCCAACGCGCGAATGGCGATTTTCATCTCTTCTGCAAAGGATCGAAAAAAGTTCTCCAAAGACTGCGCGGCCTTTTCCACTTCAAACTCGTCTTTCAGGCTCCCCGAGTAAAAGGCGAGCTGCGTGGGCGGTTCCCACGGAATGGCTTTTGTCACCTGATCATGGGCCATGCCCCACAGCAGGGCCGTTCCCATGTAAACGCCGTCCGCTCCAAGGGCGAGCGCTTTCAAACATTGGCCGGGTGCAGCATATCCTCCGCCGCTTAGGAGGGTGATCCGGTCTTTTACGCCCCGCTTTTTGAGATAATCCACCGCACGCGACAAGGCGAAAATCGTCGGCAGGCCAAAGTCGTCTTCCAGAATGGGCGCTCCCCCTTTTGCGCCGGCCTGCCCACCGTCCAGACTGATAAAATCCACCCCGGCCTGAACCGCGGCTTCCAGGTCCGCTTCCAGCTTTCCGGTGGCACACATCTTCACGCCAATGGGGATGCCTTGGGTGATGGTGCGCAGTTTCTCGACCAGGGGCTTCAAGTCCTTCGGTTCGACCAATTCCGGATGGCGGGAAGGGACGACGAGGACCTCACCGTCCGGAACCTGCAGAAGTTCACGGGCCCTCCCCTTCAAATACGCGGGCGGAATCACGGTCGCGGCCCCTCCAATCGCTCCTTGGCCGAGACGAATCTCGATCGCGTCCGCCTGCCGGAGAATCTCCGGCTCTTTGGCCCAATACCCGGAATGGTACTGCAGGATGTAATGGGCGGCGCAGGCCCTCTCTTCGGGCAGCAAAGGGCCTTCGCCCGAGTTCGTCGCGGTTCCGACCGCAGCCGTTCCTTTGGCGATGGCGATTTTCACCTTCTCGGACACCCCGATCCCGTAGCCCATCGCACCGGCCAGCAGGGGGATGTTCAGGATGAGCGGCCGCTTGGCTTGCGGGCCGATCGTGATCATCATGTCGACGGGAGCGTTTTCCGATGCGGGAAGCGTGGCAAGCTGAGCGGGAGAAAAAACCAGGCCGTCAAAGTCCAGATACGTGCGCGGGCTGCCAAACGGTCGTTCGATGACTTCTCCGCTGGCTGCCCGCAGACTGTTTTCCACGACGATCCGGGGGCTTGTCCTGGTGAGAGCCGAGACCATCTCCCAGATGTTTTCCGGGTAACGGTCAGCCATCAGCCGTTTCGTAAAGCGCCCGATCCCCCATTTGATCAATGGCCGGGCAAACACGATGGCGATCAGACCCGCAAAGAGAATGGCCAGGAATGCACCGGCAAACGACCCGACGAGAAAGGCCCCCCACTTGATGGTCATGACAACCTCCTTGCACCCGTTTCTTCCATCATTATCCCGATCTTGCGCGCTGCCTATGCGCCGGTCGTCGAGGAAGAAACGTGAGTCGCGTCCCGGCTGCGTGTTCAACCATCAGCATCGCCGGATTACCTCAACGACGGTGCAGCGGCTTGCCCGGTGTTGACGCACAGCCCCCCTGTCGGTGTGCGACGACGCCCAATGGGAACAGCGAGGGAATCTTGCTTCCTTCATTGTCAACGCGGCGCCAGGGCCCGCGTTTCCGTTTACTTGTGTTCATGGTTCCTGCTCTCACGCCCTCGAATCGTGACGGTCACAGAGGAGGTTTCCTCCGTTTTCTTCTCTGGCTGCTGCTGACGGGGAAACAGTTCGGAGAAAGCACGGTGCAAGGCCAGTTCCCCGTATTGCGCCCGGTATTCCTCGATTGTGGCGGAGCGGACGATTTTTCCGTTTATGACAAAAATGGCCCGATCCGCCACCTCGTTGGCCGCCTGCAACTGGTGCGTGGAGAAAATAACAGAGATGCCTTCCTTCTTGATGGTTTTCACCAGTTCAACAAAGGCGCCCATCCAGTACGGATCCAATCCGTTTGTCGGCTCATCCAGCACAAGCAGTGCCGGTTTGCCCAACATGGCCTGGGCAAACAGCAGACGCTGCTGCATGCCTTTGGAAAACACGGACACCTTTTTGTTACGAGCCTCGTGAAGCCCTACCGCCTGCAGCGCCTCATCCGCTTCCGACGCGGTCCGCCCGCGAAGGGAAGCGTAAAAGCGCATGCACTCACTCGCCGTCAGTCCGGCCGAAAAATTGAAGTGGTCCGGCATATAGCCAATTTGCTGCAAATATTTCACACGATGTTCCTTCAAGTTCAACCCGTTCAGTTCGATCGTTCCCGAACTGGGTTGGGTAATTCCCACAATCATGCGGAGAATGGTGCTTTTCCCCGCCCCGTTTCCCCCGCAAACAGCGACAACCTGTCCCGGTTCGACGTGCAAATCAAACGGATGCACAATGGTTTTTCCGCCAATCGTCTTTTCTACCTGCATCATGTGCAGTCCGGTCTTAGTCACGGTATCGCCTTCTTTCCCAAACAGCTATCGCGGTCAGCATCGTCACGCAGATCCACATCAGGCAGAGCGCAGCAAAACCGGCGATGCCAAAAGGGGATTCCATCCAGTTCACCCACTTGTAGTACTCCGGACCGAAGATGGCGCCTCCCCCCAGTCTGACAACGGAAAACATGCGCACAAACTCTGCGGGATTCAGGCAGGTGGCCACCTGGAGTACCGGTTTGATCCATGTGTACGGCAAAAAGCTCAAGACCGAGATCAAGAGCGTGGGCCAGGCCAGAATCAAGAAAAACCAGATGCTGACCCCGAGCGTAAGCGCCTGCCAGCGGTTCCGGCTCAGGGAGCCGACCACCATGGCGATCCCCAGAAACAACAGCACGATGCAGATGGAAAACAACAAGAAAAACAGCAGGGCGGAAAGGGTGAACCCTTTTCCCAGAAGCATGCCGGACAACCCGGCAAACCCGTAGCTAAAACACACGATGGAGACGAGCACCACAGCCAATCCCGCGTACTTCCCCCACAAAAACGAAGTGGCTGTAAGGGCGTAGGTGGACAGAAGCTCCCAGCTTCCCTCCTCCTTTTCTGCCGTAACCGAAAAGGAGGCGAGCAGCATGGTCATCAAGGGGAGCAGGTACAGGATCAGATTGAGAATGGTGCCGGTCGTATACGTGTATCCCTCCATGTAGGACTGGGATTGAATGATCAACAGGGCCAGCGTGAACAGGGAAAACAGGGCCGTGAACGAATACGCCCACGGATTGCGAAACCCGATCTGTATTTCTCGTTTGGCAATGTTCATGATGTGCACGTGCGCCACTTCCTCTGCTAGTTGTGTGTCTTCTGTGCGTCCGACGTGCCGTGCTGGCCTGATTCCGGATGTCCGTCACTTTGCCCATGCTTTTTCATGCTGCTCTCCCAGGCATGCTTGTCCAGATCCTGAACGCTCATAACCGAACCGGTTTGCTTTTCCTTGACGAACGCTTCCGCCGCTGCCTTGTCCTTGAAGGAATAGACGCCATACCCCATTGGCGTCTGGAACGTTTTGTCGTAGACATACGTCGCCTGATCGGTGTTCACCCATTCCTTGGAGAGGTAGTCGCGGACGAACCGGGCTTCCACCTGTTCGTTCTCATGCTCCTTTGTCCAGCGGTACATACAGCCGATATCGTCAAATTTTAACACTTTCCCGTTTTGCAAAACGATTTCCGACGCGTTGTGGTCATTGGCCACATTCATATGGCAGACGTCGCATTTGTCCACGCCTTCCACGATGTCCACCGGTTTTGCTTCCTCCTTGCCGCATCCCCCCATCAACATGGAGAGGGTCATCATCATTGCGCCAATCGTCCACACCCGAGATTTCATTTTCGTCTCACTCCTCCATACATGATCAAACAGCTTCCGCTCATCAGCAGCACACTGAGTACGCCCATGGCCGTCTGCTGACCCGCCCGCTGTTCGTCCTCTTGCGCCATAACCGGAGACAGCAATGGTGCCCCGTCCCGAATGGACGCGTCTGTCCCTGCGGTAAAAAGCCCCTCCAAAAACACAAGACCGGGTGCCTGGAAAAAGATCTGATAGGGCGATACCGCTTCGGTCAACGCCAGGAAAAACGGGTTGAGCTCATAGGGAATATTGCTGCGGCCGTCTGCATCCAGATCAATGCCCTGCATGTCGTCCCAGTAGTTTCCCTCCAACGTGTTGGCTGTGCTGTCCTGCGCCTGTGCCTGGATGACATTGGACACAAAATGGTTGGCCGTCACCACATTCCCTGAGGCTTGTTTGAGCTGCATCCCGACAAAGTTCAGCGTGAATTCGTTACCTTCCAGACGGTTCCCTTTGGACCGTTCCATGTACAAGCCCACACGGTTTCCCTCGATGCGATTTCCCTCGATTCGCGATCCCGTTACGTCGAAAAGAAGAATCCCCTGGGCGTTCGGATTTTCCCTTTGTTTGACAAAACGATTATGCTGCACGACAGCGCCATCCGATTCCATGAGCATCGTGCCCGTCACGTTGGCGCTTCCTGTGTTGCCGAGCAGCTTCGTGGAGGACGTACCCATGAAATGATAACCGTATCGGGAGTTCTCCACGAAATTTTGCTCCATGTGGTTGAAGTTGCTGTTTTCCGCATAGATGCCGTCAAACATGTTGCTGATCCGGTTGGAGACGATCCGGTTGTGATGAGAGTGATTCAAGTCGAAGCCGTTTCCCTTTTTGGCCGTAACATCCGGATTTGTACCGGCTGCTCCCGACAGTTGGTGCGCGTGTTGGCCGTGGTTGTGGAGGCCTTCCTGTTCCTTGCCCGGGTCCGTTACCAGACCGATCACGCGGATACCGCGCAGCGTATTGTTGCTGGCATCACGAAGCTGCACCCCTGTTCCCATCGTTTCGATCACAAGGTCTTCCACAATGTTGTGGTTCCCCCTCATGACCACGGACGCTTCTGCGGCATTGATTCGGTTGTCTACGATTTTCATTCCCCGGACGACGGCATGATCGGACAGAATCGACAGAACAGGGCTGCTTCCATCACTGGCAATCTCCACGGCCCCCTCTGCCTGCAGCACGATCGGTTTGGTAATGCGAATGGGCCCCCGGTATTTTCCTGCCGGAACGGTGACGACTGCTCCCGGTTGAGCCTGGTCGATCCTCTCCTGCAAGGAGACCGATGCGGCACTGACCCGGTCGAAAAAAACGGCCCCGACCGTGAGTCCGGCGATTCCTGCGGCCAACAGCATGCGGGCCATGGTGCGGGTATTCCTTCTACCGAACAGATTTCTCCCCCCTTCGTCTTGCTTCTTTCCGAACACACCATCAACATAGCGCTCCCCGGCCTGTTCGTAAATGACTCAACCGGGCTATAAACCTTGACAAAAAAACAACAAAAGCGAGCGTTCGCGAGGCAGCACCATCCCTCCGCTGCGGGGATGGTTTCTGTACGACGTCAGTTCGCCCGCACGGCGGTATCGTGAAATTTTGTCATGTTTGTGAAATGAATCACAAAGTGTGATGCTCGTCACATCTGAACAAACGCTTTTTACGCATAATGGAAACAGACACAGGGATGGCTCACACACATCCCACATTGAACAGGAGAAGGAGGACGTATCCATGTTTTGTTATCAATGCGAGCAAACAGCGACTGGCGGCTGCAAAGTAGTCGGCGTATGCGGGAAAAATGAAGATCTGGCCAGCATCCAAGATACGATTGTATTTGCCCTCAAAGGAATCGCTGCTTATGCAACACATGCAAGGGAGTTGGGGTATACGGACCCCGAAGTGGATGCGATTACCCATGAAGCCCTGTACTTCACTTTGACAAATGTAAATTTTCATTTCCAGGAACATGTTGACATGGCGATGAAAGTTGGGTCGGCAGCGATAAAAGTGATGGAACTGCTGGACCGTGCACATACGGAACGATTTGGCATCCCTCAGCCTATTACGGTCACGCAAAATAAAATCGAAGGAAAATGTATTGTCGTCACCGGTCATAACCTGCTTGCCCTGGAAGAATTGCTGAAACAAACAGAAGGCAAAGGAATCAATGTTTATACGCACTCGGAGATGCTGCCTGCCCACGGATATCCTGCATTACGAAAATATCCTCATTTAAAGGGAAACATCGGAAAGGCCTGGTACGATCAGCGAAAACTGTTTGAAGAATTCCCTGGGGCCATATTGGCGACAACCAATTGTGTGATGCCGATTAAGGGAACCTACTCGGACCGATTCTTCTCCTATGAAGTAGCAGGACTGGAAGGCGTTACGAAAATTGAACATAACGATTTTACTCCGATCATCGAAAAAGCGTTGCAACTGCCAGCGGCACATATCGACTCGGATCAGAAACTGGTCACCGGCTATCACCACGAAACCGTGATCGGTCTGGCGCCGGAACTGATTTCGGCCGTACACGAAGGCAAGATTCGGAGGTTTTTTGTGATCGCCGGTTGTGATGCCCCTGGAAAGGGTGGAAATTACTATCGGGAGTTGGCTGCGTCGCTTCCAAATGATACGGTCATTTTAACCACCTCCTGCGGGAAATTTCGTTTTAACGATATTGATTTTGGAACCGTAGGAAATACAGGCATCCCACGGTATATTGATCTGGGGCAATGCAACAACTCCATCTCCACGGTAAAAATTGCGCGCGCGTTGGCGGACGCTCTCCACTGTGACATCAACGAGCTGCCGGTCAGCATTGTACTGTCCTGGTTCGAGCAGAAAGCGATTGCCATTTTGCTGGGATTGTTCAGCTTAGGAATCACGGACATACGGATTGGTCCGAAGGTTCCGGAATTTTTAACCCCAGGTGTAGTACACTTCCTGCAAAACACGTTTCATCTCAAGGTAATTGGGGACCCGCAAGAAGATTTGGCTGACATGCTGGCGAAATAACTTCCGCTGTACGGCATGGAATGTCATGACCGTGCACCATGTTATGCGGGGATGTCCGACGAAACCGTATCGGTCTCTTTCGCAAACCCATGGTGCACGCTTTTCTTTCCATGGCTTGAAAGGTCTGCCGTCACCGGATTCTTTCTCTATAGCTTCATCGCCGCCGCCTCCAGGCAGACGGCCCCCCCAAGGCGTTTCCCGACTCCTTGACCAGCGAATGGCAAGTCACCATGCGACCTCCATCCGGAGGTTCTCCGTTCCTTGCATGTCACTTCAAAAAGATCGCTCTGATCCGTTATAATAATGGAAGAAATTACTTGAGGAAGGACTATGTATGAGAAATGGGGATTGTTTGCAGCAGGTTCCTTTATTCCGCGACTTGAACCGACAGGAACTGGCCCGCGTCGAAGAAATCACCATGCATCGCTTGTTCCGGAAAAAGACGACCATCTTTATGGAAGGAAGCGAAAAAGAAGCGGTCTTTTTCATTCAGGACGGGCTTGTCAAAGCCTACAAAACCGACGAGGAGGGCCATGAACAAATCGTATCGCTGCTGCAGACCGGAGATATGTTTCCGCATACCGGTTTCTTTACGCAAACGCCTTATCCGGCGACGACGGAAGCCCTTGTGGACACTCACGTCCTGACAATTCCCGTCCACGCTTTTGAACAGCTCATCTTGTCGATGCCGTCGATTGCCATCAAGGTCATCGATGTCATGGGGGCCAAAATTCGCGAACTCCAGCAAAAACTTCAGCCGTTTACCGGTCACGACGTGCACGGCAGGATTGCTTTCTTTCTGTTGCAATTGGCAGATAAACACGGAGAAGTGAACGATTCCCGTGTGTACATCGAGTTGCCCATGACCCATCAGGAGTTGGCCAATGCGATCGGTTCATCCAGAGAAACCGTAAATCGGTTGGTCAATCAACTGAAAAAGCAGCGAATTCTTGACACACACCGTTCGGGCATCATCATTTTGGACAAGGATGCGTTAAAACGATGGGGTGAACAGTAACCGTTGTTGCCGACATCCCCCTGTCTATTCCTCCATGCAGGTCACGGCGTTCACACCCATGGTTTACTCGCTACACATACAAAGGGGTGGAAAAATGTATTGGGAGACGCTTCCGAATTGGTTTTGGGTGATCTATTATCTGTTTTTCTTATCAACAGCAGGGACTGCCATCTATAGTGTGATACGAAAGAAACGGATACGGTTGTCCGTTGCAGCCATTCTTTTTGCCGTAACAGTTCCCATCATTTCTTTGATAAACAGTATTGGAAGAGCAGAAGGTATGAACGAATTTGAACATTTCCTTGATCAATTGCAGCAAGGGGAAATGTGGACTGTATTCACAATCGCAGGTTATTTGTTATTGTTCGTTTGGTGGGTTCTGTTTCTGCTCAACAGCAAGGCGAAAAAGCAAGATATCGGTTCAACGTAAACCACACAAAGACCTCGATGTGAGGTCTTTTCCATTCCCGTTTCGATCTTGTGCTGCTGCACGTTTCTTGGCTTGGGCACCCTACGTTCGTTTCTTGTCTCCGTCGTGTTATAATGGACTTGACGAAAACAATGTACGGCAAGTTAGGAAAGAAGGCTGATTGTCCAATGGTGCACCAGATATCGGTAAAACGAATTTACGACCCGCCCTCCCCTGAAGACGGCGTCCGCATCCTGGTTGACCGGTTTTGGCCGCGCGGCATTTCCAAAGAGCGGGCAGCGGTCGACGCGTGGATGAAAGACATCGCCCCGAGCTCCGAACTCTGCAAGTGGTTCGGCCACCGACCGGAGCGGTTTGCCGAATTTACTGAAAGATACGAACGGGAACTGGCGGAAGATCCGATCCGGAATGAACTCGCCGATCGGATATGCGGCATCGCGGTTGAAAAAAACGTCACCCTGGTCTACGCCGCGAAAGATGCCGTCCACAACCAAGCCATCGTTCTGCAGCGCTGGCTGACCCGCCGGTCCGAACAGGGAGAACGCAAGCGGCAGGTCTGAAACGATTCCATTACGGGCTGAACATCGAATGGGCTTCTGGGCTGGGTGTCAGCACCAGAACGACCACACTGTCTTCCAATGCTTCGATGGCATGCTCGACCTGCTTCTCAAGGCTGATCATGCTGGCAGCAGCCAGTTCCACTTCTTCATGGGCGGTAAAGCGGATGGTTCCCTGCAGCACAAATAGCAGAATATCGCTCGACGTCTTGTGTTTTTGTAATCTCTTTCCTTTTGGAAACGAGAATTTCACGACTTTCGACACCCCATTATCCAGCATCGGCCGAATAAAGGTTTCTTCGAATGACAGCGGGTATTTCTTCATTCTTTCATCTCCTGCCAATCAACATCAATCAGGATAGCAGCACACGGCTGAGCTCGTCCTTTTCTTCCGCGCTCAGCATGTTCTCCGCCATCGGAAACAGCACGTTCTCTTCTTTCGTGAAATGATCCGTTAAAACGGCATGGGCCTGCAGTGCATAGGAAGCGATCTCTTTCGCGTGTTCAGCATCCACCGGCTCCTTCACGTGTTCCATCGCTTCTTTGAACGTCTTCAGGTTACGCTTGGCAAGTTCGTGTTCGTATTCCATCACGGCAATCGGCCCCACCTGCCTGCCGATATAGTTCGCCATGAGCGGAAAAAGGGCTCCCTCTTCCCGCTCGGAGTGAGGGTTGAGCTCCCGGAGAAAGGCATCCACCTTTTCTTTCAGCTCGGCAAGCTGCCGGCTCCAATCCGTTTTTGCTTGATCCATTCCAATTTGGGCTGCCAACTGGGCAAAGGCATCCATTTGTTCCCTGAGGGGGCCATGCTCTCGTTTCAACTGGGCCAGCGGTTCGCAAAGTGTCACGTGTGCATGGCTCCCCGACATCATGCTGCAATGATGGGGCACTTGGCTCATGCGAATCACTCCTTCGTTTCCGGTTTCCTGCATCTCGAGTATACATCCGAGCCGTATGGAAAAGCTGTGACGGACATCACACTTGTTTTTTCCAAATGGGACCAATTTATCGGCATATGACTGCATGCATAGGGAACAACCTGGTGAAGCCCCATACCAGTCCCTTGATCAGGCGTAAACATGGTTGTTTGCGGTCGACTGTTTTTCGTACGATCGGCCTGTTCGCAAACCAAGCATGATAATCGCAACTGACGAATGGCCTCCCGGGTTACTCGCGGTGTCGCGCCCGGAGTCATCGAAACAGCTTTTCTCTTATCCCCTGATAGCTCCACTCTCTTCCAAACACAAGCGAACAGCCTCGTACTTCGTATCCTCACGATAACGAGTAAAGATCTGTTCCTTCTTTGGTGGCACGAAAAATCCCCTCCGGTCAACAGTAATGAGTTTATCCAGAACTCTTTGTTTACTGCCTACCCTGAGGGGATAATACCACCGTTTAGACTTATTTTTCTAACGTGGGAACAGGAGCATATTTTGTAGTGCTTTCCCATATAAATGAAGGGGCACGCGGTCTTCACTAATATAATAAAAAATAGCCAGACCATTTTCTAACGAAAGAATCGTCCATGCCATTTCAGTCGCAGATAGAGTAGACTCATGATTCTCTTTCGACATCAATTTCTCAATGGCCTTGGAAATTTGTTCTACCGATTGCGTTATCATGTTAGACCATTTATGGCGTACCGATTCTTCACGCATCGCATAAAGAAGAAATTCCATGGTAAGCATGCTCCATGTTCGATTTTTCTGCCTAACTGAAAGGAAATATTCATTCATTGTTTCAATAAAATGTGAAAGTGATTGCTGTTGGTCTATTACTTGACGGACGTTGTTCACATGTAATTGCATTTGTTGTTCCAAAATGGCTAAAAAGAGCTCTTCTTTGGAATGAAAATGAGCATAAAACGCCCCTTTGCTAAATCCAGCATTTTCTGCAATTTTATCAACAGAAGCTCCGTGAAAGCCTAATTGAGCAAAGGTCTCAACCGCTGATTCTAAAAGTAATTGCCGTGTTTCCTTTTTTCGCTCCTCTTGGGTTAATCTGCGCCTTACCATTCTTCTTCCCTCCCTCTCTCTTGACAATCATACCATACAGCATTAATATACCAATTGGTATGTAAATACCCATTAGTATATAAATTATTTTATTATCACGTTGGAAGTAATCATAGATAATCTAGTAAAAGGGGAAGAGGGTACTCATGCGAGGGGAAGGAAACCTTACAACACCGAAACAGACCATGTCAAAAATTTTGGCACAAACGATTAAAGCAGGGATTATTACATCAAACCTGATTCCGTTGTTTGCCGGATTCACATTGGCATTATATACATATCAAATCAGTATATTTGAGAAAATTCCAAAAATCATATTTGCTTTGATTGGTTCGATTTTCGTGATGGGTGCAGCGGGAGCTTTTAATAACTTATATGACCGGGATATCGATTCCATTATGGAGAGAACGAAAAACAGACCAACTGTAACAGAAGAAATAAAGCCTAAAGCAGTATTATGGCTTGGTATCTTCATGTCTATCTTCGGAATCGTAACTCTTGCATTAACAACTCCCCTAGCAGCATTCCTAGGGTTTCTAGGTTTGTTTATTTATATCGTCCCATATACGATGTGGAGTAAGAGAAAAACAATTTATAATACAGAGGTTGGAAGTATTTCTGGAGCAATGCCACCTCTCATAGGATGGGCTGCTATTTATCCAGACATAACACATCCAGCCATTCTTGGTCTTTTTGTGATTACAGTCATTTGGCAAATGCCGCATTTCTATGCTATCGCTATTTGGAAACACGATGAGTACAAGGCGGCGAAGGTTCCTATGCTTCCAGTAGTCAAAGGGGTTAAAAGAACATATCAACAAACCAATGTTTATTTACTTGTTTTAATTGCAACAAGTTTTCTTTTAGGAACGGTAAGCCTTGGACTTATGTTAGTAGCCCTTCTTTTAAGCGTTCTATGGCTTATTGTAAGTATTTTCGGTTATAAAAAAATGGATTCAGAGAAATGGGCAAAATCAATGTTTATTTATTCCCTGCTTCATATGACCATCTTATTTTCAACTATCATTCTCTATTCTCTTATGGGGATTTTTGGAATTTATTAATCATAAAACCATTACCATTGATTGATTCCGTTTTTCTGAACAAATCCATCTGCTTCCACTCATAGAAGCCGTCGGCCAGGATCATACAGCGTTTGCATTCAAACAGTCTCCGAAAGGCTGGTTTCTCCTGCAGCGTTTCGGCGCGGGCGTTGATCAACTTGTAGCCGATTTTCTCGTCCTGTGCCCACGACGGAACCAAGCCGCACCGCAATTGGCCGATTCTGCGGCGACGGCCGTCAGCGAGAATGGCCGGGATCGGTTGACCGGGGGCGATGTTGTGCCGCGGATCAAACGGGATATCCTGTAGTGAAATCAGCTCATCATTTTCCGGGGCGGTCCAGTTTGGATTCCTCTTCCATTAACTGTACGCTTCATACCAATTTTCCTTAATCTTGGGAAAAGTAGGTGAAGTTCAGTTCTTCTCGTTGAAGTGATGTGAATTCAGACATAAGAGATGTTGTAATTTTTTCCACATTTTCTTTTTCATAAAATTTGATATTCCAACTGCATTGGGCTTGTGCTAAGTGAGATAGAAAAACACCAGTTATGGAACAAAGCTCATCTTTTTCTGTATCATCAAATATACTCGTTGTTACAATATGACAGGTAATGTGGTTCTCTCTACTGTCAATTTTTTCATTTAGGTAAGGATAATCCTTTTGAGAAGCGGGTCTACGTTGGTCAATAATAATGAATCTACAAATCTTCTCATTGATTTTCATTTCCCAGGCTTCTGCATCTTTGAATCTAAAAACTCTTTCAATATCCCAAAAGTTCACAATCATCATATTCCATTCTCTTCACAAAATGTAAATTACAAGCAGAAAGGAGGATAACATACGTAACGCCAACGGTCAACCATTCAGCTCTTTCAGAAAACCCGCCACCATCTGCGTCGCAAACCTCCCACCTGGTCTTGTCCATCCGGCATTGGCTTAGCGCTGCCGCTTCTCCTCCGTCCACTCTTCTCGCGGCATACCCTCTCTTTATCACTACCGGGTTCTTTTCCCTGCTGGTCGCTGCCCGATCAAACGGACCGGGCGATCGGCGGCTTTCTGGCGAATGTCCGCGATCCAGTGTTCATCAACACTTTTTTATCATCATCTCGCCGCTTTTCGCTTTTATCGGCTCCCCTTCCATGCTTCCGGCGCTGCAATTCATCGGACTGCCACACGCATTTCGCTGCTTCTCTTTTCCTTACCTGTTCGACATGACATCCTTTCCGCTTGACATCAGCAGTAGCCCCTGCTAAGATAATACCAAGTAAATACATCGGAATATGATTGTTTGTACCGACCAGACGAACTGGAGGTCCACATCCTTGCATTTCTTGCTTGGGATTGGACCTCCTTATTTTTTCGATGGGAAGTTTCTGGATTTGCGATCATTTGTGAAAGGAGAAAGCGAGGTTGTTTGAACGCGAAAAGATCCTCCCCGTCAAGGCAGTATCCGCTGTCACTTTGGTTATGATCCTTCTGTTATGGACTGTTAGTACAAATTTCAAATGGATCGATCCTCTATTCTTACCGACTCCCCAATCGGTATGGATCGCATTGTTGGATCTTTTACAAGAAGGATATAAAGGGTCCTCCCTACTTGACCACATTGCAAACAGCCTGAATCGGTTATTTCTGGCACTGATTCTTGCTTTGGTTATGGCTGTGCCGTTAGGGATCCTGTGCGGATACTCCAAATACTTTCGTGCCATTTTTGATCCAATCGTTGAATTTTATCGGCCTCTTCCGCCATTGGCGTATTATGCCTTGCTTGTCTTATGGTTGGGGATCGATGACAAATCGAAAGTCGCACTATTATTTCTAACCGGTTTTGCCCCATTGTTCATTACAACCGTATCGAGTGTACAGAAAGTTCCGCGCGATCGAATCAATGGCGCTCTCACATTGGGAGCATCAAAGTGGAAGGTATTGGTTTACATCATCTTTCCATCTTGTCTGCCTGACATCATTACCGGGCTGCGAACAGCAATCGGCGTCACCTATGCGACATTGGTTGCCGCAGAAATGGTAGCAGCGACTTCAGGCATAGGCTGGATGGTGTTGGACGCGAGCAAATATTTGCGAAGCGATATTATTTTCGTTGGAATTATGTTGATGGGGACCATCGCCATGTTCATGGACTGGATCATCAGATGGTTTCAACTCCGTCAATTTCCATGGGTTGGAACCGAAGATTAATCTTACTTTTGGAGGAACCTGACATGTCTGTTCACCCAAACATCAAATGGTTGTTGATCTCGCTATTTGCGACAATGCTGACTCTGGCCACCGCCTGCTCGAATCAAGTGACCTCCACAGGATCACATGCTTCGCCAGAGAGATCATCATCTGCAACAGCAGACGCACCAAAAGAAATCCGGATCGGTTATCAAGTTTCACCCAATGGGGAACTGCTGGCGAAAGCATTGGGGTTATTAGAAAAGAACTACCCGAATACGAAAATAAATTGGTTGAAGTTTGATTCAGGACGAGATGTAAATACTGCGATGGCCAGCGGCAGCATTGATTTTGGCCTTGTTGGAACTCCTCCCGGCGCCATAGGAATCGCCAAAGGTTTGCCGTACCAGGTGTATTATTTGCATGATGTCATCGGGGAAAGCGAAGCATTGATCGTGAAAAAAAGTTCCGGGATTCAATCGCTACACGATCTGAAAGGGAAAAAGATCGCAACAACCTTTAGTTCGACCTCTCATTTCAGTTTACTTGGAGCCTTGAAGACGGCAGGGCTGGATCCGGAAAAAGACAAGATCACCATTCTTGATATGCAGCCGCCGGATATCTATGCTGCTTGGAAGCGAAATGACATTGACGGTGCCTATATCTGGCAGCCTACCCAAGCCAAACTTGTGAGCGATGGCGGAACGGTCATTGTCACCTCAAAAGAATTGGCCGATAAAGGGGTGGTTACCGCCGAATTCGGGATCGTTCATAAGGACTTTGCCCAAAAATATCCACATATTGTAAAAGGATATATCTCCCTCTTAGATCAAGCTGTTCATTATTATCGTGAAAAACCTGAACAATCCGCTCAATTGCTCTCAAAAGAATTGGAACTGTCTCCAGAAGAAAGCCTGCAGACAATGCGGCAAATCATTTGGCTGGATGCTTCTGAACAGAAAAAATACTTTGGCCAATCCGGCCAACCCGGACAATTAGCCAAGGTGTTAAAGGATACGGGGGACTATCTGGTTACACAGAAAGCAATCCCATCTGCTCCGGATGTAACTACCTATCAGCAGGCTTTGTTACGGGATCTTTACAAATAAGGGAGTGGCGTTTGTGTTACCCTTATCTTCTCCATCAATCAGAGAACCGATGACCCGTGTTCCATTGATCGAAGTAAAGGATCTGTGCCTCCATTACCAAAGCAGGAGTCATTCGTTACATGTTCTCGATCATATCAATCTTCACATCGACAACAATGATTTTGTTTGTGTGCTGGGACCATCCGGATGCGGAAAATCATCTCTTTTGAATGTGCTGGCCGGGTTTCAGAAGCCTACATCGGGTGAAGTGATCATTCAAGGCAAGAAACATGTAAGACCAAATGCTGACGTAGGCGTCGTCTTTCAACATCACAACCTGTTTCCATGGTTATCCATTGAAAAAAACGTAGCGTTTGGTTTACAAATGAAATCTGTTTCAAAGACGGAACGGCAGAAAATTGTTTCATACTATTTGAACATGGTCGGGTTGGAATCCTCAGCCAAATTGTGGCCGTTTCAGCTTTCGGGCGGTATGAAACAACGTGCCTCCATTGCTCGAACACTGGCTGCCGATCCAAAAGTGATCTTAATGGATGAACCTTTTGGTGCACTGGATGCCTTGACGCGTGAGAGCATGCAGAACCACCTTCTTCAGATTTGGAAGAAAACAAGAAAATGCATCTTTTTTATCACTCACGATGTAGAAGAGGCCCTGTTGTTAGGAACGCGTATTGTCGTCATGCACCCCAATCCCGGAAGAATTGTAAAAGACATCGTAAATCCGTTATCCCATCACAATCGACCCGTTGACGAACTGAAACAGGCAAGGGAATTTCACGATCTACGTGATTCTATCATTTCAACGATAAAAGGTACTTGAAAGGAGCATGTCGTATGTCTAACCTTCGTATTGACCAAACGCGCCCACTCCAATTCGAAAATCGCGAAATCCACGAAGGCCCCCGCATTTTGAGACGCCTGCCTGAAGGCGTAGAAGAAGTACCTTACTCGTTATTCGAAGTGAAGCCACTCACCCCGCTCATTGGTGCTGAAATTGTCGGAGTAGACTTGCGAGAGACGATTACGCCGGAACTCCAAGCTGAGTTACATCGAGCCCTTTTAGAGTGGAAGGTCATCTTCTTCCGCAACCAACCAATCACCAGTGAGCAGCAGTTGGCATTTGCCAGGCTGTGGGGTGAATTGGAAGTTCACCCGTTTTATAAAATCGAAAAGGGACAATCAAAAGAAATCGTACGATTCGCCAGAGACAAAAAGAAAGCCGGCTCCGAAAACGTCTGGCATGCCGACGTGACGTTTCGTATCAACCCGGCGAAAGCTGCGGTACTGAGAATGATTGAAGCGCCCCCTGTAGGCGGCGACACAATCTGGGCGGATATGGGGGCAGCATACGACAATCTGCCCGAGGACGTGAAGGAGCGAATCCAGGGTCTTACTGCGCTGCACGACTTCACGCCTGCGTTCAGTCATCTCATGACAGTGGAAGAGTTGGCTGTCAGACAGGCGGAATTCCCGGCTGTTGAGCATCCCGTGGTTCGCACCCACCCGGAAACCGGTCGGAAGACGCTCTTCGTGAATCCATCCTTTACAACCCGAATCGTCGGGCTTGACCCAGCTGAAAGCGAAAAACTGCTTCAATATCTATTCCGTCAAGCGCATGTCCCCGAGTACCAGGTGCGCTTTCGCTGGGAGCCAAACTCCATTGCCTTCTGGGATAACCGGGCGACGCAACATTACGCTGTTTCCGACTATTATCCGTACCCGCGTAAAGTTGAACGCGTGGCCATTGTCGGCGATCGTCCATATTAGGTATCCATCAATCGTGAAGAGAAATGGAACCGAATAGGTTCCATTGCAGACTGAAGACAAACCGATTGCATCGAGGAGAAGCATGTTTCCAGGCAGAGCGACTTGTGAGCCCTACCGAGCGGAGCAGCGATTTGCGGGAAAAAGGAGCGCCACCTCTGAATGGGCTGCAAAGCGATGCGGCTTTGGCGATCCCCCGCAAATCGGTGCGGAGCGTGCAGTCTATGCTTCCCCGCTGGGCGAGCACGGAGCGGATGACGGAAACGTGCTTCTCCCCCAGCAGTCACTTTGTCTACACACTGAAATGGAACCGTAACAGGTTCCATTGATTGTTTGGCCATGTAAAAAATAAGGAGGGAATCGAATGAGTTGGGTACTCCTTTTGTTAGGAATTCTTTCGGAGGTAATCGGTACGACGTCCATGAAATTGTCGGAAGGCTTTACGAAGCTACTCCCCTCCATTACCATCTTTGTTTTTTATGGACTAAGTCTTACGCTTGTAACCTTGTCACTGAAGCATATTGATGTAAGTATGGCGTATGCGATATGGTCAGGAGTAGGAACCGCTATTATCGCAGCCATCGGGATTCTATATTTCAAGGAATCTGTTTCGATCATGAAAATTTTGTCTATCGCTGCGATAATCGCTGGTGTGATTGGATTACACATATCTGACGGAATACATGAAAAAAAGGCGTCTGTCTCCCATATCCAATGAAAGAAGGAGATAAAGGAATTACAGACATAAGATGGAAACACGTCAATCCATGTGACCAGGTATAAAAATCCCCATTACCGGATCGGCTTCCGCCACATGGGCGGCCTCGATCTGCTCTGCTCCGCTCCCGCCAGGTCGGCAATGGTGCGGGCCACCTTGACGATCTGGTTGGCGCGGGCGCTCAGGCCGAGTGTTTCAAAGGCGAGCTGCAGCAGCTTCTGCCCCTCTCTGTCCAGGCCGGCATACCGGCGCAGCTCCTCTCCGTTCATCGCGCTGTTGAAGGGAGCCCCAGGGCGGTGCCGGTAACGCTCGCATTTAACGACCCTCGCTGCTTCCCCCCTGCGGCGGATCCCCTCGGACGATTCCGCTTGAGGCCGCTCCTGCAGCGTTACCGGCACCCGGGGAACTTCCAGATGCAGGTCGATCCGGTCAAGCAGCGGGCCGGACAGCTTGGCCCGGTATTTTTGGATTTGCTGCGGCGTGCAGGTGCATTCGCGCTGGTCGCGGGAGCCGTAAAAGCCGCAGGGACAAGCGTGAAGATAACAACCTAGAAATTGCGATTCACAGGGAAACTTCAACGTCACCTGCATTGCCAGAAGATGATTCACCAGGTGGACGCATAAGACGTGCTCGCTTAGCGAAAAACATGTTGCTTGTCGATCTTGCTGCTGCAACCGGTCTCAGTGTCCGATCTCTTCGTCTGGCCGAACAGAACAAGTCAACAGTAAGCCCGCCTAATCTTAGAAGATTATCTGAAGCATTGGGAGTGTCAATCGCTTACCTTGGTTGTTTTGAGAACCTTCCGGAACATACACTAGGCCAGCGGATCAAGAAGGCTCGACTGTATCATGGATATAACAAAAGAGAATTTGGAGAGATTTTTGGGTTGAGTCCGAGTATGATATTAGGATGGGAGAAAGATGAGTACCGGCCTTCCGAAAAATATATGGAGCACCTTAATACATTCTTAGCTATTTTGCATTAACATCAAGGCCCTCCTCGGTCGAGAAGGGCCTTGATGCTTTGTTCGACGCTTGACGCTGTAAAATTGCAGGGAAAGTTATAGAGTTTCTTCTCGCACATCCCTTCAGCAGTTCCCCATCACATTTCCCGCGTGGGTTGTTGGTCTGGTTCACCATTCTCCAACAGCCCAGGCAAGCTACTACCTGACGATAAATCCG
The DNA here is from genome assembly GCF_007197875.1 of Brevibacillus sp. LEMMJ03. Taxonomy (NCBI): domain Bacteria; kingdom Bacillati; phylum Bacillota; class Bacilli; order Caryophanales; family Paenibacillaceae; genus Brevibacillus; species Brevibacillus sp. LEMMJ03. The sequence goes on along the minus strand of NZ_VKJN01000004.1, from coordinate 6,894 downwards.
TCAATCTGCCTGTTTCTGTTTGAAATAAAAACGCAGAAAATCAAAGGTACGCTCCAGCGCCTGTACAAATTCATCCCGATTTTGAAACGAGAAATGAATGGTTCTGATATCGACCGGTAATGTGTCTCTGTGTTCCACTAAAAAATCCTGTAAGGACCTTTTCTCTGTCTCCTCGACCAGATACGTAACGATACTGGCTATTTGGGGAAAATGTGTAAATTCAATCTGCATCCGATTGCCTTGGTAAATCGCCTTGCCGCCAAACAGAATATGATCATCCATGTGTATGCGTTGAAACGAGTATTCCGCCATAAATGGATCAGCCATCTCTACATAAAGGGGGTTGGCATCAAAGATCTCGATCCTGTTCTTTTTCAGCCACGGATCACCTGTTTGCTGAAACACCCGCACGATTTCCTCAAGGTGCTGGCGCAGCTCATGTTCATTCGCATACTCGAACCTTTTTAATCCCCTCATAGCTATATAGAACATGTTTGCCCCGGTGTTGCGAGGGGTAAAGAGTCTGGGCTCGATTGTATTCTTATGCGTCATATCGATGATCAATCCGTAATCAAAGCCGTTTTCACGTTTGACAAAGTACAGCCAGTCACTCATTTCTGGTCGTTCCTCGTAGACATACCCCATGTGACGTAACGGTTCATCGAGCATTTCGACAATAACTTTGTCTGCCAAGAATCTCTTTGTGGCTGGTTTGATGAAGGTTGCCCCTATTTCGTCAAGCTGGCGTTTGGACATGGTGGACACGTACTCATACGAAATCCAGGAAATCTTTTCGAATCCCAACGCCTGCTTGAAATGCTCAACGCTGTGCAACAGATCTTCCGCCTGAGGAGTTCTGGCGCCAAGAACGCGCTCCAGGCGTCCCAGCGCTACTTCATCAATGGCCAGTTTCTTTAAAAGGGGAACATTCGCATCGTCAATGTTACTGTGATCGCATGTTTCATAGTTGAACTCCAGCGTTCCCTTTCGCTCGCCATTTTCATACAGCTCATAGTGCCATCCGTAATCCTCTGCATGGACGAAGGAAAACGAATGGGTGTTCAGCTCAGCCGATAATTGTCGCGCCTGTTCCGATCCGTTTTCCGCTCCATCTTCCGTGACAACCGCATACCATGTTTCGTTGGCGGGAAACAGGCAAGACGGTGCTTTCCATTTACGGACTGCGCTGTTTATCTTCCTTTTGTTTACTTCCTTGACAAGAATGGCAAACGTGAATTCGCTCAAAAAAATTCCCCTCCTAAACATTCCCGGCAAGAGGGGGCTTGCCAGGTTTCGTTTATGGCGCCGTACGTAAAATTGTAATCGCATTTTGCAGGAGTCCCCCTGCCGCAGCAAATGATGCCGGATCATCTGCTACTCCTGTTCCAGCTGTAAAAATGTCCTCCGCAATCGTTCCGATGATAATAATGGTCGCTCCTCCAATCATGGCTATGGCAGCCACTTTTCCTGTTCGCGTATCCTTCGCGATTGTTTCTACTTCTACTTTTTTGCCGTTGATAGTAGTTGTATATTTCTTTCGGTTCATCTTTACCACATATTTGTCTATGTGAGTACGGTCAGATCGAAACTGCGCGTAATATACCATGCCTGGTTGATTATCGAATTGATATAGGACAACTGCAGTTTTATATTTTGGTATGTCTACCACATGATAAATGACGTCCCACGTGGCTATTGTACCAGGAGCTACATTCTTGTTTGGATAAGTTATTTTATAGGCAGAGATATATTTTTTTAACTGAGCCTGAGCAAGTGCGTAATTTTTTGGGTTCACGTAAAGACTCCAGGTTATCGGTTTTAACTCAAATATTTCTACATAGTTCATATTACCGTAATAACCAGTATCATAAACCATGTCAGGCCTTAATTTTGTATTTGCAATTTGAGTATTGGTAATGCCATGTGGGCGAATACGTGGGTCACTCTCAAATTTCTTAAAAACTTGCTGATGAACCTCAGTTCCAAAAACAGCAAGCCAGTTGCTGACACCACTACTTCTCGCTGATGGAGTATTATCTTCTCCATAAGTCGTCATATATTCGATATCATTTTCAATGAGCCAGTTCCAATCCAATACGTTTCCTGTTGATATTATTCTTGTAACCAACGTTTCGGTTAGTGTATAGAATGAGACGGCAGCATTGTCAATTTTAAACACATAATCAAGCACTTGATCTTTTCCCAAACTGCTTAAGGAATCGGAGTTAGCGTACCCAATTATATCTTCATGATATTGCTTCAACTTGTCTTTATAATTTTCAATCTGCAGGAGGATGGCCTTTATTGTTTCAATGTCATCAGACTGATAATCGTAAAGAATAGGGATATCGAAGAGTACTCCCTCTACTAACGAACCATTCACAGATGAAGTAGGATCGTCTATTGCTTCGTAAAAGTTACCATCGCTGTTGTAGTATTTGAGTTCTAATAATTCCGCACCATCATTTATTCCATCTCCGTCGGTATCCCATTGGGTTGGATCAGTAGTAATTGTTCTAATATAGTGCCCCTGGTAACCAATTCGAATCCCTGTTATCTCGATATCATCACTTATTCCATCGCCATCCATATCATCATTATTAAATTCTGTAAAAAGTTCGTAGAATGTGTAGAATGTCACAGGAGCATTCTTGGGGGTTACTGTTATCCTACCCTTTGACGGGACAAATGGTTCTTCTAAAGTATCTTTCACTTCTTTAATGATATTACCTTCGTCGTCAATTAAAGTGTAATCATATTTATTTGTAGTAGATGCGTTGTTTTTAATTTGTGCGTCTTTCCCACTATGGTTATAAAGTGATAGCGTATCACCATTATTTATTGTCTTCTTAAATAATGATGGATTAAGCGATTTTTCAGATACAAAGAATTCCTGATTATAAATAAAAGTGACTGGTTCATCACTCACGGTAGTGACTACCATTTTTGCACCTGAGGGAATATAATATTCTGTCACTGAATTGTAATCTAATTTATATCCTGTGCCATCACTGAGGTAGATGGCATAGTCAAACGTCTTAGAAGGAGTAACCCCATCGTTTTTGATTTGTTTGGATGTGGTTGTTATATTTGTAAAAACATAACTTTCTCCTTTACTTACAGTGACTCTACGTAATGCTGGTTCTGTGGTGGTATCCCCATATAAAAGTTTATAATAGCCATAATACGTTATTGGTTGATCAGAAACTGTCGTTACTACAATTCTACCACCCGCTGGAATCGAGGGCCTTGCATTTGCATTTGATGCTTGCTTTATAATAACCCCATCTCGATCATATAATGTATAATCAAACCTTTTCGTAGCGTCTGCGTTATTTTCAAGATAAATAACTGTGTCTCCTATGTTTGTAAAAGAATAGCTTTCATTTTTATTTAAGGTTATTTTTAGCAATGCAGGATCTTCGCTTACATCACATTTAAATACCATTGGATGATAAACAAAAGTAACTGGGTTACCATCTTCTACCGTTACAACAATTTTTCCCCCTGTAGGTATAGACGGATCGGATGTGTTATCTATGCCTTCATTTTTAGCTGTGCCATCACTATTGTATAAAGCATAATCAAACATTTTATTTTCTGACGAAGAAGCATCATTTATAAGTACTTTAGACGTAGTACTCGTATTTATAAAACTGTAACTTTGTCCGCTAACAATCTCTTGCCTTATTAATGCTTCCTCGTCCGAATCGTTTACATTAAAGAGTTCATAACCTCCTCCAAACGTAATCGTTTGGTCAGACCTGTTGGTAACGACAATTTTCCCACCAGGGGGTACTACTGGCTTCGCAAATGAATCCGCAGCGTAATCAACCAAATCACCATTCTCATCATATACTGAAAAATCATATTTTTTAGTCGATGATGCATCGTTTTCTAAGATACCTTCAATGTCACTCTCATTTATAAAGATAAAACTTTGACCATAGCTTGAAGAAGCTTTTACGAGGGCTGGGTTTGTACTTGGTTCAACAGATGTTTTAACAGGATAATATGTGAAAGTAACTGGCAATTCTGAAGTAACTGTAATAAGTGCTCGTTCACCTAAGGTTATATATGGTTCATTATCAGTATTCAGCCCTTGTCGTTTTATTTTTCCATCTTTATCATAAGTTATGTAATCAAAGTATTTACCGTCCTTTTTAGAAGCATCATTATTAATATAGGCTGCGCTTCCGGTAGGCGATTCTATAAACCAATAGCTCTCCCCTTTATATAAGGTGATTGTTTCTTTCGTAGCCCTTAGACTAACATTCTTCTCTATATCATTAGGGACATCATTATCATTGTTTTCTCCCTCGATAACATCTTCTTCATCTACCCGATCTTGGTTTTGTTTTTCTTCTTGAACTTGACTTTCTTCATCTTGGCTTTGATTTTCATTCAAATCATCTACATTTGAATCATTGATACTAGTAACATCTCCATTACCCTGTTCTTGAGTAGTATCTTGGCCCTCGTCAGAATCATTGATATTATAAAAATAATCAACCGAATCATAATTATGCGTATCTTCATGAATTGAAGCGGCACTTGCTTTACTAACATAAGGGCTTAGAAGCTGTAAGATTAGTGAAAACATAAGGACCATAATCCCAAAGCGTTTCGCAATCATAAAAAGTACTCTCCTTGTTTGTTTTTTTACAAATCATTACTACTTGTTCCAAAAAGAACCCTTTTGGTACACAATCCAAAATTTACTATAAATATGCTATAGATGAAAATAGTACTTTAGTACTAAATGTAAGTATTCTACATTTCTCTTTACACGAGGTTAAGACCAACTTTACATATACTTCAATTATTATGGGCGCATCTTGGCTGATTACGTTTGCTGTAAAACATGTTGAGTTATTCAATAATAGAGTTTCTCCGGGCTTTTTGCTCTACCTCTGATTACAGCTCAGTAACTATTCACTGTGGATTTTATTTTCATTCTCTCCTCCAATATCTACGTCACCGTTTCTGTTTTAATCGCTTAGTCATACGCCGGACTTTCCGCGTTCATACGTTGGATTTTCGCCTTGTGTTCCGGCAGTATCATCCGCATTGAGCCAAATAAGTTATCTATCTTCCGCCCATCTTGATGTCTCTTTTCGTCCTTTTCCCGAGATGGAAGCAGTCCTCAACGCAATTAGCCAATTCTGCGGCGTCCGCCGTCGGCAAGAATGGCCGGGATCTGCTGGCCGGGGGCGATGTTGTACCTCGGCTTCAGATCAAACGGGATCTCCTGCAGGTGAAATCGACTCATCAGTTTTTCCGGGTCTGTGACAAGCGTAAACCGTCCACACATGGGCAGCTCCCTCCTTTCACCATGATGCCTCAACAAGCAAAAAAATAATCCCCCACCGTATTGGGGGAATTGAAGGAGGTACGTCATGTTCTTAGCCTAAATACAAACTATATGAGAACGTGCAAAAAATATAAGTCGTCGATATGAACATGGTATAATATTCATGTACAATTCTTTGCAAATCATACAGCGCTAATCAATATTAGAGTTGTGAGGATATTACTATGTGGGATCAAAATAAAATGGAATTATCTATGGATATCGCCGGCTGTAAGAACTGCCTTATAGAATTGTTTGAATTTACATATAATCTTCTGCCATCAATACACCTTAATTCAGTACGATTCATTTGGCAGGTTTTCAAAGAAGAAGGAATTGATCCTGGAGAGTGGAGAGAAAGAATTCATGGACTTTGTTGTCCTAACTGTAAGAGTTCACTCTCTTTAGGGGATATAATTTTTGATGATGAAGATTATGTCAAGGAAGAAATAATCGACATAATAGCAGAACATTTAAGCAAGGATATTATAGCATGTAGCGATTGTGATGATGGGCCAATAGCGTATGAATATCACCATGGTAATCCGGACAATTTACGTGAAGGTCACGAATTGTGTGCAGAATATCAGGTTCCAGACGATATCAGCGATGAAGTGGCTGAAAGACTGCAATGTCATTGCGGTAACTATATAGGAACATATGGAGCATTTGTTACACAGGATGATGTTAAACTCTGGTATTCAGATTTTTTGGATATTGCACTACGTACCTTCGACATTAGACGAGATGAAGCAAGTATATTTGCTGAATTTCTGTTGAAATATCCCATGCTGGGAATTCATCATCCTATTGGCCAGAAAATATTTGATCAAATATATCACCGAAATATTCCAGGTATTTGTACAATGTTACAAGGTACTATTTTCTACCGAGCTCGTGCCAGAGACAATAGCATACGTAACGTTCCATATAGACCTGATGAGTTGTGGGCACCACCAGTAGGAATTCCCAGCCACGGCCGTTTTAATCCTATCGGTGTACCGGTTTTATATCTAACAAGTTCACAGGAAGTTACCTTGGAAGAAATCAAACTTGGTAATCGGGAACACGATGTTGCAGAAATTGCTGAGTTTGTTCTAGTAAAAAACATTGAGGTCTGGGATGTACGAGATCTCGATATCAAAGATCTTGTAACAATGCCCTCTCTAAATGAAGGTGCTATTACGAGAGAATACATTTTTCCTAATTTCCTCGCACAATGTTGCGCAGTAGCAGGAATTAATGGCCTCCAATATGAAAGTGTTAAGGATAATACAGCTTGGAATTTGGCACTATTTCATTATTCCGAAGGGCATAGTATAATTATCAACCGAGTACTGGAAAACAAAAGGAAGGACAACCGCGTCATGGAAAGCAAAAGGAAGGATGACTGTAATAATAAACAATCATCTTTTCTCCCCTTTTAAATAAAATTTAGCGGTAAAAAAGCCCTCCCACAGTTGTTTGATATTATCCCCTTTAAGTAGACAGTAAAAAGAAAGACCATTACTGTTTATTTGGAGGGGATATTCTTTATGGGG